>JAIFLV010000010.1 GCA_020048895.1 Rhodoferax sp. | reverse complement strand
AGTGGGTGGGGTCGCGCTCATCCGTAAACAGGGCAGGGTCCGTCCACACCGGCTGCTTGTCGGCGCGCCAGTAGATGTTGAGGGCCCAGCGTGGGAGTTGCTCGCCGGGGTACCACTTGCCCTGGCCGAAGTGCAGAAAGCCGCCTTGCCCATACTCGTCGCGCAGTTTGTGTACCAGTGCAGTGGCAAAGCCGCGCTTGGTGGGGCCTAGTGCATCGGTGTTCCACTCTGCAGCGTCGCGGTCGTCCACGGCCACAAAAGTGGGTTCGCCGCCCATGGTCAGGCGCACATCCCCGGCGGCCAATTCCTTGTCAACGGCGTTACCGAGCTGCATGACGTCGGCCCACTGCTCCTCGGTATAAGGCTTGGTCACGCGGGGCGATTCGTAAATGCGGGTCACCTGCATGTGGTGGGCAAACTCCACCTCGCACTTTTCCACGCCGCCTTCAATCGGCGCTGCGCCCGAGGGTTGCGGCGTGCAGGCCAGTGGCACATGGCCTTCACCGGCCAGCAGGCCGGAGGTGGCGTCCAGACCAATCCAGCCCGCGCCGGGCAGATAGACCTCGCACCAGGCGTGCAGGTCGGTGAAATCGACTTCAGTACCGCTAGGGCCGTCGAGCGCCTTGACGTCGGACTTCAACTGGATCAGGTATCCCGAGACAAACCGTGCCGCCAGACCGCAGTGGCGCAGCAACTGCACCATTAGCCAGGCCGAGTCACGGCACGAACCGGAGCCGAGTTTGAGCGTCTCTTCCGGTGTCTGCACACCGGGCTCCATGCGGATGGTGTATTTGATGGCGTTGTGCACCATGGTGTTCAAATCGACCAGGAAAATCACCGTGCGCCGTTTGGTGTAGTCGATCGTGGCCAGGTAGTCGTTGATGGGTGCCGTGCGCTCGCCCGCCATCAGGTAGGGCAGCAACTCTTCCTGCAGCATGGGGGCGTACTTGAACGGAAACTCCTCCGCATCCGGCTCCAGAAAGAAATCAAACGGGTTGTAGACCGCCATCTCGACCACGACGTCCACCGTCACCTTGAATTCGCGGGTCTTGTTCGGGAACACCAGGCGTGCCTGGTAATTGGAAAACGGGTCCTGCTGCCAGTTCATGAAGTGGCCCTCGGAGGGCTCGACCTTCAGCGAGTAGGAGACGATCTTGCTGCGGCAGTGGGGCGCGGGGCGCAGCCGCACCACCTGCGGCCCGAGAGCCACCAGGCGGTCATAGGTGTAGTGGGTAACGTGGTTGAGGGCGGCGTGGATCGACATAGGCGTCAGAGCAATCTAGGTTGGGTCGGGCAGGTTGCAGTAGTGCAAGCTGCGCACGAGCATGTTAACAACGAATGGCTCAAGCAATTCCCGAGCCATCTGGCAGTAGCGGGTTAGCATTGCCGCGTGCACCCTGATCACCACCCCCGTCGCCCCCTGGCTGGCATGCTGTTTCCCGCCATGTTCGGCCTGGTGGTGGGAGCGGCCCTGCAACTGCAGCAAAGTGCGTTGTGGCAAATCCATGTGTATGCATGGTTTCTGCCTCTGGCGCTTGCCGGGTATGCGTTGGCAGCTACCAATGTAATAGCAGTTTGGGTGCGCTGGCTCGGTGTCTTGCTGTGTATGGCGGCTTTGGCGTTCGGGTTGACCGGCGTGCGTGCCGGTTGGTACGCCAGTCAATCACTCAGCCCCACGCTCGAGGGGCGCGATGTGTTGGTGACCGGGGTGGTGGTGGGCCTGCCGCAGCGCAACGAAGCAGGCCTGCGCTTTCGGTTGCGGGTGGAAGCCGCCAGCCTGAATGGAGAGTCCAAAGACTTTCCCGCGTTGATGGACGTGGGCTGGTATGGCGGAGCGTTTTCTGCCGGGCCGGCGGTTTTGCCGGACTCGGACACCGTTGCCGCTGGCGAATCAATTGCGCCACTGCTGGTGCTCAACCGTCTTCCTGCCGACGTGCAGGCGGGTGAGCGCTGGACCATGCCCATCCGCGTCAAGGCGCCCCACGGCAGCCGCAACCCGCATGGTTTCGACTATGAATTGTGGCTGTGGGAGCAGGGCGTGCAGGCCACCGGCTATGTGCGCGCCAGCCCCAAGGACCCCGCCGCGCTGCGCTTGGGCCAGACCTGGCACCATCCGGTCGCACTGGCCCGGCAGGTGGTGCGTGACCGCATCATGGCGCGCCTGGAATCGCGCCAGCTTGCCGGCGTGATTGCGGCCCTGGTGGTGGGGGACCAGAATGCCATTGAACGCGCTGATTGGGATGTGTTCCGTGCCACCGGGGTGGCGCATTTGGTATCCATATCCGGGCTGCACATCACCATGTTCGCGTGGGGAGCCGCGCTGTTGCTGGGCTGGTTCTGGCGGCGCTCGAGCCGATTGTGTCTGACCGTATCCGCTCCCCACGCGGCGCTGGTGGGTGGCGTGGGGCTGGCATGTGCCTACGCGCTTTTTTCAGGCTGGGGCATTCCCGCCCAACGCACCTGTCTGATGCTGGCGGTGGTTTGCCTGTTGCGCCTGGCGGGTGCGCGCTGGCCCTGGCACCAGGTCTGGATGCTGGCATGTGCGTCGGTGGTCATGGTCGATCCATGGGCACTTCTGCAGCCTGGCTTCTGGCTGAGTTTTGTGGCGGTGGGAATACTGTTTGCTACGGATTCAGGAGCGCCTTACGCAAGCCAGGCGGGCGTCAAAGGCCAAAATGGCATTGAGGTTCTGGAAGGAATGGAGCCAGTGGAACCGCCGCGCTGGCGGGCTGCAATTCAGCGTGTGGGCGGGGGCGTGGTGTCCGGACTGCGCGAGCAGTGGGTGATCACGCTGGCGCTGGCACCGTTGTCGCTGCTGTTGTTTGGGCAACTCTCGCTGGTTGGGCTCTTCGCCAATGCCGTCGCGATTCCCTGGGTCACGGTGGTCATCACTCCGCTGGCCTTGTTGGGCGTGGTGGTTGCCGCGTTGTGGGATGTGGCAGCCGGTGCGCTCCAAGCGCTCATGTTGGCGCTGCAATGGTTGGCCGGCTGGCAGTGGGCAGCCGTTTCCGTGGCGATTCCGCCGATCTGGATGGGTGTCGTGGGGATGGTGGGAGCCCTGGTGGTGGTACTGCCCCTGCCATGGACGGTTCGCGTGCTCGGGTTGCCGTTGTTGCTGCCACTGGCCCTGTGGCGCGTGCCGTTGCCGCCGCAGGGGCACTTTGAGTTGCTGGCGGCCGACATCGGGCAGGGCAACGCGGTACTGGTGCGAACCGCTGCCCACGCCTTGCTCTACGACGCCGGGCCACGCTACAGCCTGGAAAGCGATGCCGGACACCGGGTGCTGGTACCCCTGTTGCGATCGCTGGGTACGCAACTTGACCGCGTGGTGCTGAGCCACCGCGATACCGACCATGTGGGGGGTGCGAATGCGGTGCTGGCCATGCAGCCGCAAGCCGAGGTCTGGAGTTCCATGGAGTCGGACAATCTTTTGCAGGCGATACGGCCCGTGCAGCGTTGCCAGGCGGGTCAACATTGGGAGTGGGATGGCGTGCGATTTGAGGTGTTGCACCCGCAAAGCCGGGCCTACGATGTGCCTGCAAAGCCCAACGCCTTGTCGTGTGTGTTGCGTATTTCCAGTGGCCATCGCGCGGTACTGCTGGCGGGCGATATTGAGGAAGCGCAAGAGGCTCAGTTGGTGGCCGATGGTGCACCTCTGCGTGCCGATGTGCTGCTGGTACCGCACCACGGCAGCAAAACGTCGAGCAGCGCTGCTTTTCTTCAGGCCGTAAAGCCATCGTTGGCCATCGTGCAGTCGGGCTACCGCAACCGGTTTGGCCACCCGGCTGCGTCGGTCGTCGAACGCTACCGTCAACAAAACATCCAGCTGATCGATTCACCCCATTGTGGTGCGTTCCTGTGGCGCTCGTGGTGGCTCGAGGCGCACCAGAATGAAGCATGCTTGCGGCTGGCAGAGCATCGCTACTGGCACCACCTTGTGCCATAGTGGTGCCTGTGCGGACGCAGTTCGATGGCTCGAACCTTGCTAACTTGTGATGTAAATTCGCACAGAGCAGAGGCCTGTGGCGCAAAGTACCAGGAATGAAGGGTTATTTATGCAGAAGTTTGACGAGATGTACACCCGCCTTCCGTATGAGTTTTTCACCAAGGGTGCCTTGGTGCGGGACCACTACAAGATCTACGATGAGTGGCTGGCGCGCCAGCCCGGGGACATGATGGCCAAGCGGCGTGAAGAAGCCGAAATGATTTTTAGGCGCGTCGGCATCACTTTCGCGGTCTACGGTGAAAAGGACGAGGAAGGTGCTGGCACCGAGCGCCTGATTCCATTCGATCTGATTCCGCGCATCATTCCGGCGCACGAGTGGGCCACGATGGAAGAGGGCCTGGTGCAGCGTGTCACTGCGCTGAACCGGTTTATTCACGATGTGTATCACGACCAGGAAATTCTCAAGGCCGGCATCATCCCGCGCGAACAGATCGAGAACAACGCCCAGTTCCGCCCCGAGATGATGGGCGTGACCGTACCCAACGACATCTACTCACAAATCTCCGGTATTGACATTGTTCGCGCACCCAATGCCGCGGGCGAGGGCGAGTACTACGTGCTCGAAGACAATCTGCGGGTGCCCTCGGGCGTCTCCTACATGCTGGAAGACCGCAAGATGATGATGCGGCTTTTCCCGGACCTGTTCAGTGCACATCGCGTCGCTCCCATCGCGCACTACCCCGACCTGCTGCTCGAAACCCTGCGCGCCAGCAGCCCCGAGACAACCGCCGAGCCTACCGTGGTGGTGTTGACGCCTGGCATGTACAACAGCGCGTATTTCGAGCACGCGTTTTTGGCACAGCAAATGGGCGTAGAGCTGGTCGAAGGTCAGGACCTGTTTGTCAAAGACAATTTTGTGTACATGCGCACCACCCGCGGGCCACGGCGCGTGGATGTGATCTATCGCCGTGTGGACGATGATTTCCTCGATCCGACCGTGTTTCGGCCGACCTCGACCCTGGGCTGCGCGGGGCTGCTCGATGCCTACAGGGCTGGCCACGTGACCATTTGCAATGCGGTGGGAACTGGCGTGGCTGATGACAAGTCGATCTACCCCTATGTGCCCAAGATGATCGAGTTTTACCTGGGCGAGAAGCCAATCCTCAACAACGTGCCGACCTACATGTGCCGCAACAAGGACGATCTGGCCTACACGCTGGCCAATCTGAAAGACCTGGTGGTCAAGGAGGTGCACGGCGCGGGCGGCTACGGCATGCTGGTGGGGCCCGCGTCCACGCATGCCGAGATTGAAGACTTCCGCAAGGCCTTGCTGGCCAACCCCAGCGGCTATATCGCCCAGCCCACACTGAGTCTGTCGAGTTGTCCGACTTTTGTGGAGAGCGGCATTGCACCGCGCCACATTGATTTGCGCCCCTACGTCTTATCGGCAAAGACCGTGCAGATGGTGCCCGGCGGCCTGACCCGCGTGGCGCTCAAGGATGGCTCGCTGGTGGTGAACTCGTCCCAGGGCGGCGGCACCAAAGATACCTGGATTTTGGAAATATGAAGCACCCCCGGGGCGCTGCGCGCCTCCCCCTCAAGGGGGCGACACCAACGGCCCGGCAAAGCCGGTTCCATGGTGTCCCTGGTTTTGACCGTTTCTCACGCCACCGTGGTGGCGATTGCTGGAGATTTTGATATGTTGTCACGCACCGCCGACCATCTTTTCTGGATGTCCCGCTATATCGAGCGCGCGGAGAACACCGCACGACTGCTCGATGTCAACTACCAGACTGCCTTGCTGCCACAGTCCGACGCCGTTGCCCAAATGGGCTGGCAGGGCCTGCTCAGTATCAGTGAGCTCACCCGCACCTATGCCGAACGCTATGGCGCCGTCGAAGCCCGCGAAGTCATGGACTTCATGGTGAAAGACGAAAGCAATCCTTCGAGCATCGTGTCGTGCCTGGGCGCCGCGCGAGAGAACGCACGTGCCGTGCGCGGCACCTTGACCACAGAGGTGTGGGAGACCCACAACCAGACTTGGCTGGAAGTCAAACGCATGCTCAAGGCCGGCGAGTTCGAGAGCGATCCTGCGCAGTTTTTCGAGTGGGTCAAGTTTCGCTCCCACCTTTCACGCGGGGTGACAGTGGGCACCATGCTGATGGACGAGGCCTTGCACTTCATGCGCCTGGGAACGTTTCTGGAACGTGCCGACAACACGGCGCGCCTGGTAGACGTCAAATTCCATGCGGTGCACAGCGATTTTTTTGGCGGTGCCAACGAAAAAGACCAAGAGTACGACTTCTACCACTGGAGTGCGATATTGCGTTGCGTCTCGGGCTTTGAGGTGTACCGCAAGGTTTACCGCGACGTCATCAAGCCCGAACTCGTGGCAGAACTGCTCATTCTGAAAGCAGATATGCCGCGCTCGCTGCACGCCAGCCTCAACGAGGTGGTGAACAACCTGAGCCTGGTCGCCAGTGACCCGGCCGCAGAAACCCAGCGACGTGCCGGAAAACTGCGCGCCGACCTCCAGTTTGGCCGCATCGATGAAATTCTTGCGACCGGTCTGCATGCGTATCTCACGCAATTTCTTGACCGCGTGAACGATCTGGGTGCCCATATCAGTCGCGAATTTTTGGTGCCATCGGTTGGTTGATTCGCCTTGATGCATGCCTTGATTCCTTGATGCGGCGACTATCGAAAACATTGGGCGGCCGCTTGTTTGGTTGGCTGCGGCGGCTCAGCGTCGGGCGCAAACTGATGCTGATCTACATGCTGGATTTGACGGCAGTCATATACATCTCGGGCATCCTGATCCATGAGAAGTACCTTGCGATTGATTTTGCGCGCAAGGAGATAGTGGGAGTCACCTACACCAACGCGGTGCGAAACCTGCTCATGGTTCACACCGTGGCACCTACGGATAGCGGCGATCAACGCGTGCAGGCCCTGGAAAGCTTGCACCGTGCGCGCGCCGATTTTGATGAGGTGCTGGAGACGGCCGCAGTGGCCCCCGATTTGGTCGATGCGTTGCATGCATTTAATGCACCCAACGCCACCCAGCCACCACCAGACCTGTCGCCGTTGATCACCATGGGGCGCGACCTGATCACGGCGGTCGGCAACCAGTCCAATCTCATACTTGATCCGGACCTCGACAGCTATTACGTGATGTCCCTTGTCGTTTTGCGCTACCCCGAGTTGCTGCAGATCATGGACGAGACGCTTGGCTTTTTGACCTCTCCCCAGCACGGCGAAGTGCGTCGGGCGGACCAGCGCACGCGTTTGCTGATTCTGGCGGGACGCATGGATGCGGTCGCCCAGGGTATACGCTCGGACGCAGCCCAGGCCATGCGCGCCGGTGCGCCGCAGCTCAAGGCAGTTCTGCAGCCAAGCCAGAGCAAGCTCGAAGCGCAACTGGAGGTCATGCTGGGTGCTATCCGAAACACTGTAGATCAGGTTGAGACTGCGCAGGAAATGCGGGCTTTGGGAGTGATCTACGCTGCGACGCTGCGCCAACTCGACAGCAGTTGGGCGGTTGAATTGACGCAGTTGGACGGATTACTGCAAGCGCGCGTCAGCGCACAGTTCCAGCGAATGTGGTTGCACCTGGGTACGGCGCTGTTGCTGCTTTCCTGCATTTTGGGTCTGGTGTATGTGGTCGCCCGCCAGATTGCCAAACCCTTGAAACAGTTGTCGGTGGTCGCAGGAGAGGTGCGCCGCAGCGGCGAGTACACCCTGCGGGCCCAATGGGATAGTCATGACGAGATCGGGCAATTGGTGACTGCGTTCAACGCGATGCTGGCGCAGTTGGACCACGACCGGTTGGCTAAACAGGAGATGGCTGCCAGCGCGCGCGCTGCGCAGGCCCAGCTTGATCTGGTCGAGTCGATGCCCATCGCATTGGTGGTGACATCCATCCCCGACCATGATGTGCTGCACTCCAATGCCCCGGCTGAACCCTGGCTTCACGGTCGGCGCACCGATCCCTGGGTGAGTGGGCTGGAGCCCGGTGTACGCACCCGGTTCTTTCAACATCTTGCCGATCGCGGGTCGGTAGACGAGTTTGAGGTGCGCTGGCTCGGTGGGCTCGAACCTTCCTGGGCCGTGTTGTCGGCACGCCGCCTGAGATTTCAGGGGCAGGACTCGGTGTTGACCTCGTTTACCCCCATCAATGTGCTCAAGGTCATGGAGCAGCGCCTTGAGCTGTGGTCCAAGGTGTTCGAGGCGTCGTCCGAGAGTATTGTCATCATGGACCGCGATCAGAAAATTCTCAGCGTCAACAAGTCCTTTTGTCGGTCAACCTCTTATGACTACTACGAGGTCATCGGCGAGCATCTGGCCATGCTGCTCGAGAGTGACGATGGGCCACAGCTTGCAGCCCAGATCGGCCAGTCGGTGCGGGAGCGCGATGCCTGGCAGGGCGAGGTTCTGGTGCGGCGTCGATCGGGCGAGAGCTATCCTGCCTGGCTGATGATTTCTGCTGTCCGCGAGACCTCGCGTGGCGATGTGACGCACTACATCGGGATTTCGGTGGATATTACGGACCGCAAACGCACCGAAGCCCGGGTGCAGTTTCTGGCCGAGCACGACATGCTGACCGGCTTGCCCAATCGCACCCTGTGCGTGGAGCGTTTGCAGTCGGCGCTCAAGGCGGTCAAAGAGCACGGGGAGCGGGTTGCCGTGTTGTTTATCGATTTGGACCATTTCAAATCCATCAATGATTCGCTGGGGCACCACATTGGCGACGGCCTGCTGCGTTCTGTCGCGGCACGCCTGTCGCAGGCAGTGCGCAGTGGCGACACCGTCAGCCGGCTTGGAGGCGATGAATTCGTGATCATCATGCGCGGTGTCAAGGACCGTGAAGACGTGCGCCTGCAGGTCGATGCCCGGCTTATTCCGCTTATCCGCCAGTCACACCACGTCGATGGCCACGAACTCAGGGTGTCGTGCAGTGTGGGTGTGGCGTTCTGCCCGGACGACGGCGCCGATCTGGATGAGTTGATGCGACGCGCTGATGCAGCCATGTATGTCGCCAAGTCCGATGGGCGGGACATGGCCCGGTTTTTCGTCACCGCCATCGACGATGCGGCCCGTCAACGCAGCATCATCGAGCAATGCCTGCGAGGCGCTGTCGAGCGCGGTGAATTCCGGTTGCTGTACCAGCCGCGGGTGGATGCCCAGAGCCAGCAACTTCTGGGGGTCGAGGCCCTGCTGCGCTGGCACAACGACGAAGTGGGTCCGATCGGGCCAGACCAGTTCATTCCGATTGCAGAAGACATTGGTCTCATTCACCCCATTGGATCATGGGTGCTGGCGCAGGCGTGCAGGCAATGGGTGGCGTGGCGTGATGGAGATTTTGGCGTCATTGATATGTCCATCAATCTGTCGGCAGTCCAGTTGGCAGACCCGGAACTGGTGTCGCAACTGCAGTCTGTCATCGCCTCCACGGGCGTTGATCCCGCCCACATTGAGCTGGAAATTACCGAGTCTCACCTGATGGCCAATGCCCAGGCGACACAGATCAAACTCGTTCAAGTCAAGGCGCTCGGGTTCAAGTTGTCGATCGACGATTTTGGTACAGGTTACTCGAGCCTGAGTTACCTGAAGCGGTTTCCGATTGACAAACTGAAGATTGACAAGTCGTTTGTACACGACATGTTTGAAGATCCCACCGACTTCGCGATCACCCGCGCCATCATCGCGCTCGGTCACACGCTGGGTCTGACCGTAGTCGCCGAAGGTGTCGAGAACATCGAAGAAGCGCGCCAACTCGCGCTGATGGGTTGCAATGAGTTGCAGGGTTATCTTTTCGCTCGACCCCTTACGGTAAGTGCGCTGGAGCAATGGCGCACAAGTCCGGCGGTCCGACCAACGCGCAGAACGGCAGACAACCACGTTTGAGGTTGCGGTAATAATGCCATCAGGCAGGCAACGCAACAAGGATTGGTATGCACCCCAAGGCGCCGCTGAAGGCACCCCCAACCGCGCCGGTGAACGACACCGATCGGGAACTCGACCAGGCACTGGCGTGCGGGCCCTTGCGCGACATTGTGATACCGCCGTGCCCGGAACTGCTGGTGGCGCTGCGCCGCGAAATGGATCAGGCCGATCCCGATCCCGCGGTCATTGCCGACATTGCGGGACGCGACGTGGCCATGGCGGCGTCCCTCATTCGTACCGCCAATAGCCCGTATTACGCACGCTCCCGCGCGGTGACCTCGGTCAACGAGGCGCTGGGGTTGCTTGGCATGAAAATGACAGAGAAGTTGCTGTCGGCTTTCCTGCTGCGCAGTTCCATTCGCATCAATTCGCCGTTGCTGGAGCACTTTTGGGAGACCTCAACCCGGCGTGCCATGGCAATGCACTACATCGCGCGCCAGTTGTACGGGGTGGATCCGGAGTTGGCCTACACCTGCGGACTTTTCTACCATGTGGGCATCCCGATCCTGATGCAAGGGGTGCGTGGCTACTCTGGCACGCTGACCGAAGCGCTTGCCCGCCAGGACCGTAGTTTCACAGCCACCGAGAATGCCGCCCACAAGACCGACCACGCCGTCGTAGGTGCCTTGGTGGCGCGTACCTGGCGGCTTCCCACACCCATCTACCAGGCTGTGCGGCTGCACCACGACTTCACGATTTTTGGTACCGAGAGCATCCCGGCGCAGACCCGTACGCTGGTGGCGATGGCACTGGTCGCGGAAAAACTGGTGGCAGCCCATGAAGGGGTACAGGAACAAAAGGAATGGGTGGCTTTTGGAGCCAGTTGCCTGTCTTACCTCAACGTCAGCGACATCGAGGTTGACGCCTGGAGTGATGCGCTGCACGCGTTGTTTGAAAGCGTCAGCCTCGGTCCCTGAAGGGGCATGCTCGGTCACTGCCTTCACTCACGGTGACGGGCTTTCGATGACAACAGCTTCCAGTGCGAGCGCCCGAATCTTGGCCGCTGCAGCCTGGGCCTCGGCGCGACTGGCGTAGGGACCCACCCGCACCCGGAACCGCTGTCCTTTGGCCGTGGTCAGGGGTTGCAGCGTCGCGGGCAGACCGGCCGCATCGAGTTTGTTGTAGACGTTGCGGGCGTTGTCCTCCACCGCAAACAGCCCGACATTGATAAGCAACTGCTTTTCGGTGGTGGCGCCTATCTCCGGTTTCGAGGGAGCAGGCGGCCTGTTGGCTGCGGCAGGGGCCGACGCGGCGCCAGTCCATGGCGATTCGATCACGTGTTTCTTGGGTTCGATGGACGGAGTTGGTGCGATATCGGGGCGGGGCGGGGCAATCTTCATGGCCTCCCATGGCACCGGCCCCTGGGCAGAGCGGCCTGCGGTACCGGTCACCGGGCGTGGCGCTGATGATGGGGCAGCTGGTCTGGCGGCGCTTGCAGCCCGCGCTGGCGCTGAAGCGCTCGTTGCAACCGGCGCCGGCACTGCACTCGCCGAGGCAGTTGGAATTGGAGTTGGAGTTGGGCTTGGGCTTGGGCTTGGGCTTGCGGGTGAAGAGGCCGCGCTAGTGGGCGGCGTTTCCGTGGCCGGCGATGGCGCTGCTGGACTGGATGTCGGCGAGGCAGGGCCTGAGGAGGGCGTGATGGGTACCGGTGTGGCAGGCAGCGGCGCCACCTGCGGGGCTGCGGGTTGGGACAGACGGCCTGCGCTGGCGGAAAACTCCAGCCATTGCCAAGCGGCCAGTCCGATCAGCGCGGCGCAAATGGTATTGATGGCTACCAGCACACCCAAGCGGCGGCGGGTACTTGCCTGCCCAACGAGCGTCAGGCGGGCCTCTTCATCGGTGTTGCTGGAGCGCAGGGCCAGCGTCATGCGCCTGCGGCAATCGGCATGCAACAGGGTCGTTCCCAGCAAGCCAGGCACGGCAAAAAGCGCGCCTATAAATGCGCCGGACAGGACCAGCTCCACGGTGGATGAAAACTGGAATACAAGACTTCCGATACCAAATATCAAAAGAAACCCGGCAACGACGATCCCTGCGTAGTACAGGGCCACGCTCCAGAGCTGGCGAAACACCAGCCAACTCAGGGTGCACAGACTGGCCGCCCAGTTCCAGTGAGGCTGCCAACGCTCGGCGGCATCAATCCGACTGAACACCGAAAGGTAGTACTCGGCGTGGACCTCGCCCAGAATGGCGCGGTACAAAGCGGAGGTGGTATCCGGGACATCAGGCGGCGCTCCCCCTGTCGCGGTCAACACCGGCGGCGCAGGGAGCGCTGTGGAGGATGTGGCTGGGTCGTCGGCCATGGTCTATTTTGGCATGGCGTCGGCCACCGCCTGACCCAGCTCAATGACGGCCAGCGCGTAATAGCTGCTCCAGTTGTAGCGGGTGATGGCGTAGAAATTGGCGGTGCCTGCCAGGTACAGGGGCGGGGCGCTGCCATTTTGCAGTTCCACCAATGCCAGCGGCCCGGGGTGTTGCTGTGCGTCTGGCTCCAGTTCAGCGCCTAGGGCGGCAAACCCATCTGGCGAGAAACTTGGCACGATGTCGGGTGCGAGCAGTTGGGCCTTGTCCAGCTTCTCGGCATTGAATCGCACCGGATAATGGGTGGGCATACCGCGTTGCCACTGGAATGCCTTGAAATAGTTGGCCACCGAACCAATGACATCGGCCGCACTCAGGAACAGGTCTACCCGGCCATCCCCATCAAAGTCGATCGCATACTTGTCCCAACTTGAGGGCATGAACTGCGGCAACCCCATGGCACCCGCATAACTGCCGCGCAGGGCCAACGGATCCGTGCCGGTACGATGGGTTAGCCCCAAAAATGCCTCAAGCTCCGAGCGGAAGAACGCGGCGCGTTCAGCAGCACGTGGGTGCTCCTGCGGGAAGTCAAAAGCCAGCGTGCAGAGGGCATCCATGACGCGGTAGGAGCCCGTTTGCTGCCCATAGATGGTCTCCACACCAATGACGCCCACCACAATGTTGGCCGGCACCCCAAACTCCTGCTCGGCGCGCTCCAGCGTGGCTCGGTGCGCTTGCCAGAATTTCACGCCGGCGCGAATGCGAATGGGGTCAATAAAGCGGCCTCGATAGACCGACCAGTTTTTGGGTGTGCCCACCGGTGGCGGTGCCGCAGCGCGCGCAATGCCCGGCATCTTGTGTGCATGTCCGATGGCTTGGCGCACCCAGCCGGAATCGATTTGCAGCTTCTGCGCGATCGCGTCGGCAACTGCCATGGCGTCCGGCCGCGTGGCGTAGAGAGGGCCAGTGACGATTTTGGCGGGTTGCGCGCGTTTGGATGCTGGCGCTGTCTTGCCCAATTTTGACGCGGTATTCTTGGTGCCATTTATGCCCGCAGCGCCCGAGTAGCAAGCGTAAGAAGCTATAAAAATAGTAGCGAAAAAGCGAAGTAGGGTTGTCACAAGACGTATCGCTCAGTCACGCCGTGGCGGCCAAGGCAGTTGTTTGAATTCACGTTGCAGTGTGGAGAGCGCCGCGCGTTGACCGGCAGGCGCATAGCGCCAGGCCTCCAGGCGCAGCAACCATTCTGCCAGGGCGGGTGTGATCGGATTTGTCGCCCATGCTCTCTCCTGGCGGAGCTGCTCGGCTATCGAACGCGGCGGGGCGGTGTCTGGCACGATCACGCCCAAACGTCGCAAACGAATACCGACCTGTTGCAGCAGGCGCAGCCACGGGTCCTGACGGCGGCGCTCCCACAAGGTCCACAGGGCACCTGCCATGCTGGCAAGCACAATGACGCCAATCAATACATAGCTCAGGTCTTCCCAGCTTGGTGACTCAAACCCTATGTTGCGTAGCAGGTCAAGCTGCCTGGCCTGCGAGTAGTTCAGTACCCACTGGTTCCAGCGGTTATTCAAAGCCTCCCAGGTCGCGCGCAAATTCAGCACCAGTGCCGGGCTGACGGCCCCCAACGCTTGTGCCATGGCACCTTGCGGCTGAATCAAGCGCTGAAGGCTACCGGTGCGCCCGGGTGCTACCGCGGATGTCGGGTCGACGCGCAACCAGCCGCTGCCGGCAATCCAGACTTCGGTCCAGGCATGGGCGTCGCTTTGGCGCACGGTCCAGAACCCGTCCACATTGTTGGGTTCGCCGCCCTGGTAGCCGGTCACGACGCGGGCCGGAACGCCCATGGCGCGCATCAGCACCACAAAACTTGACGCAATGTGCTCGCAAAAACCTTCCTTGCGGTCAAACCAGAATTCATCGGCCGTGTGGGTGCCAAAAACACCGGGCTCCAGCGTGTAGGTATAGCCACCGGTGCGCAAGCGCTCCAGCACCATCGCAATCAGCGCCGCAGTCCCTTCGCGTGCACGCGGGTCGCGCCGCAGTTCGGCGGCCAGCTCGATCGTGCGCGGGTTGAAATTGGGTGGCAGGTCCACATAGTCCTGCAATGCAGCGACCGCACGCGGCGGCCCGTAGCTGAAGTCGGGAAAGCTTTCAGCCGAATAGCGGACCAGGTCCGCCATGGGCCGATCAGTCGTCCATTGCAGGTCGGGCCCCATGCTGGCGGTGTAGCCATTGATGGTGGGTTTGTCCGGTGTGGCATCAAGCACCACAATCCAGGGTCGGTTGTTGGCCTCCAGCGTCACCTGGTACCGGTACGCCATGCCAGTGACTTGCAACTGTGCAGCGGGTTGAAAACGTGTCGGAAAGTTGGAGCGCAACGGCCGCCACTCGCGTCCATCGAATGTAGAGAGCACCGGGCCGCGGAAGTACAGCGCATGGGCCGGTGGTGTGGCACCTTCAAACCGAATCCGCATGGCAACGCTGCTGTCCAGTGCAAGACTGGCCATGGTGCCCACGCGCATATTGGCACTCAGACCACTGCGGCCGGTCATCGCGTCCGCGGGCACGCCCCACAGTGGAGCTATGCGCGGGAACAGCACGAACAGCACTGCCATGATCGGCGCACCTAAAAGAGCCATCCAGCCCGCCGTGCGTGCCGCCTGTGCCAACGGTGGCCGCCCGACCGGCATATGGCTGTTGACCAGGGCAGTGAGCAAGCCCAGCAGCCCCACCAGCATGGCAAAAGCGGTGAGCAGGCTTTGAGAGAAGAAGAAGTTGGAGAGCAGGGTGAAGAAACCCAGGAAGAAGACCACAAAAGCATCGCGCTGCGCGCGCAGCTCCAGTGTCTTGAGGGCCAGCAGCACCACGATGAACGTGACCCCGGCATCCCGCCCGAGAATGGTACGGTAGGTGGTCCAGGTGCCTGCCGTGGCGAGCACCAGCAGGAGCAGCAGCCACCAGCGCGAAGGCAGGCTGTGGCCACGCACCGCAATGCTTGCGCGCCATAGAAGGATGGCCGCTGCCATGGCGCTGCACCAGAGCGGCAAGTTATTCACCTGCGGCGCAATCAGCCAGGCAATGACTGCGAGCAGGAACAGCGTGTCGCGGGCATCACGCGGCAAGTTCTTGAGGGCAGTAAGCATGGTCATGGAATCAGGCCAGTGCCAAAGCCTGCAGGCAATTGCGCTGATGCACTTCACCGCTGCCGGGCTGAACCTCTATGCCTGCCAGCCGCAGGCCGTACTGTAGCCCCAGCTTTTCCGCCTGCAACACCCAGGCGCACAGGCGTGACAATTGTTGCTCCAACCGCGACGAGTCCCCGGCCGCTCCGGGCGCGGCCCCCAGGCCGGTGTTGGCCAGGTCGAGCCATAGTTCCAGATGCTGCAACTGCTGGGTGTCACGGCTCACCAGCTCGTTGGACTTGGCCGCCTTCTTCCATACCACGGTCTTGAGCGGATCCCCCCTTCGGTAGGCGCGCACACCGTCGTACTCGCCGGTGCTATGGTGTAGCGGGCTGGTTGCTCCCTCGGCACGCGGCTCTCCATGTGGCAATGGCGGAGGGTGAGTCTCCGGTGTCGGGTAGATCAGCACCTGCGCGGCTGGTCGCCAAACGGTCCAGACCCTAAAGGTGCCCAAGGGAAACCGGGTTTCGGCCGTCAGCGTGGGCAGGGGATTGAGACCACGCTTGTTTGCTTGGAACGCAATGTGTACCTTGCAGCTGCCTTGCGCGGGTACGTCGGTCCAGCTCCAGTGGCCCGAGCCGAACGCCGCGAGGCCAATGCCGTGCCGTATGGAACGGCGTGAGCTCACCAGATTGATGCCAATCTGGACGCTAGCGCCCGCGAATTGTGCGTCAGGCGCTATCAAACTCATAGTGATTCCACGCAGGGTCCCATGGCAGACATGCATGCCAACAACTGCGCTTCCGGTCAAGAGAAAAGTCAGCAGGTAGCCCAGATTGAGCTGGTAGTTAATGGATGCCACCAGCAACACCAGCAGTGTGACCCCCAGCATGAAGCCCGGGCCGGTTGGCAGGATATAGACATTGCGCTGCGTGAGCGTGATGCTGTCCTTGCGCGCCAGCCGCGCCTGGAACCATTCCTGAAACCGCGTGCGAAACCGCACAAAGGGATTCATACGCGGGCACCCGTGGAACCGGCTTTGCCGGGCCACTGGGTGCGCCCCCTTGAGGGGGAGGCGCCAACGGCGGGGTATTTTGCCCCCACGCTTGACACTTCGCGTGCTGCGCTGCCCCCCACAGGGGCCCTCGCACCTTGGAGCGGTCCGGCGGTGCTCGAGCGGGTAGTCATCACGGCAGCGGCACGGCGGCCAGCATGGCGCGCACTTGTTCTACGGCACCGCGGCCGGAGTCGCCTACGGGGATGAGCCGGTGCGCAATGGTTTGCGGCAGGATGGCCTGCACATCGTCCGGGGCAACGTAATTGCGGCCACTGAGCAGCGCCTGCGCCTTGGCAGCACGCACCACGGCAATGCCGGCACGCGGGCTCAAGCCTTGCAGAAACCATTTGGACGAACGGGTGGCGGCAATCAGGTCCTGCACATAGTCCAGCAGCGGGTCTGCGGCGTGCACCGCAAGCACCAGCGCCTGCAGTTCCCGTAACTCGTCGTACGACAGCAAACTGGGCAGTTTTTCCACCACGTCGCGCCGGTCTTGCCCGGTCAGCAAGGCGCGCTCAGCCACCCGATCCGGGTAGCCCAGCGAAATGCGCATCAGGAAGCGGTCGAGCTGCGATTCGGGCAATGCATAGGTGCCGACCTGGTCCAGTGGGTTTTGTGTGGCGATGACAAAAAATGGCTGGGGCAGGGGCCGCGTTTCGCCTTCGATGGTGACCTGCTTTTCCTCCATGGCTTCAAGCAAAGCGCTCTGCGTTTTGGGGCTGGCGCGGTTAATTTCGTCAGCCAGCAGCACCTGGGCGAAGATGGGGCCGGGGTGAAAAACAAACGCCTCCTTGCCGCGCTCGTAAATCGACACGCCCGATAAATCACTGGGCATAAGGTCGGAGGTGAACTGAACCCGGGAAAACTGCAGCCCAAACGTGCGTGCCAGCGCGTGCGCCAGCGTCGTCTTGCCAACGCCGGGGACGTCATCAATCAGCAAATGCCCACCGGCCAGCAGGCAGGCAACGCAATCCTGAATTTGTAAGGCTTTGCCCACGATCACCGTGTTAAGCTGGTCGAGTAATAATTTAAGCTTTTGTTGTGCATCCATGGCGCAACGTTACCCGAAATTTTTCAATCATGAGCGTCGTACCCCATAAGACTGGTTTTTACACCCACGCCGACTGTCGTAAACATGAGATGGGCGCGGGGCATCCCGAATGTCCGGAACGGATTGACGCCATCGAGGATCGGCTATTGATCAGCGGTGTAGGCGATGCGTTGGATCGCCGACTCGCGCACGTTGCCAACATCCGTGATTTGCAACTGGCGCACGACCGCTTGCATATCGCCTCCATCCGGGGCCTCACCGACTGCCTGCGTGATGACATTGAAGCTGGTGGGCCGAGCCACGCGCAGCTGGATTCCGATACGTCGATCAACGTGCACACCTACAGTGCGGCGTTGCGCTCGGCCGGTGCTGCCATCGCAGCCACCGATGCGGTGATTCGGGGCGAGCTGGAGAACGCCTTTTGCGCGACGCGGCCTCCTGGCCACCACGCCTGTAGCGACAAGGCGATGGGCTTTTGTTTCTTCAACAACGTCGCGATTGCAGCGCGCTATGCCCTGGAGCGCCACGGGCTGGAGCGCGTGGCCATTGTGGATTTTGATGTGCACCATGGCAACGGTACCGAGGACATTGTCGCGGGGGACCAGCGCATTCTGATGGTAAGTTTTTTCCAGCATCCTTTTTACCCCGAAGGCGGGTCGGTATCGAACGCCAGCAATTTGGTGAATGTGCCGGTTCCCGCCTATACAAAAGGACCACAGATTCGCGAAATCGTGGAGGCGCAATGGTTGCCACGCCTGGATGCATTTCAACCCCAGATGATCTTCATCAGCGCCGGCTTTGACGCCCACCGCGAAGACGACATGGGACAGATGGGCCTGGTCGAGCAGGACTATGCCTGGATTACCGATCGTCTGAAGGCGATGGCCGTCAAGCATAGCCAGGGGCGCATCGTCTCCTGTCTGGAGGGTGGCTACGACCTTGGCTCACTCGCGCGCAGTGTGGAAGCGCATATTCGCGTGCTGGCGGATATCTGACTGTCCGGTGAGCAAGACCAGTACCCCGCAGCCCATCGATGATTTTGAGGGCTGGCTGGCAGCCTTCACGCAACCGTCGGTCCTGATCGAACTGGCAGTTCTGGGGGCATGCGCAGCCTTGTCCTGGGCGGTGGTGGCGGGCATCCGCAAGAGTCTCGGGGCACGTGATGAGCGCTCCATCCTGTTTGGGCGGCGCGACGTGGATGGTGTGCTGTTTCCACTGTTGTTACTGGGCTTGGTGGCATTGGCGCGCGCCGGCCTTGCCAATGTCGTGTCGGTGGCCATTCTGAAGGTGGCCATTCCGGTTTTGATTTCACTGTTTGCAATTCGGCTGGGCGTCAAGGTCTTGCAGGTCACGTTTACCAATGCACCCTGGGCGCGCCTGCTCGAGCAGACAATTTCGTGGTTTGCCTGGTTGGCGGTGGTGATGTGGGTGAGCGGACTGTTGCCGGTAGTGCTCAATGAGTTGGACCAGATCACCTGGAAGATTGGTGCTTCGTCACTGTCGATTCGCACCATGATTGAGGGTGTGCTGACTGCCGGTGCCGTGCTGATTGCCACGTTGTGGGTGTCTTCTGCGCTAGAGGCGCGGTTGTTACGTTCTGCTACTGGTGGTGAGTTGTCGCTGCGAAAAGCGGTCAGCAACGCAACCCGTGCGCTCCTGATGTTTGTGGGTGTCATTGTTGCCTTGTCCGCAGTCGGCATCGACCTGACAGCCCTCTCGGTACTCGGCGGTGCTGTGGGTGTCGGTATTGGCCTGGGCCTGCAAAAGCTTGCGGCCAACTACGTGAGCGGATTTGTCATTTTGGCCGAACGCAGCATGCGTATCGGCGACAACGTACGCGTCGACAATTTTGAAGGTCGTATCACCAACATCAACGCCCGCTACACGGTGGTGCGGTCGCAAACCGGACGTGAGTCCATTTTGCCCAATGAGATGCTGATCACCAGTCGTGTGGAAAACCTGTCCCTTGAGGATTCACTGGTGCACCAGACCACGGTAGTCAGCGTGGGCTACCAAAGCAATGTCGAGCAGGTGCAGCAACTGCTAAGACAGGCCGCACTAGACCAGCCACGTGTGGTGCGCGATCCCGCGCCCGCTGCGTTTCTATCCGCCTTCGGCGCGGACGGTCTGGAATTTACCGTGGGCTACTGGATTCGGGATATTGAAAATGGTCAACTCAATGTGCGCTCCGACGTGAATTGCGCCATTTTGGCGGCGTTACGCGCCAACGCCATCGAGATTCCCTTTCCGCAAAGGGTGGTGCATAGCAGTTAGGCGTTCTGGGTGGCCCTGCCTATTCTTTGTTGCCAGCTTTGGCGGTATACTAAAAAGCACGATCGTTCTATTTTAATTTGTCCAATTTCTAACCATCTGGAGTGGCAGCCATGAAAGTCCTGGTAGCGGTAAAGCGTGTAGTCGATTACAACGTGAAGGTTCGGGTGAAGTCGGACGGCAGCGGTGTGGACACTGCCAACGTCAAGATGAGCATGAACCCGTTTGACGAGATTGCGATTGAAGAAGCGGTGCGCCTGAAAGAGAAGGGCGTTGCCACCGAAGTGATCGCTGTATCGTGTGGTGTTACCCAGTGCCAGGAAACCCTGCGTACCGCCATGGCGATTGGTGCCGATCGCGCAATTCTGGTGGAGACAGCCGAGGAACTGCAGCCCCTGGCGGTGGCCAAATTGCTCAAGGCGCTGGTGGACAAAGAGCAGCCTGGCCTCGTGATTTTGGGCAAGCAGGCGATTGATGACGACTGCAACCAGACTGGACAAATGCTCGCAGCACTGGCGGATCTGGCACAGGGCACCTTTGCCAGCAAGGTCGAGATTGCGGATGGCAAGGCCACCATTACCCGGGAAATCGATGGCGGTTCAGAAACCGTGTCGTTGACGCTACCGGCCGTGATTACCACTGATTTGCGGTTGAACGAGCCACGCTATGTGACCTTGCCCAACATCATGAAAGCCAAGAAGAAGCAGCTCGACACCTTCACCCCGGAGGCATTGGGCGTGAATGTGGCACCTCGGATCAAGACCCTCAAGGTGGTGGAGCCACCCAAGCGCAGTGCCGGCATCAAGGTGCCGGATGTCGCCAGCCTCGTTGCAAAACTCAAGACCGAAGCAAAGGTTATCTAACACCCCTGAGTCGACCTGCGGCCGCCTTCCCCTCAAGGGGACGAACCCAGTGGTCCGGCAAAGCCGGCTCCACGGGTTATCTGGAAGGAAAGCCGCACCACCCATGAACACGAAAGGAATCTCAAATGACCGCACTTGTAATTGCTGAACACGACAACGCGTCCATCAAAGGCGCAACCTTGAATACTGTGACTGCCGCAGCGAAATGTGGCGGCGATGTGCATGTGCTGGTCGCCGGGTCTGGCGCCAGTGCCGCTGCTGCTGCCGCCGCCCAAATCGCGGGCGTCACGAAAGTGCTGCATGCCGATAGTGAAGGCTTGGCCCATGGCCTGGCCGAGAACATGACGGCACAGGTTGTTGCGCTTGCAGCGAGTTACAGCCACATCGTGTTTCCGGCCACCGCGGGTGGCAAAAACGTTGCGCCGCGCGTGGCGGCCAAACTCGACGTCGGTCAGATTTCCGATGTGACGAAGGTGGAAAGCGCCGACACCTTTGAGCGCCCGATCTATGCCGGCAACGCCATGGCCACGGTGCAGAGCCAAGACGCCACCAAAGTGATGACGGTGCGTACCACCGGTTTTGATCCCGCCGCAGCCACTGGTGGCAGTGCCGTTGTCGAAGTGGTTGCAGCGGTCGCTCCCAGTGGGCTGGCAACCTACCTGGGGTCCGAGATTGCCAAGAACGACCGGCCGGAACTGACGGCTGCCAAGATCATTGTGGCGGGTGGTCGCGCATTGGGTTCTGCCGAGAAGTTCACCGAATTCATGACACCTCTTGCAGACAAGCTCGGTGCCGCATTGGGTGCCAGCCGCGCCGCGGTGGACGCTGGGTACGCCCCCAACGACTGGCAGGTCGGTCAGACCGGCAAGATCGTGGCACCGCAGCTATACATTGCCTGTGGCATTAGCGGTGCCATCCAGCATCTGGCGGGCATGAAGGACAGCAAGGTGATTGTGGCGATCAACAAGGATGCCGAAGCACCCATTTTCAGCGTTGCCGATTACGGTCTGGAGGCAGACCTGTTTGTGGCCGTGCCAGAACTTTTGGCCGCTCTTTAGTTTCCAGCTGCAAAAGGGCATCGTTCGCGATGCCCTTTTTTTTCGGCCCCTGAACGTCATCGCATTTGATTTGTTTTATTGGAGATATCTATGAGCTACGTTGCCCCCGTGAAAGATATGTTGTTCAACATCGAGCATCTGGCCAACATTGCGCAGATCGCCCAGATCCCCGGATTTGAAGACGCCGGGCTCGATACTGCACAGGCGGTGCTCGAAGAGTGCGCGAAGTTCAACGAAGGTGTGCTCGCACCATTGAACTGGGAGGGTGACAAAAACCCGACGAGTTGGAAGGATGGGGTCGTCACGGCCACACCGGGATTCAAGGAAGCGTTCAAGCAATTTGCCGATGGCGGCTGGCAGGGGTTGCAGCATCCGCAGGAATTCGGCGGTCAGGGTCTTCCCAAGACCATTGGTGCGGTGTGTGGCGAAATGGCCAACAGTGCCAACATGAGTTTTGCCCTGTGTCCGCTGCTCAGCGATGGAGCGATTGAAGCGCTGCTGACAGCAGGTTCCGATGAGTTGAAGGCTATCTATCTGGAAAAACTGGTGAGTGGGCAATGGACCGGCACCATGAACCTGACCGAACCGCAGGCCGGCAGCGATTTGGCCGCAGTGCGTACTCGGGCTGAGCCGCTTCCCGACGGATCTTTCAACATCTTCGGTACCAAGATATTCATCACCTGGGGTGAGCACAACATGGCCGAGAACATCGTGCATCTGGTGCTGGCCCGGGTGCAGGGAGCGCCCGAAGGAGTGAAAGGCATCAGCCTCTTCGTCGTGCCAAAGTTCATGGTCAATGGCGATGGCTCGCTAGGCGCACGCAACGATGTGCATTGCGTCAGCATCGAGCACAAGATGGGCATCAAGGCCAGCCCCACGGCGGTGTTGCAGTTTGGCGACCATGGTGGTGCTGTGGGGTACCTGGTGGGTCAGGAAAACCGCGGTCTGGAATACATGTTCATCATGATGAACGCTGCCCGCTACGGCGTGGGGGTGCAGGGCATTGCGATTGCTGAACGGGCGTATCAAACGGCCGTGCGTTTTTCCAAAGAGCGGGTCCAGAGCCGCCCGGTCGATGGTGCCATTGCCGCCGGTGCGCCCATCATTCACCACCCCGATGTGCGTCGTATGTTGATGACCATGCGCGCTTACGTGGAAGGTTGCCGCGCCATGGCCAGCGTGGCCGCTTCGGCCTATGACGCCGCCCACAACCACCCGGACGCGCAGGTACGCAAGGACAACCAGACCTTCTACGAGTTCATGGTGCCGCTGGTCAAGGGCTACAGCACCGAGATGAGTCTGGAGGTGACATCGCTTGCCGTGCAAGTGCATGGTGGCATGGGTTACATTGAGGAAACCGGCGTCGCACAGTATTACCGCGATGCCAAGATTCTCACCATCTACGAGGGCACCACGGCGATTCAGGCCAACGATCTGGTGGGTCGCAAGACCTCGCGCGACGGCGGGCAGACCGGCAAGGCGTTGGCCGCGCAAATAGAGACGACCGAAGCTGCCCTGATCAAGAGCGCAACCCCTGATGCCCTGGCGATGGCCAAACGACTCAAGGCGGCACGCGAGGCGTTCCTGGATGTGGTGAATTTTGTCGCGGGCAATTCCAAGGCCAGCCCCAATGCCGTGTACTCCGGCAGCGTTCCGTATTTGATGTTGGCCGGCAACCTGATGGCGGGCTGGCAAATGGCACGTGCACTGCTGGTGGCGCAGGAGCAGATTGCGGCGGGCAATGAAGTCGAATTCATGCGTGCCAAGGTCACCACCGCGCGTTTTTACGGCGACCACCTGCTGACCAAGGCCCCCGGCTTGCGCGACAGCATTGTCGACGGTGCCGATTGCGTGACTGCGCTGGCGCTTGACGCGTTCTGATGATGTCGAAACTACCACCACCGCTAGACCGTTTGCCGTTTCCGGTGATCGGTTCGCCGCTCTTCATCATCAGCAACCCCAAGCTGGTGATCGCTCAGTGCATTGCGGGTGTGGTGGGGTCCATGCCTGCGCTCAATGCCCGACCGGCTGAGCAACTGGAAGAATGGCTGATCGAGATTACCGGGGCACTGGCCTCGTACAACCAGGCACATCCGGACTCGCCGGCTGCACCGTTTGCCATCAACCAGATCGTGCACAAGAGCAACGACCGCTTGGAGCACGACATGGCGCTCTGCGTCAGGTACAAGGTGCCCATCGTCATTACCTCGCTGGGCGCTCGGGAAGAAATCAACGCGGCAGCGCACTCGTATGGCGGGGTTGTTCTGCACGATGTCATCAACAACAAGCACGCCCACAAGGCGATCGAGAAGGGCGCCGATGGTCTGATAGCTGTGGCGGCCGGGGCAGGCGGCCACGCAGGCGTCAAAAGCCCCTTCGCATTGATCCAGGAGATTCGTCAATGGTTTGACGGCCCGTTGGCCTTGAGCGGATCCATCGCGACTGGTTCTGCGGTGCTGGCGGCGCAGGCGATGGGTGCCGACTTTGCCTATGTCGGTTCTGCCTTCATTGCGACCGAGGAGGCTCGCGCCACCGATGCCTACAAGCAGGCAGTCGTGGATTGCAATTCCGACGACATTGTGTACAGCAATCTGTTTACCGGCGTACATGGGAACTACTTGGCCCCCAGCATTCGCGCAGCAGGATTGGACCCACTGAACTTGCCTGAGAGCGATCCGAGCAAGATGAATTTTGGCGGTGCCGGAGCTGCCAAGGCCTGGAAAGAAGTCTGGGGTTGTGGTCAGGGTATTGGCAGCATTGACCGGGTGCAATCCGCTGCCGATTTCGTCGCCCAGTTGAAGCGTGAATACGCACAGGCCCGGCTACGGATAGGCCTCAACAGTTAATGGTGTTTTCGGGCTGTAACGCCCGTCAATAGTGCGTAGGCAGCTATTGATTCAGTAGCGTTTTGCTGCTGCGAACGTTCAGCTTGGCCATGTCGATCCATGCTCGGGAACCATGGCGCGCCAGCCCAGTTCTCTCTTGATTCGACTACGCAGCGCATCGGCGGCCTCTGGGTTACCGTGCACCACATAGACTTGGTCGGGCGACTGTGGCATGGTCTGCAGCCACAGCATGAGTTGCCCCGCGTCGGCATGGGCCGAGGCTGATTGGAGCTGCACCACTTCCGCATTCACTTCCACATCCCGCCCGTGGATGCGCACCGAGCGTGCACCGCTGGCCAGCGTGGCGCCGCGCGTGCCGGGTGCCTGGTACCCGGTGAGAATAATCATGTTGCGGTGGTTGCCCGCATGGTGCGCCAGGTGGTGCAGCACGCGCCCGCCCGTGGCCATGCCGCTGGCGGACAAAATGACCATGGGGCCGTGGCGCGCCGCCAGGGCGCGCGACTCATCGGTGCTGCTGATCATGGTGGCGCTGTGCGTGAGTGCATGGGTTTCGCTCGGAGAGAGTCGATGCTGTCCCTGGTTGTGCTCAAACAGGTGGGTGGTGTGCACTGCCATGGGGCTGTCCAGAAAAACCGGTAGCGAGCGCGGCACCTCGCCACGCGCCTTGAGTTGCGCAATGGCCTGCAACAGCGCCTGGGCGCGGCCGACCGCAAACACCGGCACCACTGCCACCCCGCCGCGGCCGGCGAGTCGATGCAGGGCCGGGCCCAACTCAGCGAGTATGTCTTCTGGTGGATGGTGGCGATCGCCATAGGTGGACTCAATCAGAACGGTATCGGCGGCGGGTGCGTCGTCTGGCGGGTTCATGATCGAGTCGTCCGGACGCCCGAGGTCACCAGAGAACAGAATGCGCCGACCCGCCACCTCGAGCAGCACGCTGGAGGCGCCGAGAATGTGCCCGGCGGCACTGAACGTGGCACGCCAGCCCGCAATGGGTTGAAATGTCTTGCCCCAGGCGGTGGCCTTGATCATTGGCAGGCAGTCCAGGGCATCCTGACGTGTATAGAGGGGCAGGGCTGGCGCGTGCTTTGACAGGCCATGGCGGTTGGCAAACGCGGCATCTTCTTCCTGGATATGGCCGCTGTCGGGCAGCAGTATTTTGCACAGCGCCTGCGTTCCCGGCGTGGCGTGCACCTGTCCGGCGAAGCCTTCCTTGAATAGCACCGGGAGGTACCCGCTGTGGTCGAGGTGGGCGTGGGTCAGCACCACAGCATCGATGGCATTCGGCGCGACCGGCAGCGGATTCCAATTGCGCAAGCGCAGTTGTTTGAAGCCCTGAAACAGACCGCAATCGACCAAGAGGGACTGGTCTTTGTGGCGGACCAGGTATTTGGAACCAGTGACCGTATCGGCACCGCCAAGAAAAGTGATGTTGACACCCATCATTCACCCTCACATGCAAGGCAGCTTACTGACTGAAGGACAAAAAAAGCCGCATAGTCTTTATAGACCAGCGGCTTGCTTGTGTGTGCGAAGTTCAGCGACTATTAACCTGCATCAACTGAACAGGTTCTTCAAACGGTCAGTCCAGCTATCTCCTGTCGGAGAATGTTTGCTTCCGCCCTTTTTGAACGACTCATCCAGCTCGCGCAGCAGTCGACGCTGGTGTTCACTGAGTTTGACCGGCGTTTCTACGGCGATGTGGCAATATAAATCTCCAGGATAGCTGGAGCGCACACCCTTGATGCCCTTGCCGCGCAAACGGAACTGCTTGCCCGATTGGGTTCCCTCCGGAATGTCGATGGCGGCTTTGCCGGCCAGGGTTGGTACGTCAATTTCGCCGCCCAATGCAGCCGTCACCATGCTGATCGGTACTGAACAGTGCAAGTCGTCGCCATCACGTTCAAAGATGTCGTTCTTCTTGATGCGGATTTCAATGTACAGATCGCCCGGTGGCCCACCATTGGTACCGGGCTCACCATTGCCAGCGCTGCGGATGCGCATACCGCCGTCGATGCCGGCGGGAATTTTGACTTCCAGTGTCTTTTGACGCTTGATCTTGCCCTGGCCGCTGCACGCACCACAGGGCTCAGGGATCACCTTGCCTGCGCCTCTACAGGTGGGGCAGGTCTGCTGCACACTGAAGAACCCCTGTCGCATTTGCACTGCACCTGATCCATTGCAGGTACCGCAGGTCTTGACCTGGGTGCCCGGTTTGGCACCGGTGCCCTTGCAGTTTTCACAGTTATCCCAGCTTGGTATGCGAATTTGGGCGTCTTTGCCCTTGGCCGCTTCTTCGAGGGTGATTTCCATGGCGTAGCTGAGATCACTACCCCGAAATACCTGGCGCCCACCACCGCCCGCGCGTCCGCGCTGTTGGCCAAACATGTCGCCGAATATGTCGCCAAAAGCTTCGGCAAAACCTCCGTATCCTTCAGCGCCCGCACCGCCACCGCCGCGATTGGGGTCGACCCCGGCATGGCCATACTGGTCGTAAGCGGCGCGCTTTTGCGCATCCGACAACATTTCGTAAGCCTCTTTGGCTTCCTTGAACTTCTCTTCCGCGACCTTGGAAGAGTCTCCCTGGTTGCGGTCGGGATGGTGCTTCATCGCAAGCTTGCGATAGGCCTTTTTAATCTCTTCCTCTGAGGCGTTGCGGGTAACGCCCAGGGTTTCGTAATAGTCTCGTTTGGCCATGATTTTTCTGCGACTGGTTAGAACACAAAAGCCGCGTTGCGCACTTGACAGTGTTCAACGCGGCACGCTGCTTTAGCGTTCACTGCTCTGGTTTAGCCTTTTTTGACTTCCTTGACTTCAGCATCAACCACATTGTCGTCTTTTGCCTGAGAGGCCTGCGCGTCGGCACTGTGACCGGAGGCGGCGCCATCTCCGGAAGCCTGTGTGCCAGCCGTCTGTGCAGCTTGTTTGGCCTGCTCTTCTGCGTACATTTTTTCGCCCAGTTTTTGGCTGGCGGTCATGAGTGCGGTGCTCTTTTCCTCGATGGCTGTCTTATCGTCACCCTTGATGGCGGCTTCGAGATCCTTGATCGCGGCTTCGATTTTCTCCTTTTCACCGGCGTCAAGCTTGTCACCGTACTCGGTCAGGCTCTTCTTGACACTGTGCACATTGGCATCGGCCTGGTTCTTGGCTTGCACCAGTTCCAACTTCTTCTTGTCGTCCGCTGCGTTGAGTTCAGCATCCTTGACCATTTGCTGGATTTCAGCTTCCGTCAAACCAGAATTGGCCTTGATGGTGATCTTGTTTTCCTTGCCGGTACCCTTGTCCTTGGCACCTACGTGCAAAATGCCATTGGCGTCAATGTCAAAGGACACTTCGATCTGGGGTGTTCCGCGTGCCGCCGGAGGGATACCTTCGAGGTTGAACTCTCCCAGCATCTTGTTGGCCGCAGCAATTTCCCGCTCGCCCTGGAACACCTTAATGGTCACTGCGGGCTGGTTATCGTCAGCGGTAGAGAAGGTCTGCGCAAACTTGGTCGGGATGGTCGTATTCTTGGTGATCATCTTGGTCATAACACCACCCAGAGTTTCGATACCCAGCGACAACGGCGTCACATCCAACAGCAGCACGTCTTTGCGGTCACCCGCAAGCACCTGACCCTGAATGGCGGCACCCACTGCAACGGCCTCGTCCGGGTTCACGTCCTTGCGAGGTTCCTTGCCGAACAGTTCCTTGACTTTTTCCTGCACCTTGGGCATGCGGGTCATGCCGCCGACCAGAATCACGTCGTGGATATCGGCCACGTTCACACCCGCATCCTTGATGGCGGTGCGGCAAGGGGCAATCGTGCGCTCAATCAGTTCTTCCACCAGGCTTTCGAGCTTGGCGCGCGTGAGTTTGATATTTAGGTGTTTGGGGCCGGACGCATCAGCGGTCACATAGGGCAGGTTGATGTCGGTCTGGGCGCTGCTGGAGAGTTCGATCTTGGCTTTCTCAGCAGCTTCCTTCAGGCGTTGCAGGGCCAGCACATCTTTGCCGAGATCAACCCCTTGCTCCTTCTTGAACTCGGCAATGATGAAGTCGATGATGCGTTGGTCAAAATCTTCTCCGCCCAGGAAGGTGTCGCCGTTGGTGGACAGTACTTCAAACTGCTTTTCACCGTCGACGTCGGCAATCTCGATGATCGACACGTCAAAAGTGCCGCCACCAAGGTCGTAGACGGCAATCTTGCGATCGCCCTTTTCGTTCTTGTCCATGCCGAACGCCAAAGCCGCGGCGGTGGGCTCATTGATGATGCGTTTGACTTCCAGCCCCGCGATACGACCGGCATCCTTGGTGGCCTGGCGCTGTGCATCGTTGAAATAGGCAGGCACGGTAATCACCGCATCGGTCACAGCCTCACCCAGGTAATCCTCGGCGGTCTTCTTCATCTTGCGCAGGATGTCTGCGCTGACCTGTTGTGGTGCCATGCGGTTGCCGCGCACTTCGACCCAGGCATCCCCGTTGTCGGCTGCCGCGATCTTGTAGGGCATGAGGTCGATGTCCTTCTGGACTTCTTTCTCTGTGAACTTGCGACCGATAAGGCGTTTGACCGCGTATAGAGTGTTCTTGGGGTTGGTGACCGACTGACGCTTGGCCGAGGCGCCGACCAGCACTTCGCCATCTTCCTGATAGGCAATGATCGATGGAGTAGTGCGTGCACCCTCGGCGTTTTCAATCACTTTGGGCGTGTTTCCCTCCATGATGGCCACGCAGCTGTTGGTGGTTCCAAGGTCAATACCGATGATTCGTCCCATGATTTACTCCTGCTATTTTGGAAAACTAAGATGTGGATAACTTGTGGTCAGGTGGCGCGATTTCAAGCTAGAAGCGTCAAAAACGCTGGCTGCGCTGGAATTCGCCATGGCATTCCCGTGCCAGCTTACTTGGGGGCAGATACCGTCACCAAAGCGGGTCGCAAGATGCGCTCAGCAATGGAGTAGCCTTTCTGCAAAACGCTCACCACCGTGTTGGCTTCCTGTTCAGAGGCAACCACACTGATCGCCTGATGTTGATGAGGATCAAATTTTTCACCTGGAGCAGGATGGATCGGTAAAACCTTGTTGCGTTCCAGTGCCGCCAGCAACTGTCGCAAAGTGGCCTGTGCGCCCTCGCGAATCTGCTCGGCTGTGGCATCCTTGATGACCAGGCCAGCCTCCAGACTGTCTGCCACTGGCAAAAGGCTCTCGGCAAAAGCCTCGACCGCAAATTTGCGCGCCTTGGATATTTCGTCCTCCGCGCGCCTGCGCGCATTCTCAGCATCTGCTTTCGCACGCAAGTATTGGTCCGCCAGTTCTGCACTTTTGGCTTGTAAGGTGGCGAGCTCCGCCTGGGCCAGCACCAAGGGATCCGCTTCCTGGACGCTTTGGGAGTCGTGGTTCGCGTCGGAACTGTGGGAGGGGGTGCCCATTTCGGGCGAAGATGCTTGGGATTGGGTGTCAGACATGCGAAAAGACCGTAGGAAGATTTCTGCCCCAAGTTATGGGGGTGAGTGTCAGGAAATCAAGGGCTGATCAGGAAAATTCCTGCGCAGCCCTGCCTGAACGACCTCGGCGAGGGCAATCAGTCCGAAAGGCCCAGCAACTCGACATCGAACTTGAGGGTGGCGTTCGGTGGAATCACACCGCCAGCACCACGGCTTCCATAGCCAAGCGCCGCGGGAATAATCAGCGTGCGGGCACCCCCAACGCGCATTCCAGCGACGCCTTCGTCCCAACCCCGAATCACCATGCCGGCTCCCAGACTGAAGACAAAAGGATCATTGCGGTCCTTGCTGGAGTCGAATTTGGCTCCCTGGGTTTCGTTGTTGAAAAGCCAACCGGTGTAATGCACGGTGACGCTTTGACCGCTTGTGGCAACAGCGCCTGTGCCCTCAATGGTGTCCTGGTACTGAAGCCCGCTGGAAGTGGTTTGCATGGAGTGGTTCCTGGTTTGTTGTCTGCCGCTTAAATTGCAGCCGAAAAAAAGACAGGCGGTGCCTGTCTGGGGCGGTATTGCGGGCACCTGGCAGTGCCTGCAAGCAAAGTTACTTCAATTTCTTCGCCTGTGCTGCAGACCACTTGGCAGCAAATGCCTGCAGATCACCAAGGCGCTTGAGAAGGTCTGCTCCAACCGGTGTGACCGAGTACCCTTCGCCGCCATGGGTCATTAAACCGGCTTCACGCAATTCCTTGATCCGGGTATTGAGCGTATTTGGAGTGATGCCACCCACGCTGTCCTGCAAAAGACGAAAAGTCTGGGGGTGTCCATCGCGCAGAGCCCACAGTACCCGGATGGCATATCGTGCCTCCAGCAAACCCAGCAACTGGTTGATGGTGACAGAATCCTTAGTACTCATTAACTACCTTTCCTCATTTCGGCAATGTGTCACGGCGCACGGTGGTTTCTCGTTGACCAATGTCGGCTACGTGAAGTTTCAGCCGAAACTATATCCTAGTTTATTGGTTGCTACTAGTTTCATAGCTGTTTCGATCAAACATATTTTGTCCCGGAGTGTTTCTCAATCTCGCCACCAGCCAGTTTCTGGTGATTTGTGCTTGTCAGTGTACGCGGGAGATGCTAAGGTTCAATGGTTATAGCCCAATCGGGCGGCATTTTGGAGGCCTTGATGGTGTTCGATTTTGAGCAGGTACACAACTACTACGAGCGGCTTGTCTTCGAAGGCGTGGCCAGTAGGGCAGAAGCCTACCCTGGTTTTACCTCCGATATGTTGGCGGATGTGGCCTGTGTGGCATTGAACCGTCTGCCAGCGCGCTATGTCCGCCACGATGTTGATCTGATGTTTTACCTTACGGAGTCGGAGCGCCGTGCGATCGAATCTTCGTTGGAAGAAGTGTTGCAGTTTGGCTTCAGGTTCGTTGGCGAACGCGTTGCGAAGAAAAGCACCACCTAAAGCGTGGCATGAATTTTTTCCAGTAAGGCTGGACTCAGGGTTGGCATCACCCCAAACCAGAACTTAAAAGCAGGACGAGCCTGATTGAGCAGCATTCCGAGGCCATTGACCGTGGTGTTTCCACGAGCGCGTGCCGCCGTCAGTAGTGGGGTTGCAATTGGCACATAAATAATGTCTGACACCATTGCTTCCAACGGCAGGCGGTCGAGTTCAATATCCAGAGCTGGCTCGCCCTGCATGCCCTGATTCGTTGTGTTCACTACCAGTGTGGCGCCAGCCAATGACTCGTGCCGTTCACTCCATGGCACATATTGCACCACCGGGCCAAATTCCTGGGCCATGTCACGTGCTTTGCCATCACTGCGATTTGTCAGTCGAATCTGAAACGCGCCGGCATCCAGCAAGCCCACCAACACCGCACGCGCAGCGCCGCCGGCGCCAATCACCGTAATCGGGCCCGCATCAGCATGCCAGTCTGGTTGGGCGTCCAACAAACTTTGGATGAAACCATACACGTCGGTGTTGTAGCCTGAAAGTGATCCACTTTTCTCGACTACTACCGTGTTGATCGCACCAACGCGGTGCGCGAGCGGATCCACGTGGTCTACCAGACCCAGGGCAGCAACTTTATGCGGAATCGTTAGATTGCAGCCTGCGAATCCGAGTACGGGCAATGCCCGCAGTGCCTGCTCGAGGTGGGATGGCTGGACGGGCAGCAGCACATAGTCGCCCTGCAAGCCCTCGCAATCGATCCAGTGCTTGTGTATCAGTGGCGAACGTGAATGGGCAACTGGCCAACCCATGACACCCGCCAATCGATAGCAGGGGCCACTCTCCATCAGAGCGAGTCGGTGAAACTACGCAACTTGTCTGAACGACTTGGGTGTTTGAGCTTGCGCAAGGCCTTGGCCTCAATCTGCCGAATGCGCTCACGCGTAACGTCAAACTGCTTGCCCACCTCTTCCAGCGTGTGGTCGCTGGTCATCTCAATGCCGAAGCGCATGCGCAGCACCTTGGCTTCGCGCGGCGTCAGACTGTCCAGGATATCCTTGACCACATCGCGCAGGCCAGCCTGCATGGCGGCATCCATGGGGGCCGTGTTGGCGCTGTCCTCGATGAAGTCGCCCAGATGCGAATCGTCGTCGTCACCGATCGGCGTCTCCATGGAGATCGGCTCCTTGGCGATTTTCATGATCTTGCGGATCTTGTCTTCAGGGATTTCCATGCGCTCTGCGAGCACCGATGCGTCCGGTTCAAAGCCAAACTCCTGCAAGTGCTGGCGGCTGATGCGGTTCATCTTGTTGATGGTTTCGATCATGTGCACCGGTATGCGAATGGTGCGGGCCTGGTCTGCGATAGAGCGGGTAATGGCCTGGCGAATCCACCAGGTCGCGTAGGTCGAGAACTTGTAGCCGCGACGGTACTCGAACTTGTCAACAGCCTTCATCAGGCCAATGTTGCCTTCCTGAATCAGATCGAGGAATTGCAGTCCGCGGTTGGTGTACTTCTTGGCAATGGAAATCACCAGACGCAAATTCGCCTCGATCATCTCTTTCTTGGCGGCACGCGACGAGGCTTCGCCTTCATTCATGCGCTTGTTGATGTCTTTGAGCTGGTCCAGTGGCACGACTACCCGTGCCTGCAAGTCGCTTAGTTTTTGCTGCAGGTCCTGTACGGGCGGAATGTTGCGGCCCATGACGGCGCTCCAGGTCTTGCCCGATGACGCCTGCTTCTCGATCCACTTCAAGTTGAGCAACTGCGATGCAACCTTGTTGCCGGCTTTGTCACGACCGCTGAAGTCGGCAATGAACAGCTCTTGCGGGTAGCCACACTTGTCAACAATGATACGGCGCAATTCGCGCTCTTTCTTGCGGATGTCATCGACTTGCGCGCGCACCATATCGCAGAGCTTTTCGATAGACTTTGCCGTAAAGCGGATCGTCATCAATTCGTCGCTCAGGGCACGTTGTGCCTTGACATAGTGGGGCGTTCCATAACCCTCCTTGTCATATACCTTGTGTACTTTCTCGAAAAGTTCGCGCAACTTGTCAAAGCGTTCGAGGGCCTGCTTCTTCAATTCTTCGAGTTTTTTGGTCAGCGCTTTGGAGCCGCCCTTGCCATCGTCATCATCGGCTTCATCAAACTCATCGAAGTCTTCTTCGGCCACGTAATCGTCGGCTTCATTGGGGTTGGAGAAACCATCGACCACGGTCGTGATGACCACTTTGCCTTCGCGAATCTCTTCGCCCAGACGAAGAATCTCGGCAATGGTGGCAGGTGACGCGGAGATCGCCTCCATCATCGCCATCAGGCCGCCTTCAATGCGCTTGGCAATCTCAATCTCACCTTCGCGTGTCAGCAACTCAACGGTGCCCATTTCACGCATGTACATGCGTACCGGATCGGTCGTGCGACCGAACTCGCTGTCGACCGTCGATAGGGCCGCCTCGGCTTCTTCTTCCGCCTCTTCCTCGGTTGCAGCCGTTGGACCATTGTTATTCAACAGCAGGGTCTCGGCATCGGGTGTCTGCTCGTATACCGCGACACCCATGTCATTGAGCATCGAGATCACCACTTCCAGTGTCTCTGCGTCGACAAGTTTGTCAGGCAGGTGATCCGAGATCTCGCCGTGCGTCAGATACCCACGTGTTTTGCCTAACTTGATGAGCGCCTTGAGACGCAAACGGCGCTTGGCCATGTCCTCCTCGGACAGCACGGTCTCGTCCAGACCAAATTCCTTCATCAAGGCACGCTCTTTGGCCTTGCTGATCTTCATGCGCAACGGCTTGACTTTTTCTCCTGGGGCTGCCGCGGTAGGCTCTCCGACCAGATCGGCCTCGATATCTGCCATGTCCAGATCGTCTACCGGAGTTTCGGCAGCCTGTTTGGGCTTTCTGCCACGCTTTGCGCCAGTCTTTGGTGGTGGAGTTACCTCAGCCGCAGCGGCCTTCGGTGGGCGCCCTGGTTTTTTCTTCACCGGTTCATCGGGAGTGGCTGCGACTTTGGCCTTGGATGCTGGCATGGAGGATTCTTTCTTTGGCGCTTTTGACGCAGACTTTACTGGCTTGGCAGATTTTTGAGCGGGCATGCAATTACCTCAAGTCATCAAAAAGTAGGGCAAACACGAACGACGCCATGCAGGCTGCTAGGACGCAGACCCGTGTGGCAAGGCTGGAAAGGACAGCTGTCCCCATTTGGCAAGATGGGAGGGCGAACATTTGGGATGCAGTCCTTGCGGTAAGGTGGCCGGTTGTACTGTTGTCAACGCTTGGCCGGGCCCGGAGGTGCTGCTGTCGCTCTTGCCGAATTAGCCTTGGATTATAGCGCCACTTTGGTTCTTTTCCAATTGCATCCGGCGTGCGACCAACTCGCGGTAGCGTGTCAGTGCTGCTGGATCATGCTTCGAATCCTCAATGGCCCGGGTTTCCTGATCCTTGAGGCGCTCGATCAGCAAGCGATTCAAGAGATCGCGCAATTCCACCGCCGCATCTTCTGCGGGATCGTGGACCAGGGCTGCACTCGACATCACCTGCAAGGCCCACTCGATATCGGGCTGGCCGAGCATCTCAAGTCGCAAGGACTCCCAGGGCAGAGGCCCGTGTTCATGCATTTGCCGCTCAAGCCACGCAAAGACGGAGCCATGTGGCGCGGGAAGTTCGCACAACATGCTCTGATCTTCACTGCTGAGGGATTCCCACAACTCCGTATTGGCAAGGAGGATACGTGCAGCGTGGTCGGCGCGGCTGGTAGGCAGGGCGCGCCCCGGACGCTTCCTGGCAACAGTCTGGTAACGCGTACTGCTTTGTGGTGTATGCCTCGTATCCCCGTGGGTTTGCGGTCTCGATTTTGAGGTGTTCGCGCCTCCCCACAATGCACCGAGCTCTGCCGAACCCATGTGTACCAGTGCGGCAATCTCACTCAATAGCTGGATCCTCAGGGCACCATCGGGCAACTGGGACCACAGTGGCTTGGCATTGCTGGCCATGTGGGCTCGCCCCTCGGCAGTTTGAAGGTCGCACGCCTCACTGGCGGATTCAATCAGAAACCGGCTCAATGGTGTGGCCTGTGCCACATAACGTGCAAATGCCTCAGTGCCGTTGGCACGAATGAAGCTGTCGGGGTCATGTTCCTCGGGCAAGAACAAAAACTTGACGCTCCGCACATCGGTGGCATAAGGCAGGGATGCATCCAACGCTTTCCGCGCAGCACGCTGACCCGCCACGTCGCCGTCAAAGCTGAAAACAACCGAATCGGTGAATCGAAACAACTTGTGGACGTGCTCATTGGTGCAGGCTGTTCCCAGTGTAGCTACCGCATTTGGGAAACCCAGCTGTGCCAACGCGACGACATCCATATAACCTTCGGTTACCAGTGCATGGCCGTGTTCCCGCAAGGCGCTTCGACATTCAAACAGCCCATAGAGTTCACGTCCTTTGCTGAAGACGGGCGTTTCTGGTGAGTTGAGGTATTTGGGTTTTTCGTCCCCGAGTACCCGTCCACCAAAGCCAATGCATTCTCCTTTGATGTTGCGGATGGGGAACATGACACGGTCGCGAAAGCGGTCGTAGCGCTTTTCTTCCACAGATCCATCGTCGGAATTCGAGATGACCAGTCCACTTTCCACCAGCAAAGGGTCGTCGTACTGGGGAAATACGCTGGCCAGGCTGCGCCACCCTTCGGGAGCGAACCCAAGACCAAACTGACGTGCAATCTCGCCCGACAAGCCACGCCCCTGAAGGTAGGCAATCGCTCTTGGTGATGCTTTCAAGTGGCGTCGATAAGCCTCTCCCGCTTTTTCAAGCACATCCGTCAGGGTCAGCTGCTTTTGCCGGGCTTCAATGGCACGGCTTCGTTCCTGCGGCGATGCATCGTCTTCGGGAATTTGCAGGCCGTACTGCTGGGCCAGATCCTGCACCGCTTCTACGAAGGTCATACCTGCGTGGTCCATCAAAAAGCTGATGGCATTTCCGTTCTTGCCGCAACCGAAGCAGTGGTAAAACTGCTTGGCTGGGCTCACGGAGAAAGATGGCGACTTTTCTCCGTGAAACGGGCACAGTCCCATGAAGTTGGCGCCGCCTTTCTTGAGTTGCACGTAGCGCCCAACGATCTCGACAACATCAACGCGCGCGAGCAACTCCTGTATGAAAGTCTGGGGAATGGCCATAGGGAATTGTAGGAGTCAGAGGACAGTCAGCGCTGTTCTGAATATAGGCGCAACTGTGCTTCGAACTCGGACAAGGGCAATGGTTTGCCGAACAGGTAGCCTTGGCAGTGGTCGCATCCGTTGCGCGCCAGAAAGTCGCTTTGTTCCGGCGTTTCCACGCCTTCAGCGATCACCATCAAACCCAGACTGTGCGCGAGGGCGATGATGGAGCAGGCGATCGTGGCGGCATTCGGATCGTTCAGCACATCGTGGACAAACGACTGATCAATTTTCAGCTGATCGATCGGCAACAGTTTCAGGTATGAAAGCGATGAATACCCGGTACCGAAATCATCGAGCGAAAAACTGATGCCCCGCGACTTGAGTGTACGCATCTTGGCGATGATCTCGGTGGTGTTGTCCAGCAGCATGCTCTCTGTCAACTCCAGTTTGAGGCGACCGGCAGGCGTGCCCCAGCGGTCCATCAAACCAAGGACGCGTTTGACAAAGTCCGTTTGTCGAAACTGCCGCGCACTGACATTGACCGCAATGCTCAACTGCGCCGTCTCGGGCTGGAGGGCCCAGGTCTTCAACTGTTGGCAGGCTGCCTCCAGGATCCAGTCACCCAACGGCAATATCAGGCTGGTGTCTTCGGCGAGTGGAATGAACTCGCCAGGCAACACCACACCCCGGTCTGGGTGCACCCAACGAATCAGAGCCTCTACCCCTACCACTTGCCTGGCACCGTCGACCTGCGGTTGGTAGTAGACGACAAATTGCTGGTGGTGGATGGCACTGCGCAGTTGCGATTCGAGGGCCGCACGCGAACTGACCGCAGCCTGCATTTCAGGGTCAAAAAAGCGAAGCGTATTACGGCCTGCAGACTTGGCCTTGTACATGGCCGTGTCAGCACGCTTCATGAGTTCTTCGGTGGAAGTGTGCTGGTCCTGGAACAGGGTAATTCCAATACTCACGGAACAGTGGTGGATGCACTTGCCCTCGTGGCTGCTTACCGTGAGCTCGTAGGGCTCATTGATCAGCGCCTGGATTTTGACTCCCACGGCCTCCGCCTGCATTGCTGCAAAACCAGCCTTGTCAAGACCTACCAGGATCACAACGAACTCATCGCCTCCAAGCCGTGCCACCGTGTCACCCTCACGTACGCCGGCCTGCAGGCGCCTGGAAACCTCCATCAGTAATTGGTCCCCTACGTCGTGCCCTTGTGTGTCGTTAAGGATCTTGAAATTGTCCAGATCCATCATCATCAGCGCACCATGGCGGCGGCTTCGATCACTGCCGGTGAGTGCCTGGCGCAGGCGGTCGAGCATCAGGCGCCGGTTGGGCAAGCCCGTCAGCGGGTCATAAAACGCCAAGGCGTTGATCTCGCTTTCGGCGAGTTTGCGCTGGGTAATGTCGGTCATGGTGGCAACGTAGTGGCTGACCAATCCAGCCCTGTCCTTGACCACCGTGATGGTCAGCCACTGCGGGTAAGGTTCACCGTCCTTGCGTCGATTCCAGATCTCCCCCTGCCAGCGTCCACTTAGTTTCAGGCTACCCCATAGGCCGGCATAAAAATCATCGTCGTGGCGATCTGAGCGTAGCAAGCGGGGTGTGTGGCCCACAGCATCCGCAGATGCATATCCGGTGATGTGAGTAAACGCTTGGTTGACTTGGAGAATGACCGCATTGGCATCGGTCACCATCATGCCTTCCTGGGCTTCAAAGGCGATGGCTGCAATGCGCAATTGCGACTCGACTTCTTTGCGAGCGGTCACATCCCTGAAGAATCCGAAAAAGCGGTCATCCAAGCGAGGCAGGTGCAGGATGCTGACCTCCACCTGGATGGTGCTGCCATCCTTGCGACGGTGCACTGTTTCAAACTGGCTGTATCCCTGCTCCATCATTTCCCGCATGTGCAGTGCCGTTTCTTCTGCTGATTTCTTCGCTTCGATATCCGCAGCGCGCAAGGCCAGCAATTCTGCACGTGAGTAGCCAAGAATCCTGCAGGCTGAAGCATTGACGTCAAGCACCGCACCGGAAATGTCGGTGATCATGAAACCATCGAGCGAGGTGTGAACGACTTCGCGGTACTGTTCAATGATCTCTTCGAATCGTTTGCGAGCGTCTACCTCTTTCTTCAACCGCACGTTCCAATGCCAAAGAATTGCAAGGACAGCCAACAGAGCCAGGGCCGTGGCGGAAATCCCCCACAGGTAGATCGGGGCCGTCATCTATGGCCCCTCTATCTGCCATGCAGCAGGCCGGGTCATAACGGTTGCGCGGATGTGGCCGCCGCTTCTCCTTCGCGCTTGCGCCGCAGCACCTTGTCTTTGACCAGGCCGACGAAGTGCTCGATGTCGTCCACAATCGAGAAAAAGCTTGGCGTCACCAGCAGGCTCAGGATGGTGGACGTTATCAGGCCACCAATGACCGCCGCCGCCATCGGTGCGCGGAAACTGTTGTCCGCGTTGCCAAGCCCGATCACCAAGGGCAACATGCCCGCAACCATCGCAATGGTGGTCATGATGATGGGCCGTGACCGCTTGTGGCAGGCGTCAATCAGCGCGTCAAGGCGGTTCATGCCATGGTCGCGGCGGGCCATGATGGCGTAATCCACAAGCAGGATGGAGTTCTTGGTAGAGACGCCAATCAGCATTACCAAACCAATGAAGGATGGCATGGATAGCATTTTCCCGCTGACCAGCAAACCGATGAAGGCCCCGCCAAAGGACAGGATCACCGACGGCAAAATCGATATCGGATGCAGGAAGTCCTTGAACAGCAGCACCAGCACGATGTAGATGCAAAGCACACCCGTCATCATGGCCATGCCGAAGCCTGCGACCATTTCCGCCTGCACTTCGGCGTCACCAATCTCGACTTGCTGTACCCCCGCTGGCAGGTTGACGATGCTGGGCAGTTTGGCCACGGCATCGGTCACCTCGCCCAGGGGCACGCCAGACAACTCTACCTCGAAATTGACATTACGCACCCGGTTCAGGCGGCTCACCACCGCTGGCCCGCCCGACATCTCGAACGATGCGACCTGGCTCAACATGACGGGGCCTTTGACGCCTGGCACCATCAGACGGCCGAGCAGGTCCAGGTCCTGGCGGGCATCGGTGGCCAGTTTCACCACGATGGGCACCTGGCGCTGGCTCAAGTTGAGCTTGGCCAAGGCCGAGTCGTAGTCACCCACAGTGGCAATGCGCAGCGTCTCGGCGATCGCTGCGCTGGTCACACCCAGGTCGGCGGCGCGACCAAAGTCAGGCCGAATCGCTACTTCGGAGCGGCTCAGGCTGGCACTCGAGGAGATGTTTCCCAGCCCCGCAATCTTGCGGAGGTCCTTCTCCACGGCCGCTGCCGCCTGGGCCAATGCCACGGGGTCTTCGCCCTTGAGGGCCAGCATGTACTTCTCGCCCGAGCCGCCGAGACCAACCTTGAAGCGTGCGCCGGGCAATTCGGACAGTGCGGTGCGCATTTCGCTCTCGATGACCTGCTTGCGCGGACGCTGACCGCGCTCTGCCAGCAGCACGGTCAGTGTGGCTTTGCGTACTTCGGTGCTGGCTCCGCCCATGAAGGGGTCCGAACCCACGCTGCCGCCGCCGGCCGTGGTGTAGACGCTGTTCACGTGCGGCACCTTGCCAATCAGGTCGCGAGCCTGTTCGGCCGCCGCACGGGTTTGCGCCAGCGTGGTGCCGGGGGGAAGTTCCAGGTAGACCTGAGTCTGGGAGTTGTCATCGGGCGGAATGAAGCCACTGGGAATCAGCGGCACCAGGAACAGCGAGCCAACGAAGAAACCAACCGCCGAGAACATGGTGATCCAGCGGTGGTGCAGCGTCCAGCGCGTGATCTTCAGGTACAAGGCCATCCACACCGGCTCCTCGTGCACGTGGGTGGACGGTTTCATGAGATAGGCCGCCATCATGGGGGTCAGCAGCCGCGCCACCATCAGGGACGCGAATATCGCAAACACGGCCGTCCAGCCAAATTGCTTGAAGAACTTGCCAACAACCCCGCTCATGAAGGCGGTGGGCAGGAACACGGCAATCAGCGAAAACGTGGTGGCGATCACGGCCAGGCCGATCTCATCCGCCGCTTCCATCGCAGCCTGGTAGGGCGTCTTTCCCATGCGCAGGTGGCGTTCGATGTTTTCCACTTCCACGATGGCGTCGTCTACCAGAATGCCGATCACCAGCGAGAGCGCCAGCAGCGTCACGATATTGGTCGTAAAGCCCATGTAGTTCATGCCAATGAAGGCCGGAATGGCGGACAGCGGCAGCGCCACAGCCGATACGAATGTGGCACGCCAGTTGCGCAGGAAGAACCACACCACAATGACGGCCAACAACGCTCCCTCAAACAGCATGGTCATGGAGGCATCGAACTCCTCCTGCACCGGAGTCACAAAGTCAAAGGCTTGCGTCAACTCCAGGTCGGGATGGGCAGCTTTGAGTTCGGCCAGCGCCTTTTGCACCGCCGCACCCACTTCCACTTCGCTGGCGCCCTTGCTGCGGGTTATCTCGAAACCGACCACCTGCTTCCCGTTCAGCGTGGCAAAGCTGCGTTGCTCTGCGACTGTGTCTTTGACGCTGGCGATTTCCTTCAGCCGCACCCGCTTGCCGCTGGAGAGACTCAATTCCAGGCGCGACAATTCGTCCACTGTCGCCACGGTTGCCAGCGTGCGCATCGGTTGTTCGGAGCCACCCAGGTCGGCGCGGCCACCGGCACTCTCGGTTTGCACCTGCTTGAGCTGGCGCGACACATCGGCCGCAGTAGCGCCCAGCGCTTGCAGCTTGAGCGGGTCCAGCGCCACCTGCACTTCGCGGGTCACCCCGCCCACACGCACCACCGAGCCCACGCCCCGCACACCCAGCAGCGCGCGCGTGATGGTGTTGTCGACAAACCAGCTCAGGGCTTCGTCGTCCATCTGCCCTGAGCGGATGGTGAAGGCCAGTATCGGCGCCCCCGACAGGTTCATCTTGCTGACCACGGGGTCGCGCAGATCACTGGGCATGTCGCTGCGCACCTGCTGCACCGCGCTGCGCACATCGTCTACCGCTTCCTGTGTCGGTTTCTCCAGGCGGAACTCGGCTGTCACGGAGACCATGCCGTCCGACACACTGGTGTAGATGTTTTTCAGTCCCTGCAGTGACGCAATGGCGTTTTCCAGCTTGCGGGCGACTTCGGTTTCCAGTTGCGCCGGTGCGGCACCGGGCAGGCTGGCGGACACCGTCACGGTAGGCAACTCCATGTCCGGGAACTGCTGCACCTTCATAGCTTTGAAGGACATCAGCCCGGCCAGCGTCAGCAGCACAAACAGCATGACTGCCGGAATCGGGTTTTTAATGGACCAGGCGGAGACGTTCATCGTGCCTCCTGCCGAGCCGCGACACCCGTAATCAGTTGAGGACAGAGCTGAAGGTCTGTCCCGCAAAGTCGCAGGGCGGCAAGCGCCCCCAGTGGGGGCAATGAACGCATGTGAATGTGGGGGCTCATAGCTCGTTGCTCCTTATTTGCTAGCTGCCTGCGCAGGTTTCACGGGCGCTGGAGCACTATTCACCACCTTCACCAAATCGCCGTCGCTCAGGAAACTACCGCCACTGGCGACCAGCTTGTCCTCGGGTTTGACGCCACTCGTGATCTCGATCTCGTCACCCACCACGCGACCGGTCTGCACCTTGACCTGGGCGACGCGGTTGTCGGCTCCAACGCGCGCAACGTAGCTGAACCCGTCGCGCACCACCACGGCAGTTTGCGGCAGGGTCAACCCGCCCGAGCTTCCCAACTCGAATTCCCCTCTCGCGTACATCCCGGGCTTGAAACTGGCTGCCACGCCGGGCGTTGCGCCTAGCAGATCCACGTAGACGAGGCCATTGCGGGTGGCGGCGTCGACTGTAGGAGCCAGATTGCGAACCTTGCCTTTCACTTGCGCGCCGCCGGGGGCCGTTAGCAACACTTGAGTGCCGGGGGTGATGCGGCCCAGCTCGGCGGACGTGACTTCGCCACGCCACTCCAGACGGCCCTGGCGAATCAGGCGGAACATCTCGCTACCGGCACCCACTACCGAGCCCACCGTGGCCATGCGGGCCGAGATGATGCCGCTATCGGGCGCCAGCAATTGGGTGTTTTTGAGGCGCAGCAGTTGGGAATCGAGTTGCGCCTTGGCCGACTCGACGCGCGCTTTGCCAGTCAGATCTTGAGTCAGGTACTGGTTGACCTGTTGTGCACTGATGGCACCGCTGCCCTGCACGGCGCGGGCACGGTCGGCGTTGGCTGCCGCGTCCAGCGCATTGGCCTGGGCCTCGGCTACAGCAGCGCGGGCCAGGGCAACATCGGCCTGCACGCTCTCCGCAGCAAAGCTGGCCAGCAGTTGGCCACGGGTGACGCGGTCACCGATCTGGGCGTGCAGCTCGGCCACACGCAGGCCATTGGCTTCTGCGCCGACGCTGGCTTCCTGCCAGGCCGCCACACTGCCGTTGGCAGACAGCTTGATGCCCAGCATGCTGCTACGAGGCTGGACCAGGGACACGGTCAGCGCCGGCTTGGTGGTCGCCGCCGGCTTGGCGGCATCGGCGGCCAGACTGCGGGTGGCAAAGAGGCCCAGGGCTGACAGGGTGAGCAGACTCGCAATTACCAGTGTCAGCGTGAGGGGCTTGACCGTGATTTTGCGGATGGAGGAGTTGGACAGGAGGTTCATGTTGGTGTTGCGTCGTATCAATGAAGGGGGGTCAATTCGCAGCCGTCTGGGAAATTGTCTGGGGTTCAAAACCACCGCCCAACGCTCGGTACAGCGCTACCCAGACCTGGCTGCGTTCGAGGTCCAGGGCGAGCAGGGCGGATTCGGACGCCAGCGCATTGCGCCGGGCGTCTTCCAGTTCCACCAGACTGGCCAGGCCCTGGCTGAAGCGGGTCTGTGTGGCAGTCAGGGTTTGGGCATAGCCGTCGCGTGCCACCCTGGCGTCGTGGGCGCGGGCCCGGGTGCTGTCGAGGTTGATGAGGGCTTCTTCCACCTCGCGCACTGCATTACGCACCCGGGCGCGGTAGGTGCTGACCACGGCACGGTAGTTGGCCTCGGCGGACTGGACTGCAGCAGCGCGCTGGCCACCATCAAAAAGCGGCAGGCTGATGGCAAGCGGACCGAAGGACCAGGTCGTGCCATCGGTGTCCACGCCGTTGGTAGTCACTCGCGTGCCGGCGATGCTGCCGCTCAGGCTCAGGCGCGGCAGGCGCTGGGCCACCGCAGCACCCACCTGGGCGCTGGCCACCATGACATCGCGCTCGGCGCTGAACACATCGGGACGCTGGGCAATGGTTTGGGCGGGCACGCTTGCTATCGAAATAGAAGCGCCTTGCGCAGGTCTGGCCTGCGCTAGAGCCAGTTTTTGCCTTAATTCGGGCTCGGCCACGCCGGTGAGTGCCACCAGCGCCTTGGTGATCAATGTGCACTGCGCGGCCTGCTGAGTGACGCGGCTGCTACCGTCGGCCGCGCTGGCGCGTGCCATCGCCGCCATCGAGGGGGACAAAAACCCGGCATCGGCGCTAATCTCTGTGAGGCGGACAGTTTCCTGGCGCGAGGTGGTGTCGCGTTGGGTCAGAGCCAATTGTTTGATGCAGTGGGCCTGGCCGTAGTACAGGTTGGCCACTTCTGCGGCGACGGTTACGCGGGCGTCGTGCCACTGGGCTTGCGTGCCTTCCACATTGGCGCGGGCCGCATTGTTCACGGCCCGGTTGGCACCCACCAGGTCGATTTCCCACGCAGCTTGCAGGCCGACTTGGCGGGAATTGGTGACTGGCAGGCCGGGCTGGCTTACGCCGCGAGTGCCAACGATCTGGGCGCTTAAATTGGGTACCAGGGTGCCAAAAGCGGCGGCCTGTTGCGCCCGCGCGTTTTCAACCCGCGACAGGGAGGCCGCGACGGTGGGGCTTGCCGCTTGCGCGGCAGCAATCAGCTCTACGAGCAGCGGGTCTCCCTGTTGTTGCCACCACTGAGTTAGCGACTCCATACTGCCCTGATGGGGCAGCGGTGCGTACCACTGCTGCGGTGTCCCGGCGATAACCTGGTTGGGCGGCATCACACTGGAGCAGGCGGTCAACGCCAGTAGGGCCGGAGCAATGATGAGGTTTATGGGAAATGGAAGGTTCATTGTGCGATTTTGCCGGTGGTCATCTTGGAATAGTACTGTTTAACGCAACAGCGCCCTGGTCACCGATGGGCTTTGGGTCATGCGGCGCAATTCTGGCCTAGTCAAATCAAAGGTCTGATGTAGCTAACCCGCTCTGCTGTGGGGTTTTTACCCCGCCATCAATTTGTGCACCAGATCACCTGCGGTCGATGCCTGGTATTTCCGCATCAGCCGCGCACGGTAGATTTCCACAGTGCGGTGGCTGATTTCCAGGGTTTTGCCGATTTGTTTGGAGGTGAGTCCCTGCATCAGGTGGGCAGCGACCTCGCGCTCCCGAGCCGTCAACTCGGCCTTGACCGGGCGCGACGCACTGAGGTCCTCAAAGCACCAGATGCCGGCTTCGTGAGGCGCTTGCCGGTTCAGAGCCCGGCCCGTGACGTGGCACCAGAACGCTTCGCCTTTGAGGCGACCGTCGACGCGTTTCATGATGCGGTCGTCCGAATAGGTGCCGTTGCGGTTGAGGATGGGCGAGATTCGCGCGCCGGTGCGCTCGTATTCGTCCGCGCTGGGGTATAGGATCTGAAACGACTGGCCCAGCAGTTGCTCACGCAGCGCGCCAAACATGTCGCACAAATGCTGGTTGCAGTCGATGATGGAGCGGTTGCGCGAAAGCGCCAGGCCTACCGGGGCCAGGTCAAACGCAACACGGTAATCAATATCCATAGGGTTGCACTTTACGGGAAACTACGTAACAGCATAAGTAGTATCGTATGCGATAGATTCATTTGAGGAGCAATGTGCGATGAACAAAATTTTCCCCAGTGCCGCGCTGGCACTTGCCGACATTGTCAAAGATGGCCAATTACTGGCGGTGGGCGGCTTTGGCTTGTGCGGCATTCCCGAGGCGCTGATTGACGCCCTCAAGGACACCGGCGTGAAAGATCTGACAGTGATTTCCAACAATGCCGGCGTCGATGGCTTCGGGCTGGGCAAATTGCTTGAAACCCGCCAGATCAAGAAAATGATTTCCAGCTATGTGGGCGAAAACAAGGAATTTGAGCGCCAGTACATCGCCGGCGAACTGCAACTCGAATTTACCCCGCAAGGCACCCTGGCCGAGCGCCTGCGTGCCGGTGGGGCCGGCATTCCGGCGTTCTTTACCAAGACCGGCGTCGGTACGCTTGTCGCCGAGGGCAAGGAAGTGCGTGAGTTTGATGGTGAAAATTACGTGATGGAGCGCGCCCTGTTGCCGGAGGTAGCACTGGTCAAGGCGCACCGGGCAGACAAATCCGGGAATTTGCAGTTCCGTTTTACCGCCCGCAATTTCAACCCTGCGGTGGCGATGGCGGGCAAGATTACCGTGGTCGAAGTGGAAGAGATTGTGGAAACGGGTGCCATTGCGCCAGACCAAGTGCATCTTCCGGGTATCTATGTGCACCGTCTGGTGCTCAACGCCACACCCGAAAAGCGCATTGAAAAGCGCACCCTGACTGAAAAATCTGCAGCCTGAAGCGCAGTCACCCCCAAAGCATAGGAGCACATATGAGCTGGAGTCAAGACCAAATGGCCGCACGGGCGGCGCAGGAACTGCAAGACGGTTTTTACGTGAATCTGGGTATCGGCATTCCGACCCTGGTGGCCAATTTTGTGCCCGCCGACAAGGAAGTCTGGCTGCAAAGTGAAAATGGCATGCTCGGCATCGGTCCGTTTCCGACGGAAGATGAGGTGGATGCCGATCTGATCAACGCGGGCAAGCAAACCGTGACCACCATCAAGGGTTCCAGCATTTTTGGCAGCCACGAGAGTTTTGCCATGATCCGCGGCGGCAAGATCAACCTCAGCATTCTGGGTGCCATGCAGGTCAGCGAGAAGGGCGATCTGGCCAACTGGATGATTCCGGGCAAAATGGTCAAGGGCATGGGCGGCGCGATGGATCTGGTGGCGGGTGTCAAGCGCGTCATCGTGCTGATGGAGCATGTGGCAAAAAAGAAAGACGGCACCATCGACCTCAAGATTCTGCCGTCCTGTACCTTGCCGTTGACAGGGGTCGGCGTGGTCGACCGCATCATTACCGATCTGGCAGTGATGGATGTGACGCCCGCCGGGCTGAAACTGGTCGAACTGGCTCCCGATGTCACCCGCGAGATGGTGCAAGCCAAAACCGGCGTCACCCTGATCTAGCGCTGCCGCTGGCGGCGTCTGTCTACTCGGTCGGGCTTTTGAGGGCTTCCAGCCTAGCCTTGAGAAAGCCGCCGGTTCCATAGCGTGTCACGCGCTGGTAGAAACGCTCTGCCACGCGCCGCACCATGGCCGAGTAACCGTCAAACAGGCGGGGGGAAATGCTGAAGTTGTCGTAATTCACCACCACCGTCACCTTGGCCCCCAGCGGTTCGAGCAACGACAACAGCGTGTGCTCGATGTCGTCTATGTCCGAGGGCCGATCCACCACCAGGCCTTCAAAGTTGATAAAGAGGCGTCGGTGCTCGGCATCGAGTTCAAACCGGCTGGCCAGTGGTGTTTCCAGCAAGCGCACCCGCAAGCCCAGCGGCTTGTCGAGGAACAGGGAGGCATCCATGAGTTTGAGGCGGTCGCTGATGCCAGGCATGAAATCCATTTGCGACAGAATGTGCCGCTCCAGGTCAATGCCAGGGGCAATTTCGATGAGTTCCAGGCTGCCTTGCCCGCCTTCGGCCTTGAGCTGAAACACGCAGCGCTCGGTGACATACAGCACCCGCTGCCCGCGGCGACAGGCTTCGCGTCCACTGAAGGTGCGGTGTTCGACGTTTTGCACAAACTTGCGCATCAGTCCTTCCTTGTGGACATGCACCCGGCCATCCTGCAGCCGGATGTCGAGGTCACCCGCGGTGAAAGTTCCCACAAAAACCACTTCCTTGGCGTTCTGGCTGATGTTGATAAAGCCGCCCGCACCCGCCAGTCGCGGGCCAAAACGGCTGACGTTCAGGTTGCCTTGCGCATCCGCCTGCGCCAGCCCCAACACCGCCACATCGAGCCCACCGCCGTCGTAAAAGTCAAACTGGTTGGGCTGGTCGATGATGGCCTGTGCATTGATGGCCGCCCCAAAGCTCATGCCACTGGCCGGAATGCCCCCGATCACGCCGGGTTCAGCGGTGAGGGTCAACAGGTCAATGATGCGTTCTTCATTCGCCACGCTCGCCACCGCCTCGGGCATACCGATGCCCAGGTTAATGACGCTGTTGGTGCGCAACTCCAGCGCGGCCCGGCGGGCAATCACTTTGCGTTCGGTGAGTGCCAGTGTCGGCAGCGTGTCGGGCGGCACCCGTATTTCGCCGGAGTAGGCAGGGTTGTAGGCCTCGGAGAAAGTCTGCATGTGGTGCGATGGGTCGGTTGCCAGCACCACAGCGTCCACCAATACTCCGGGCACCTTGACTTGTCGCGGGTGCAGACTTCCGCGGTCTGCGATGCGCTCGACCTGGGCGATCACAATTCCGCCCGAATTGCGCGCTGCCATGGCAATGGCCAGTGCCTCCAGTGTCAGCGCCTCGCGCTCCATGGTCAGGTTGCCATCGGCATCGGCCGTTGTCGCGCGAATGATGCCCACCGAAATGGGGAAGGCCTTGTAAAACAGGCATTCCTTGCCGTCAATCTCCATTAGCCGCACCAAGTCTTCCGTGGTGCGGGCGTTGATCTTGCCACCGCCCCAACGCGGATCGACGAAGGTGTCGATGCCCACACTGGTGAGCGTCCCTGGCTTGCCCGCAGCGATATCGCGAAACAGGTGCGAGATGACGCCCTGCGGCAAGTTGTACGCCTCGATTTCATTGTCAACCGCCAGTTTCTGCAAGGCCGGAACCAGGCCCCAGTGTCCGCCAATGACGCGCTTGACCAATCCTGTGTGGCCCAGGTGATTGAGGCCACGCTCGGCGCCGTCGCCTTGCCCGGCCGCGTAAATCAGCGTCAGGTTGCGGGGCAGACCCGTACCGGTCTCCATTCTGCTGCTCAAGAAACGTTGTTCCAGGGCGACGGCTATGGACTCTGCAAAACCAATGCCGACAAAACCACCAGTGGCCAGCGTGTCGCCATCGTGAATGAGTCGTACTGCTTCAGCCGCACTTACCACCTTGTTGCGGCGGGCCCCGTGTTGCGAAGATTCGTTGAAATTCGTGTGCATGCGTTGACTCTGATGGTGTTGCCGCCATCTTCGTCCATATTGCCCTGTTTGCGCTACCGGGGAAACCACGAGTGTGGCAGTTACGTGGCAGTCGGCACCGGCGACGGTGCGTTCGTTACCATAGGGACTTCATTAACTGCCGTCATCGGCGCAAATAGCTGGATTCTCCCTATGAAAAATTTTCTTGCATTGGTTGTGGTGGCCTTTGGTTTGTTGGTGACAGGGTGTGGCGGTGGTGGCTCCGGCGCTGCCGCGCCGAGTGGACCGACCGCTTTGCAAGCGACTGATACAGCTATTGGAACCGGCACGATCGCTGCAGCTGGCAACCTGGTGACGGTGCACTATTCGGGCTGGCTGTATGACGCGGCAGCGGCCAATTTCCGGGGGGCATTGTTTGACTCCTCGGTGGGCAAATCCCCGTTTCAGTTCAAGCTGGGTGCCGGTCAGGTGATTGCGGGCTGGGATCAGGGTGTGGCCGGCATGCGCGTGGGCGGAACACGTACGCTCATTATTCCCAGCAGCATGGGCTACGGGGCTACCGGCGTGCCTGGCGTCATTCCGCCCAATGCGACATTGGTGTTCAACGTCGAGGTGTTGGCGGTTCAGTAGTTCCCGGTCATGCGTTGGAGCCAGAAATTCGTCACAAAAAAAAGCCCCGTCAAATTGGCGGGGCCATGTAATCCGCGACCGTCGCGGCCTCGACTGGAGTAATGACCGAGGGAGGCATTCAAATCCACTATAGCCAATCGTCAGCCCCTCAATACACCGCAATACCGGCTGGTTGGCCCCTAGTTCGAACCTTAAGGTCGAAGCCGATGGGAACGATTGGAGCGGGTGAAGGGAATCGAACCCTCGTATGAAGCTTGGGAAGCTGCCGTTCTACCATTGAACTACACCCGCGAAGCCGCCATTCTAGTCGCTTGACAGCCCGGTCCTATTTGAGGATGTCGCCAATGCAGAGGTACTTCACCTCCAGGTAATCGTCCATACCGTAGTGTGAGCCTTCCCGGCCCAGGCCGGACTGTTTGACACCGCCAAATGGCACATGCTCGGTGGCCAGGATGCCGACGTTCACGCCAACCATGCCGTATTCGAGCGCTTCGCCCACACGGTAGATGCGACCGATGTCGCGGCTGTAGAAGTAGCTGGCAAGGCCAAACTCGGTATTGTTTGCCGCGTCAATGGCTTCTTGCTCAGTCTTGAACTTGAAAACCGGGGCAAACGGGCCAAAGGTCTCTTCCTTGGCACACAGCATGTCGGCGTTGGCATCTGCCATGACGGTGGGTTCAAAGAACTGGCCGCCCATGCGTTTGCCACCTACGGTCAAACGTGCTCCTTTCGCAAGCGCATCCTGCACATGCCGCTCCACTTTTTGTAGCGCGGCTTCTTCGATCAGGGGGCCCTGGTTGACGCCTTCTTCAAAGCCATTGCCCACTTTGGCAGTGCGCACCTTGGCAGAAAACTTCTCGACGAACTGGTCGTAGACGCCCGCCTGCACATACAGCCGGTTGGAGCAGACGCAGGTTTGACCGGCATTGCGGTATTTGCTGGCAAAAGCGCCTTCGACGGCACTGTCGATATCGGCATCGTCAAACACGATGAAGGGCGCGTTGCCACCCAGTTCAAGCGACATCTTCTTGATGGTGGGGGCACTTTGTGCCATCAGGATGCGGCCCACCTCCGTGCTGCCGGTAAAGCTGATGTGGCGCACCGTGTCGCTGGCGCATATCACCTTGCCGATGGCAATGGAGTTGTCTGCGTCGGCACTCAGGATGTTGAGCACACCTGCGGGAATGCCGGCACGCATGGCCAACTCGGCCGCTGCCAGTGCGGTCAGCGGTGTCAATTCGGCGGGCTTGATGACGACCGGGCAACCAGCCGCCAGGGCTGGGGCCACCTTGCGGGTGATCATGGCCAATGGAAAATTCCAAGGCGTGATGGCGGCACACACGCCGATCGGTTGCTTCAAGATCATCAGGCGGCGGTTGTTGTCAAACTGGGGCAGGGTTTCGCCATTGACGCGCTTGGCTTCTTCGGCAAACCACTCGACAAAGCTGGCACCATACGCCACTTCGCCCTTGGCTTCCGTCAGTGGTTTCCCTTGCTCGGCGGTCATCATGCGGCCCAGGTCGTCCTGGTTGGCCATCAACAGGTCAAACCACTTGCGCAAAATGATGCTGCGCTCCTTGCCAGTCTTGGCTTTCCATGCCGGCCAGGCAGCGTTGGCGGCGGTGATCGCGGCTTGCGCATCCTGGGGGCCCATATTGGCCACATCGGCGAGCTTTTCGCCTGTGGCCGGGTCCAGCACATCAAAGCGGCTGGAGCCAGCGACCCATTGCCCGTTGATCAGCGCGTCGGTTTTGAACAGGCTGGGATCCTTGAGGAGTGACAGGGGAGAAGGGTTCGCGTGCATGGCAATGGCTCCTGAAAAGCTGCGGTTGTGTTGCTACCGTGGACCACGGTGCTGGTGCAAAAGCGCTAGATTAGCCTGTTTTTAGGTCTCGGCGTGCGCCGCTTGCGACATTCGCGGTGGCACCACTTAAAATCAGCGGCTGCCTGCACAGCCTTCGCCGTGCATCGACACAGCCCAACTTCAGAGCCATTGCACACCATGAGTACACCTGCCGTCACCGTTGCCGACATTCGCAAGACCTTTCTGGACTTTTTCGCCTCCAAGGGGCACACCGTGGTGGCCAGCAGTTCCCTGGTGCCCGGCAATGACCCGACCCTGATGTTCACCAATTCCGGCATGGTGCAGTTCAAGGACGTTTTTCTCGGCTCCGACAAGCGCTCCTACGTGCGTGCGGCATCCGTGCAGGCGTGTCTGCGTGCCGGGGGCAAGCACAATGACCTCGAAAACGTGGGCTACACCGCGCGCCACCACACCTTTTTCGAGATGCTGGGCAACTGGAGCTTTGGCGATTACTTCAAACGCGAATCGTTGATGTGGGCTTGGGAGCTGCTCACCGAAGTCTACAAGCTGCCGGCCGACAAATTGTGGGCCACCGTATACATCGACGATGACGAGGCCTACGACATCTGGACCAAGGACATTGGCCTGCCGGCGGACCGTGTGGTGCGCATCGGCGACAACAAGGGTGCCAAATACGCTTCTGACAACTTTTGGATGATGGCTGACACCGGCCCCTGCGGCCCGTGCTCGGAGATTTTTTACGACCACGGCCCACACATTGCGGGCGGCCCGCCCGGCAGCCCGGAGCAGGATGGCGACCGCTACATCGAGATCTGGAACAACGTGTTCATGCAGTTCGACATGCAGGAAGACGGCTCCGTGAAGCCCTTGCCCGCGCCCTGCGTCGACACGGGCATGGGCCTGGAGCGGCTGGCAGCCATCCTGCAACATAAGCACAGCAATTACGAGATTGACCTGTTCGAAAAACTCATTGTGGCGGCGTCGCGTGAAACGGGTTGCACCGATCTGCAGAACAAGAGCCTGCGCGTGATTGCCGACCACATCCGTGCCACTGCATTCCTGGTAAGCGATGGCGTGATTCCGGGCAACGAGGGGCGGGGTTATGTGCAGCGTCGCATCATCCGCCGTGCCATTCGCCATGGCTACAAGCTGGGCAAAAAGACACCGTTTTTCCATAAACTGGTGGCGGACCTGGTCAATGTGATGGGTGAGGCCTATCCCCATCTGGCGGCACAGCAGGCGCGCATTACAGAGATTTTGCGGGTGGAGGAAGAGCGTTTCTTTGAGACACTGGCCCATGGGATGGAGATTCTGGATTCCACCTTGGCCGATGGTTCCAAGGTGTTGCCAGGAGACGTGGCCTTCAAGTTGCACGATACCTACGGGTTCCCGTTGGATTTGTCGGCGGACGTGTGCCGCGAGAACGGTGTGGACGTCGACGAGGCTGGTTTTCACGCAGCGATGGACCGGCAAAAGGCGCAGGGCAGGGCGGCGGGCAAGTTCAAGATGGACAAGGCGCTGGAATATGCAGCCAACGCAAACCGGTTTGTAGGTTACGACCACCTCACGTACGCTACAAATATCGTAGCGCTTTACGCAGATGGGACGCCCGTCGAGGAGCTTTTGGCTGGTCAAAAAGGGGTGCTGGTGCTGGACTCCACGCCGTTTTACTCGGAGAGCGGCGGGCAGGTAGGGGATCAGGGGGCAATCTTCAGTGACCATGCACTCTTCATGGTCGGCGACACGCAAAAAATCAAGGCCGACGTCTTTGGGCACCACGGAACGGTGACTACCGGCAAGGTCAAGTTGGGTGATCTGGTGACAGCGCATGTCGATGCGCCAGTGCGGGCTTCCACCACACGCAACCACTCGGCAACGCACCTGATGCATAAGGCGCTGCAGGAGGTCCTGGGCGACCACGTGCAACAAAAGGGCAGCCAGGTCAATGCCGAGCGCACCCGCTTCGACTTTGCCCACCACGCACCGGTGACCGATGAGCAACTGCATGAAATCGAGTTTCGCGTGAATGCCGAAGTCATGGCCAACGCCGCCACGCAGGCGCGGGTCATGGATATTGAGTCGGCACAAAAGACCGGGGCCATGATGCTGTTTGGCGAGAAGTACGGGGAAACTGTGCGCGTGTTGGACATCGGCACCAGTCGCGAGTTGTGCGGCGGCACCCATGTGCAACGTACCGGTGATATCGGCTTGTTCAAGATCGTGGGCGAGAGCGGTGTTGCGGCGGGTATTCGTCGCCTCGAGGCTGTGACGGGACAGAACGCGCTCGGGTACCTGCAGTACCTCGAGGACACCGTGGCCGCCGCGGCGCAGACCCTCAAGGCACCGGTGGCCGAGGTAACGGATCGGCTTTGCCAGATGGTTGCGCACGTCAAGGCGCTGGACAAAGAAGTCGCCGCGCTGAAGGGCAAACTCGCTTCGGCCCAGGGTGACGAGATGCTCAGCCAGGCAATCGACCTCGGTGGCGTCAAGTTGCTGGTGGCCCGACTTGACGGTGCAGACACCAAAACATTGCGCGAAACCTTGGACAAGCTCAAGGACAAGCTGAAGTCAGCGGTCATCGTGCTCGGCGTGGTGGATGGCGACAAAGTGCAAATTGCTGCCGGCGTGACGCCCGATACGACAGCTAAGGTCAAAGCCGGGGAACTGGTCAATTTTGTGGCCCAGCAGGTGGGTGGCAAAGGTGGCGGCAAGCCCGATATGGCCATGGCTGGGGGCACCGACCCATCCAGGCTAGCGGCCGCCCTGAGCAGCGTGCCGGCGTGGGTTGCTGCAAAACTCTAGGGTGCTATTACTTTAGTAGCTTGCCACGCTTGTTCTACGGGCATTGCAGGCCATTTTCTCTATGGAAACTCTGGAGACGTCGCAGCAATGCATCGACGCCCTGGACTGTGGGCGCGGTCGGTGCTTGCCCCCCAATGCATGACGTAATCAGCCGTTGCAAGGTTTCAATGTGCGGAAGCAAGGTGCCAAAAAACAGTGGGTTCTCGCCTTTGGCAATGAGTACCGTAGGGAAGTTTTCCACTTCCATGGGGTCGACCAGGTCGCTTTCATCTTCAATATCAACCCAATGCAGCAGGATCGACGGAAACTGGCTCTGAAGTTGCCGAAACAGGGGTCGGTAACTGTCGCAAGTCCCACACCAGCTGGCACACAGGCATGCCACCATCAGGGTGGAATCGGAGGCGTTGGTCGTGCTTTGCATGATGGAATGATCGCAGAAGTTGTGGCTGGTAAAACGCCTCCTGCATAATCTTCACACTTCGAGGAAAAAAGCATGACCCAACAACATATCAAACGTATTGCCATTTGCACCGGTGGCGGCGACGCGCCCGGGCTCAACGCCGTGATTCGCTCGGTCGTCATTGCCGCTGCCAATCGCGGCTGGGAATGCTACGGCATTCGGGATGGTTTCAATGGCATATTGTTTCCAGAACGCTATGAGGACGGCGTGTTTCGCCTGACACGTAAACACGTGCGCAACATCGGTCACCTCGGTGGCACGATGCTGGGCTCCACCAACAAAGGCAATCCGCTGCACTTTCCGATACACATGCCCGATGGTTCGACCCGCGAAATTGACCGCTCCGATGAAATCCTGGAGTATTTTGGCAAGAAAGAGGTCGACGCACTGGTGTCAGTCGGTGGCGATGGTTCGCTCACCATCGCCAACGCGCTGCACAAGAAGGGCTTGAAGGTGGTGGGGGTACCCAAGACCATTGACAACGACCTGGACAAAACCATGACGACGTTCGGTTTTGACACGGCCGTGGCCTTCGCTACCGAGTGTATTGACCGTCTGCACAGCACGGCGGATAGCCACCAGCGCGTGATGGTGGTCGAGGTGATGGGGCGCTACGCCGGCTGGATTGCCCTGCACTCGGGCATTGCAGGCAATGCCCATGCGATCCTGATGCCGGAAATCCCGTTCGATTTGGATACAGTGGTCAACGTCATTCGTGGGCGCGACAACGATGGCCGTATGTATTCCGTCGTGGTCGTCGCCGAAGGAGCCATTCCCAAAGATGGACACCTTGAAGTGGTCGAGGCGGCCGAAATTGGCCACGCCGAGCGTCTGGGGGGCATTGGGGATCGCATTGCCAAGGCTTTGCAAGAGCGCACCGGCAAAGACACGCGTGTCGTCGTACTCGGGCATCTGTTGCGTGGCGGCAGTCCTACCGCGTTCGACCGGCTGGCGTCGATGCGCTTCGGCGCGGCCGCGGTGCGCGCGCTGGATGCGGGTATGTCGGGCGTCATGGTGTCGCTGGCGTTCCCGAATGTGGATTACATCGCGCTGGAAGAGGTGGCCGGCCGAATGAAAGCCGTTCCCATGGACAGCGACACGGTGCAGACGGCGCGCGATCTGGGTATTTGCCTGGGCGACTGATCGCCTTGCGCATGGTTTGATCTCCGTCAGTTTTTGGGCGCTGTTGTTAGTCACAATGGCGACTCACTAAAAACACGGAGACAAACCAATATGACGACCCTTTCACCGGCAGAGCAAGCTCTGCGTGACGCCGCCCGCGAGTACCACCGCACTCCAACCCGCGGCAAGATTTCGGTAACGCCCACCAAGCCGCTGTCGAATCAGCGTGACTTGTCATTGGCGTACTCGCCAGGTGTGGCCTATCCGTGTTTGGATATTCAGCGTGATCCCTCGCTGGCTGCCGAATACACCTCGCGCGGCAATCTGGTGGCGGTGATCACCAATGGCACGGCCGTGCTGGGGCTGGGCAATATCGGTCCGCTGGCGGGCAAGCCAGTGATGGAAGGCAAGGGCTGCCTGTTCAAGAAGTTCGCTGGAATCGATGTGTTTGACATCGAACTCGACGAGAACGACCCGGACAAGCTGGTAGACATCATCGCCGCGATGGAGCCAACGCTCGGTGGCGTGAATCTGGAAGACATCAAGGCTCCGGAGTGCTTCTACATCGAACAGAAACTGCGCGACCGCATGAACATACCAGTGTTCCATGATGACCAGCACGGTACCGCCATCATTTCATCCGCTGCGCTGCTTAACGCGCTGGAACTGGTCAACAAGCCCATCGGCGAAGTCAAACTCGCAGTGTCGGGAGCGGGGGCCGCCGCCATCGCGTGCCTGGATGTGATGGTGGGTCTTGGCGTCAAGCGTGAAAACGTCTATGCCTGCGACTCAAAGGGTGTTATCTACCACGGCCGCCCGGGTGGGTTCGACCAGTCGAAGGAGCGCTATGCACAACACACTAATGCGCGCACGCTGGCCGATGTGGTGAGGGACGCAGACGTATTTCTGGGGTGCTCTACGGCTGGGGTACTGACGCAGGACATGGTGAAAACCATGGCGCGCCAACCTGTCATCCTTGCGCTGGCCAACCCGGAGCCTGAAATCCGGCCCGAGCTGGCCAAGGCAGCCCGTCCTGATTGCATCATTGCCACCGGGCGCTCGGATTACCCCAACCAGGTGAACAACGTTTTGTGCTTCCCGTATATCTTCCGTGGCGCTCTGGATTGCGGTGCTACCAAGATCACCGAGGCGATGAAACTGGCCTGTGTGCGCCAGATTGCGGATCTCGCCAAGGCCGACATCAGCGAAGAGGTGGCAACCGCCTACGCTGGCAAGGAACTGGTGTTTGGCAGCGACTATCTGATTCCCACACCATTTGATTCGCGCCTGATCCTGCGCATTGCACCGGCGGTGGCCAAAGCGGCGGAAGAGTCTGGCGTGGCGACGCGTCCGATCAAGGACATGGACGCTTACTACCAGCAATTGTCGCGCTTTGTGTACCAAACCGGCATGTTCATGAGTCCGGTTTTTACGGCCGCCAAGGCAGTGAAGAAAGAAGCCAAGCGCGTAGCCTTCGCGGAAGGTGAAGACGAGCGGGTATTGCGTGCGGCGCAGGTGGCCGTGGACGATGGCTTGGCACATCCCATTCTGATTGGGCGTCCGGCGGTGATCGAAGCGCGGTTGGCCAAGGCCGGTTTGCGCATTCAAATCGGGCGTGATGTCGATTGTTGCAACCCGGAGGACGACCCACGTTTTAGACAGTACTGGGAGACCTACCATCAGTTGATGGGGCGCCGCGGTGTAACCCAGGAAGCGGCTAAAGCCGCCGTGCGCCGTTCCAACACCACCATCGGTAGCCTGATGGTCAAGTTGGGTGATGCCGATGCCATGCTGTGCGGCATGCTGGGCAGCTTTGACGTGCATCTGCAACACGTGCGCAACATCATTGGCATGAAAAAGGGCGTCACCACCATGGCGGCGATGAACGCGTTGATGCTGGAAAAGCACGCGCTGTTCATTGCAGATACCTATGTCAACGAAGACCCCAGCGCCCAGGAGTTGGCCACCATAGCCGTGATGGCAGCACAGGAACTGAGCCGCTTTGGGTTGCCACCCAAAGTCGCCTTCCTGTCGCACTCCAATTTCGGTTCGTCGGACCGGCCCTCGGCCCGCAAAATGCGTCAGGCGCGTGAATTGTTTGGACAAATGGCTCCAGACATTGAGTGTGACGGTGAGTTGCAGGGCGATGCGGCCATGTCGGAGACGGTTCGACGTGCTGCCCTGTCTGAAACAACGCTGTCTGGCGAGGCGAACTTGCTGATTTGCCCGAATCTGGACTCGGCGAATATTCTTTTCAATGTACTGAAAATGACCGCCGGCCATGGTGTGACGGTCGGACCGATGTTGCTCGGTGCTGCGGCTTCCATCAACATCCTCACGCCCTCGGCGACGGTGCGGCGTGTCGTCAACATGACTGCCTTGGCAGTTGCCAACGCAGCGGCGTTCAAAGAGTAAGGAAAGCGGCCCTACAGACGTTTTACACTTCAGGGTTTGCTCGAACCCTGATTACGAACTACTGCAAGGCCCGTTGATGAGTGCATTTCTGGAAGAAACCGTCTTAAGCGTACACCACTGGACAGATCGGCTGTTCAGCTTCACCACCACCCGCGATCAGGCGCTGCGCTTCTCCAACGGTCATTTCACCATGATCGGGTTGCGCCAGGAAAACGGCAAGCCGTTGCTGCGTGCCTACAGCATCGTCAGCGCCAATTACGAAGAACACCTGGAATTCTTCAGCATCAAGGTCCAGGACGGACCTCTCACTTCGCGGCTGCAACATATTCAGGTGGGCGACAAGATTGTGGTGGGCAAGAAACCCACCGGCACGTTGCTGATCGACTACCTGATGCCGGGAAAGAACCTGTACCTGATCGGTACTGGTACGGGCCTGGCACCTTTTCTGTGTCTGATCCGCGATCCGGCCACCTACGAAAAGTACGAAAAAGTCATCCTGTTCCACGGCGTGCGCGAGGTCAAGGAACTGGCCTACGCCGAGTACATCACTGTGGACCTGCCCAATCATGAGTTTCTGGGTGACTATGTCAAGGCGCAATTGGTGTATTACCCCAGTGTGACGCGCGAACCGTTCAAAAACCGTGGCCGTGCCACAGACTTGCTTGCAAGCGGCAAGCTGGAGGCCGACCTGGGCTTGCCCAAGCTGGAGCCGGCGCGTGATCGCATCATGATTTGTGGCAGCCCGGCATTGAACAAGGACATGCGCGAGTTGCTGGATGCGCGTGGTTTCGTAGAAGGCAGCACTACAACGCCTGGCGACTACGTGGTAGAGCGTGCCTTTGTTGAGCAGTAAACCAATAATTCGAATGAACACCATGACTCAATACGACCTGTACGCCATTGGCAACGCGCTGGTGGACTCCGAATACAAGGTGAGCGATGCCCACCTGCTGGAAATGGGCGTGGCCAAGCGCCACATGACCCTCATCGACGCCGAGCGACGCGCCACTTTGCTGGACGCGGTGAAAGACCTGCCCACGCGCAATATCGGCGGTGGGTCTGCGGCCAATACCGTAGTGGCACTGGCCCAATTGGGCGGCAAAGGTTTTTACAGCTGCCGGGTGGCGGACGACGCTTTGGGCCATTACTACCGTGATGACCTCGCCGCAAATGGTGTCCACAGCAACCTCGCCTCAGGTGCGCTGGCTTCGGATCAGACCGGTTGTTGCATGGTGATGATCACGCCGGATGCCGAGCGCAGCATGAGTACCTTCCTGGGGGCGACGTCAGACCTCGATGCCTCGTCGCTCGATGAAGCCGCCATCCGGCGCTCCAGGATCTACTATATGGAAGGCTACCTGGCAGCTTCACCGAGCGGGCTGGATGCGGCACTCAAGGGCCGGGCCATCGCCAAAGCCGCCGGTGTCGCACTGTCAGCGACGCTCAGTGACATGAGCATGATCAATTTTTGCCGCCCTGGCCTGGACGCCATGGTGGGAGACGAGTTGGATTACCTGTTTTGCAATGAAGAAGAATCGCAGACCTGGTGCGGGTCACAGGACCTCGACACCATTTGTGAGCAAATGGCCAGGCTGGCGCGCGTGGTGTGCCTTACCCGCAGTGCCAAGGGATGCATAGTGCTGGCCAACGGTCAGCGCACAGAGATCGAAGCGGTGCAGGTGAAGGCGCTCGATACCAACGGAGCAGGTGACATGTTTGCAGGAGCATTCCTGTATGCAGTTACCCAAGGATATTCCCATGCACAGGCGGCCTGGTTGGCCAATCAGGCAGCTGCGAAGGTGGTTAGCCAGTACGGCAATCGCCTGAATGGGCAATCGGTGGGCGAACTTCAGGCCCTCCTTGCACGGCATATCGCGGGAAACTGATGGCTCGCGGGCTGCACATCGCCCCGTTTGATATGGTGCAGTCTGCCTGACTCGGGTTGGAGTAGCTTGGACGGGGATCCTTGGACAGGGAGTTGACCTCGGCCATTTTGCCGCCGATACTTTGCGACCATGGCAACACTTACCGAAGAACAGGCACGCGCCTACATGCACAAACTGCTGGCCGCCATGCGCCAGGCCGGTGGCTCAGATCTATTTATTGCAAACGACTTCCCGCCGAGCATGAAGGCCAACGGTGCCATGCAACCGCTGTCCAACCAGAAGCTGACGGGGGAGTTGACTCGCACCTTTGCGCATTCGCTGATGAATGAGCGGCAGAGGGAGGAGTTTGAGAAGGAAATGGAGTGCAATTTCGCCATTTCCATCTCCGGTCTGTCGCGTTTTCGCGTCAACGTCTACGTGCAGCAGCAAAACGTGGCGATGGTCGTGCGTACCATCGCTTCCGAAATTCCCAACTTTGAGAAACTTGCCTTGCCGCCGGTGCTAAAGGAAGTCATCATGAACAAGCGCGGCCTGGTGCTTGTGGTGGGCGGTACGGGCTCGGGCAAATCCACGACGCTGGCGGCACTGATCGACCACCGCAATACGGAGTCGGCTGGCCACATCATCACGGTGGAAGACCCGGTCGAGTACGTGCACATATCCAAGAAATCGCTGGTGAGCCATCGTGAGGTAGGCGTGGACACCCATTCCTGGCACCATGCACTCAAGAACACCCTGCGCCAGGCACCAGATGTGATTCTGATTGGTGAAATTCGCGACCCGGAGACCATGGAGCACGCCATTGCCTTCGCCGAAACGGGGCATTTATGCCTGGGAACGCTGCATGCCAACAGCGCCAACCAGGCTATTGACCGCATCATCAATTTTTTCCCGGAGGAGCGACGCAATCAGCTTCTGATGGACTTGTCGGCCAACTTGCGCAGCATCGTGTCCCAGCGTCTGGTGCGCACCGAGGATGGGAAAGGTCGCAAGGCAGCCATCGAGATTCTGCTCAACACACCCACCATTGCCGACAAAATCTTCAAGGGTGCGTTTTCCGAGATCAAGGGCATCATGGAGAAATCTCGCGAACTGGGCATGCGCACATTTGACTGGGCGCTGTTCGAGCTCTACAACGATGGGCACATTGGCTACGAGGAAGCCCTGCGCAACGCCGATTCGGCCAACGAACTTCGCTTGGCCATGAAACTGAAGAGTACCCGTGGCGAGCCCGCCGGTGCTGCTGGCCCGCAGCTCAGTTTCGACAAGGAACCTACCGCCGAGGAGCTGGAGGCTATTCGTCAGGCTGAACTGGAAAAACAGCGCCAGCGCAAGCGCGAACTTGAGGACCAGGAACTCGAAAAGAAGATGCGTGACAAAGGCATCGACAGCCGTTTCGTCTGAACCGGCCGCGCAGTCTCACAATACCCTGGTTTCCAGCCGGTAAGGCGGCAGGCCGGCCAGCATGCGACGACCGTAGGCCTGCTGTACCAGTCGCTTGTCGTAACAGACCACCTGTGCCCGGTCTTCTTCGGTGCGTATCGCACGCCCCGTCCACTGCAGCAACTTGACGCCGGTGGCAGGAATCACCAACTCGTTAAAGGGGTCGCGGCCGACCGATCGGAGCCATTCCGCGCGCGCTTCGTCCACCGGTTCTGACGGTGGCGCAAATGGCAGTTTGGCAATAAATACCGTCTCGCACAATGCACCGGGCAAGTCCAGTCCCTCGCCAAACGACTGCAGGCCAAATAGAACGGAGGGCAACCCTGCTTGCACACGTTCGGTATGCGCTGCCAAAAGCCGCGCGCGCGATTGCGTGTTTTGTACCAGCACCATGTCTAGCAGAAAGCCGGGAATGGCCTCGACCGCCGATCGCATCTGCGCGCGCGAGGTAAAAAGTGCCAGCGCTCCGCGCTTTACCAGCGCCAGGTCTTCCAGCAACGCCTGTACCATCTCCGCTGTGTAGGCGTGGGCATTCTTGGGGTCGGCACGGGTCTGTACCACCGTGAGGCTTCCCTGGCGGCTGTAATCAAACGGGCTGGAGACTTCAAGGGTTTGCACCTGAGGGTTGCCAGACAGACCTGCTTCCTCCAGAAAGTAGTCGAAGCTGCCACAGCTTGTCAGTGAAGCGGAGGTGACCACCGCACCACGCACCTGGCTCCACAGAAACTGGCGCAAAAGGTCGCCCGGTACGATGGGGCTGGCGTGGGCATTGACCAGCAGGAAGTGGTTGGCTGTGTCGACCTGCAGCCACTTTGCCAACGGCTGCTCACCGTGTTCGAGCAGCAGGCTGCTGGTCGACACGACACTGCTGATGCGGGGCGTCATGCCACCCAATTTGGCGTAGAGTTGCGAGCATTGCAGTGCACGCAGCGGGTCGTCTTTGGACACCTGCTTGATCTCTGCACCCAGCGCATCGATCGCTTTGGACAGTGCCAGGGCGTGGCCATGAATGAGGGTGACCGGGTCGATCAGCGTATGGGGGAGTTGACCATGTGCGAAGCGCAAGGTGCCGTCTTTGCCATTGGTGCTGGCATGCACCAGATCCATCGCCAGGCGGGCGAGTTGGGTCAAGGCAGACTTGAGTTGACTGGAAAGGGTGGATGCGTCCTGCGCCAGCTCCAGCTGCAGTTCGCCGCTGACCTCCGCCAGCACCTTGGGTAGCCGGTCCAGCCAGCGCAGGCTGGAGAGGTCCATACTGCTTGAAAACTGGTCCAGCGCAACGGCGGGCAGGTGGTGGCCTTCGTCAAAGATGACCAGGCAGTTATCCAGATCTGGCAGGGACTTGGCTCCCAGCGATGCCAGCACGAGATCGTGGTTGGCAACGATCACGTTGGACTCCGACAGGCGGTTGCGTGCTTGGTAGTAGCTGCAGTCCCGAAAACGCGGGCAGTGGCGTACCGTACAAGTGTGTCGATCTGCAGCCACCAGGGACCAGTCGCGCTGGTCAGGGGCCTCTGGCAACGTGTCACGATCGCCCTCCCAGGCTCCCGAGGCGAGCAGCACCGTCATGGTCTCGAGCAATCTGGTGCGGCGTTCTTCCAACGCTTCCTGGGATAGCACCGTGGTGTAGCGGCTTGCGGGTTGCGCACCTTCATCCGGGTCAAACAACTCCTCGCTACCCGCAGCGGTTCCCACCAGACGTTCCAGCTTGAGCTTGCACACATAACGTCCACGACCCTTGGCCAGGGCGAACGCAAAGGGCTGGTCCAGCGCCGCAGCCAACGCGGGCAGGTCCTTGGTCATCAGTTGCTCTTGCAGGGCCACTGTCGCTGTGGAAATCAGGACCCGGGTCTTACGCTGCAAAGCAAGAACAATGGCCGTGCAAGCGTACGCCGCTGATTTGCCCACCCCCGTACCTGCCTGAATCACGGCGATGGACTGGGTTGGATTCGGGTGTTCACCCAGATCGGCCTTTGCCAGCGTTTGTGCCACACACGCAGCCATCGCGTGTTGGCCCGCACGATCTCTAAAACCCGGCGTAGTGCCAACGATCTTCGTAAAGGCGTTCAATGCCAGGGGTACCAAGGGTTCAGGGTTCAAAGTAGTTCATTCGGGGGCTTTGCTGTCCTGAATATACAGTCTGAAATTTACCTGTCAGATTACTGGTATTGCGACTTAACCGCGCTAAATGTCGGTTAAATCAGGTATTCTGTCGCCATCACAAAAAGGAGACTCGATATGGCGAAATCTAAATTGGTTCTGGAATACATCTTTGACCACGAGGCCGCGCAACCCAACCAGGTTTTTCTGACACAGCCGCTCGGTGGTGGTCAGGTGGCGGATTACACCTGGGCCCAGACGCTCGATCAATCACGGCGCATGGCAACCCACCTGAAGTCCCAAGGTTTTGAGCCTGGGGCGCGGATTGCGATTCTTTCAAAGAATTGCGCCCATTTCTTCATGGCCGAACTGGCCATCTGGATGGCGGGCTACACCACCGTGGCCATTTTCCCGACGGAAACGGCGGAGACAGTGCGTTTCGTTTTGGAGCACAGTGGGGCCAGCCTGCTGTTTGTGGGCAAACTTGATATTTGGGAGCAACAAAAACCAGGTGTGGCTGCGAGCTTGCCGTGCATTGCGTTTCCACTTGCGCCGAAGAATAGCTATGAAGGTTGGGATGCCGTCGTGGCACGCCAGCAGCCGCTGGCGGGGCGTGTGGACCGCGCAGCGTCAGACATCGCGATTCTGATGTATACCTCAGGCTCAACCGGCACGCCCAAGGGGGTTATGCACAGCTTTGGCCGCATTACGCTCGCCAGTGAGAATATCGTGCAGGACATCAATTCAAGGATCGGCAAGGTCGAGGAAAAGCGGGTCTTGTCCTATTTGCCGTTGGCGCACGTGTTTGAGCGTGCCTGGGTGGAGTGCTCCTCGTGGGTTGACGGCAAGACGCACGTGTACTTCGCCGAAACGCTGGAGACCTTCGTGCAGGACATGAACCGGGCTCGCCCCACCATCTTCATATCAGTCCCGCGTTTGTGGCTCAAGTTCCAGCATGGCGTGTTCTCCAAGATGCCACCGAAGAAGCTCGATACCCTGTTGAGTATTCCGATCATCAAGGGCATCGTGGGACGCAAGATTCTCAAGGGCCTGGGCCTGGACCAGTGCCTGCTCGCAGGCAGCGGCTCTGCTCCCATTCCCGCTGAGCTGATCGCCTGGTACCGCCGTCTGGGGCTGAACCTGATCGAGGGTTACGCCATGACGGAAGATTTTGCTTATTCGCACAATTCCACGGTTGCCATCAATGAGCCGGGTTGTGTCGGGGTGCCGTTGCCTGGGGTGCTGGTGCGAATCAGTGAGGAGGGTGAAATACTGATCAAGTCGCCCGGACAGTTGGTGGGCTATTACAAGCGCCCTGATCTCGACGCTGAGGTCTTTACCGAAGATGGTTACTTCCGAACCGGTGACCGTGGCGAGCGACGGGCCGACGGATTGCTCAAGATCACCGGGCGTGTGAAGGAACTGTTCAAGACGTCCAAGGGCAAGTATGTTGCGCCTGCGCCCATTGAAAACCGAATCAATTCCCATCCATTCATCGAAACCAGCATGGTATCGGGCGTGGGGCAACCGGCCGCGTTCGCCATTGTGGTGCTTGGCGAAGAGGTGCGGCCCAAGCAGAAGGATCCGGCTTTTCGCAAAGAGGTGGAAGCGCAGCTCACACAGTTGCTCGCGCAGGTGAATGCCGAACTGGCAGACTACGAAAAATTGCAAATGCTGGTGATCGCGCAGGAACCATGGTCGATCGAAAATGGATGCTTGACGCCGACCTTGAAAATCCGGCGCAGCCGTATCGAAAACGAAGTCAACACCAAACTCGATACCTGGTATGCCGGCAAGGCCAAGGTGCAGTGGGCCTAACGACCCGCGCTGGCTAGTTCAGCTAATGAAAGCAGCGACCGCTGGCTGTGGAACACGTGATCCTTGCCGGTCAGAGGATCGGTGAACGCTATAGAGCGAGCCAATAGTTGCAGCGGTCGCGTGAAGTCTGTCGCGCCTTCGGGAGTGAGCACGGGGTAGATTCCGTCGTTGACCAGGTGCAGACCAAGCGCTGCCATATGCACACGCAACTGGTGCCGCAAACCGGTGATCGGGCGTAAACAGTAGCGTGCCAGCGGCGCGGAGGTCTCAATCACGCTGATGTGGGTCAAGCTGTTGGGTGTGCCTGGCACTTCGCACTGTTGCATGAAGTGTTCTGCGGGCGCGATACGGCTTGCGCGGCTGATGGGCCACTGCAGCGCCGGATTCCAGGGTGCAATGGCTTCGTAGGTTTTGTGTATCTGACGGGTTCGAAACAGTTCCTGGTAGTCAGCCCGGCTCGCACGCTGCAGTGAAAACAGCACTAGTCCGGCGGTGTCGCGATCAATGCGGTGCAGCGGTGACAGGTCTTCCAGTCCCATGGCGCGCTTGAGCCGCACCAGCACGGTTTCCTGCAGGTACTTTCCGGAAGGAAGCACCGGCAGAAAGTGCGGTTTGTCGACAACCAGCAAATGCGCGTCCTGCCACAGCACGTTGGCTTCAAAGGGGATGGGATCCTCGGTGGCAAGGGAGCGAAAGTAGTACAGCCGCTGGCCCGGCTGCAGCGGTTGCTCCGGGCGCACCACACAACCCTGGTCATCGGTGACATCTTCGCGCGCCAGTCGTTCCTCCCACTGTATGGGTGGTACCTTATCAAAGCGCGCCTTCAGGAACTCCAGCACGTTGGGCCACGGCCCCGCAGGAGTGACAACGCAACTCGCGCCAACACCGTCGCGCATCGGGGGCGGGTTGGGTCGGTACAGGCTCACACGCGCTCGAACACCAGGTCCCAGACGCCATGCCCCAGGCGAATGCCGCGATTTTCGAATTTCGTGAGTGGCCGGTAATGTGGCTTGGGCGCATAACCCAGCAGCTCGGGATGTGTTGCCAGCGCCCGGTTGCGCAGCAGAGGTTCCGCGTGTAGCACCTCAAGAATTTGCTCTGCATACGGTTGCCAGTCCGTGGCGCAATGCAGGTAGCCACCCGGTTTGAGGCGACGCGCAAGCTTGGCGATCAGCGGAGACTGAATCAGCCTGCGCTTGTTGTGCTTGGTCTTGTGCCAGGGGTCGGGGAAAAAGATATGCACGCCATCCAGACTCTCGCAGGCCAACATATGGTCTATCACCTCCACTGCATCGTGCGCACAGATACGGATGTTGGTAATGTCGTTTTCGCCAATGCGTTTAAGCAAGGCACCTACACCCGGCTCATGGACTTCGCAGCACAGGAATCGGGTTGCGGGAAGCGCCTGCGCAATTTGTGCTGTAGCCTCACCCATGCCAAACCCGATCTCCAGTACTACGGGGCTTCCATGGGTGGTCATTTGGCCTGCAGCGCCCGTGGAATAAGCGAAAGCCGCTTCCAAATCAATAGCGAACTGCTGGTAGGGAAGGACGAACTTGGGCCCCAACTCTTCAAACGCTTTGGCCTGGCCCGCAGTGGTTCTACCAGCCCGCTTGACAAAACTCTTGATGGTGCGCATGAATGGCTTGTCGCCATCGGGTATGGAAGTCGTCGAATTCGGAAGGGGGTCGAGGGGCAACATGGATCGGTCTGGGGAGCAAATGGGCCGGGTCGGCCTGCAGAGTGTACCGAGCGACAGCGCTTATCCGAAGAGGAAAGGTGTGATAATCATTTGACACACCATGCTATCGGAGCGAGCGCAGTCAGTGAAGACCTTTGAATGGACCCCACTTTTTGAGACTGGACTCACCGAGGTCGATGCGCAGCATCGGCACCTGGTAGATATGCTCAATTCGCTAAGCGATCAACTCGACGGAACGGATCACGAGCATGTGGACGACCTTCTCACGGCACTGGCGCAATACACCGTTTACCATTTTTCTTATGAAGAAGCGCTGATGGCCGAAGTGGGCTTGGACGCCCGGCACATTGAGCAGCACTGCGCGGTGCACGCACGTTTTGTCGATCAGGTGCAATCGTGGATGGCCACCCGTCAGGCTGTGGGGCAATTGTCGCCAGAGCAACTGGTCGATTACCTCTCCAACTGGCTGATTTTTCACATTCTTGGGGAAGATCAATCCATGGGTCGACAGGTGATGGCGATCCGGTCGGGACGTGATAAGGAGCAGGCTTGGCGGGCAGACAGCCCATCGGATGATCCGCGCACCGTGATTTTGCTCAAAGCGCTGCATCGCCTCTATTCGGACCTGATCGAACGCAATGAACGCCTGGTTGCGACGCAGGACGCATTGAAATCGCTCAATGCTTCTCTGGAGCAGCGGGTAGCCCAGCGCACCGCCGATCTGGAGGCGGCCAACCAGCATCTGCAGGAGGAGCGCCAGCGGGCTATCGAGACCGAGAAGATGGCGTCGTTGGGGCGCATGGTTGCTGGCTTTGCGCACGAAGTGAACACGCCCATTGGCATTGCCGTAGGTGCGGTGTCGCATATTGCAGAAACGGCGAACAGTTTCGAGCGCCTGCTGCAAGGCGACGAGGTCTCCGAGCAGCAAATTGCCGGAAGTCTGGCGGCGCTGACCGAGTCAAGTGCACTGGCGATGTCGAACCTGCAACGCGCCGCTTCGCTGGTACAAAGTTTCAAGCGCACCGCGATCGACCAGGTGTCCGAAATTCAGCGGGATTTCTCGCTGGCCCAGTTGATTGACGATGTGATTTTGACCCTGCGCCCTTTGTTTCGGGGGGCGCATATCGTTTTTGATATTACCTGTTCACCAACTTTGCGACTGCGGGCCATTCCAGGTGCCTGGACGCAAATCCTGACGAATCTGTGTACCAATGCGCACCGGCACGCTTTTGGCGATGGCAAGCGCGCTGGCGTTATTCGCATCGAAGTCCGGTACGAGCTGTCTCACGTCGTTTTGTCCTTTCGGGACAACGGTGCGGGTATGGAGCCAGAGCATGTTGTCAAGGTTTTTGAACCCTTTTTCACGACCCGCCGCAACGACGGCGGTAGCGGGCTGGGGCTCTACATCTGCTACAACCTGGCAACCCAGACTTTGGGTGGCGCACTGCAGTGCAACTCGATTCCGGGTCGAGGGACTGAATTCCTTCTGAGCGTGCCATCGCTCGTTGTAAGCGAGCAGGAGGCAACGTCGTGAAGATCATTCGCAGTACCGGGAAAAAAGTGCCCGAAGGTGCCGCTGCGCGCCCCAATGCGTGGAAACTGCTGGTAGTCGACGACGAGCCGGACGTGCGCCAGCTGACCACAATCAGCCTGAGAAACTTTGAGTTCAGCGGGCGTGAGTTGCAGCTGCTGCAAGCGGACTCGGCAGCCCAGGCCAAGCTGGTGCTGCAGGAGCATCCGGACATTGCGGTGGCGCTGATCGATGTGGTGATGGAGACCGACGATGCCGGGTTGAAGTTGGTGGAGCACATCCGCAATGTGATGGAAAACCGAATGATGCGGCTGGTGATTCGCACCGGGCAGCCCGGGATGGCTCCGGAACGTTTCGTCATCGACCACTACGATATCGATGACTATCGGGACAAAACCGAGCTGACCGTACAAAAACTGTACGCGACGGTGCGGCTTGCCCTCAAGAGCTACCGTGATCTTCAGACCATTGACCTCAACCGCCAGGGTTTGGGGCGCATTCTTGCGGTAACACCTGACCTGTACGACTTGCACCGGGACAAACTGGAAGATTACTTCCGCGGCGTACTGATGCAGTTGATCGGTATCTGCCGGTTGGGGCAGTCGGGCATGATTTCTACCATCGATGGAATGGTCATGACCGTGGAGGGGCGTGATGTCCGTATTCGCGCGGGCGCGGGCGACTTCGAGGAGGGTGAAGCCAACGAAGCACGACGCTCGCAAATCGTGGATCTTTGCACCCGGGTGGTCACCGGTCAGACCGTGCCGGAAGGTTTGCGTGCAGGGGCGGCGGTAGTTCCATTGGGCGTAGGGAAGCATGTGTTTGGCTTTGTCTATCTCGAAGCGGCCGGCGAGATGTCGCTGGCGGATCGGGAACTGATCCAGGTACTGGCCAACCAGTGCGCCGCAGGCCTGGAAAACTTCAAACTCCACCACAGCCTGGAAGAGTCTTACGAAGAAGCCATTGACATGCTGGGACAGGTGGCGGAGTTCAAGGATTCGGCCACTGGAGCGCACATACGCCGCATTCAGGAGTACACCTACCGTTTGGCACGCGAACTGGAGATCGACGAAGCGCTTGCAGTGGCCTACGGCAAGGCGAGCCGCTTGCACGATATCGGCAACGTGGGTATTCCCGATCTGATTTTGCGCAAACCCGGTCGTCTCACGGCAGAAGAATTCGCCATCATTCAGCAACATTCGCTGATTGGCGATGCTATTTTGAAGCGTAGTCCAGCCATGGCCCTGGCACGGTTGGTGGCCCGCTCGCACCACGAGCAGTGGAACGGTAGCGGCTACCCTGATGGCGCGTCCGGGGAGGATATCCCCATGGTGGCGAGGTTGGTAGCGGTGGTCGACGTGTTCGACGCACTCATGAGTACACGCCCCTACAAAGGGCCCTGGCAACTGGACGTGGCGGTCAGTGAAATCGAAAGGGGTAGCGGTAGCCACTTCGACCCCCGGGTGGTTGCTGCCTTCTTGAATCTGTACCGGCAAGGCAAATTTTTGGACCTGATTGCCAAAGCCGTGGCGCCTACGCCAGCCATGCCGACGTTTGACTGAATCGGTCTGCTCAACCAGCGAGCGGCGATCGTGTGCCCTGCAGCGCAGCCTCCCAGCAGGTAATCCACCTTCCCAGCGCAGCACCGATATCTTGATCGGTGTTGGGCGGTAGTCCCAGCACGCTGGCCGCCTGCTGCAGCGCATCGAGCGCCGCCATTGGCGTGGAAGTGTCAATCGCCCGAGCGCCATTTTGCTTGGATAGTTTTTCTCCGTTGGTTCCCAGCAAAAGTGGCGTGTGCAGGTAGCTCGGTGTAGCGACTTCCAACGCTTGCTGCAAAAGGATTTGTCGCGCCGTATTGTCAGCCAGGTCTTCACCGCGCACGATATGGGTGATACCCTGCGCCGCATCGTCGACAACGACCGCCAACTGGTAGGTAAAGCAACCGTCTGCCCGTCGCAAGACAAAGTCACCCACCTCGCGGCCCACGTCCTGCTGTTGGGGGCCAAGGCGTCGGTCCTGCCAGTAGGTCATTGCTGCTACAGAATCCATAGCTTCTCGCGCTTGTTCTGCGGGCGCTAGAAGGCTATTTGGCTTGGTGCCGGTAGTGCGCAACCTCCAGGCCGGCGCGCGTGCAAGCACCATGCTGGACGAAGGTAAACCGGTGGCACATGTCCCCGGATACACCAGTTCTGCATTGCGGGAGCGCATTTGGCCTCGTTGCAGCAAAACCTGTTCAATGTCCTGGCGCGAACAGCGGCAGGGGTAGGCCAAGCGCTGCGCAATCAGCCGGTCCAGTGCGTTCTGGTACACAAGCGAACGCTGCGACTGCTGCAGGGGCGTCGCATCAGGCACCATGCCGCATTGCTGCAGTTGTTCCAGAATGCGCTCGGTCGCTCCAGGCACCGTACGGGGAAGATCGACATCTTCGATGCGCACCAGCCACTGGCCCTGATGCGCCCGTGCGTCGAGCCAGCTAGCCAACGCAGCGACCAGAGAGCCGGCGTGCAGTGCGCCGGTAGGGGAGGGGGCAAACCGGCCCCGGTACATCGGCTGCGTCAGGCGATGTGCAGAGCCAGTTCCAGCCCCGACACGAATGCATCTTCGACGCGATGGCCGAGGCACCAGTCACCGCACAGCCCCAGGTTGGTTCGCGCGTCCCACAGGTGCGACTCGCGCAGGGGCACTGTAGTCTGCGCATGGACCCAGCGCTTGGTGTCGACAAAGGATGGCTGGGCATGTATCCCAGTGACTTCAGCAAACGCCTTAAGCAGCTTCGCCTGCACGCGCGCGGCATCATCCTGCAGATGGTCATGCGACCACTGCGCGCTGGCCTGCACCGTCCAGCGGTCAATCGCGGTGCGGCCCGGCTTGGACGACTCCCGTGCCAGCCAAGCGATGCGATGGTGCGTGCTGCGCGCCGCGTTCCATTGCGGGCCCAGACCGACCAGGCCGGGTTGTACCGCCTGCGGGAAGGCCAGCATCAGTGTCCAGCACGGCGCCATTGCCACGGGAGCCAATCGCTTGAGCAAGGGCGCAGCGGGCGCACAGTCCTGCAGAAGTGCCCGGGCTTGTGGGGCCGGAATGGCCAGCACCACGGCATCAAAGCCCGAGAACACATGCGCACTGTCCTGCGCACCGGTGGTGCGCAGTTGCCATTGGCTGGGGTTCAGTGCGTCGCGCTCCAGGTGTGTCACCCGTGTTTCCAGCTCGACGTGTAGAGCATCCACTAACGGTTGCGCCCAACGCGCCGGCAGCGTGTTCATGCCGGGCGCTGGCACCCAGTGAGGCTCGGTCGGTGGCAAGCTGTTGGAAGCCAGTTGGCCGTGCTCGTCGAGCACACGCACGGTGTTGGCACTCCAGCGCTTGCACACTGTGGGCGCGGTTTGCAAGGCCAATGCAAAGCGGGCGTCGCGCACCGTGAAGTACTGGGCACCGTGGTCAAACGTGCCAAACGGGCTGTTGCGGGTGGCCATGCGACCACCCAGGCGATGGCTCTTTTCGAGCACCGTCACGCGGTGGCCGGCCTGCACCAGCGTGCGGGCACAGCTAATGGCGGCCATTCCGGCTCCGACGATGGCAATGTGTTTTGGGGCGGTCATGAAAATCTTTCTGTGCGTTGAAACTTTGGCATGTGCCCTTTATACACGCTGCAGACACACCGACCACGGATGGTGCCATGCTGTCGCGCAAGGCAATCCGAAATGTCCTACAGTCAACGCCTCAGAAAGGCAGCGCGATGTTGACATTACGCAAATCCGCCGACCGGGGTTATGCTGACCACGGCTGGCTCAAGTCATTTCACAGTTTTTCGTTCGCGGGTTATCACGACCCGCGCCACATGGGGTGGGGTAACCTGCGGGTCATCAATGAGGACCGCATTGCGCCCGGAACCGGCTTTGGCACCCATGGCCACCGCGACATGGAAATCATCAGCTACGTCATTTCCGGCGAATTGGCGCACAAGGACAGCATGGGCAACGTCAAGGGCATTCCGCCCGGCGATGTGCAACGCATGAGTGCCGGTCGTGGTGTTATGCATTCGGAATTCAATCACGCACCCAACGACACGACGCATTTCTTCCAGATATGGATTGAGCCCAACGTGACTGGCATCGAACCCGGCTACGAGCAGAAGACGTTTGCGGCGTCGCAGAAGTCTGGACGGCTCCGGCTTGTGGCGTCGCCGGACGCAGCCGAGGGGTCGGTGCTGATCCATGCCGATGCACGCATGTACAGCGGTTTGCTGGACGGCGGGCAATCCGCGGCATTGCCGCTCGCGCCCGGTCGCAAGGGCTATGTGCATTTGGTGCGCGGTGCACTCGAAGTGAATGGCCTGCACATTACGGCTGGCGATGCAGCGTTGTTCGACGGCGAGCAGTCGGTCCAACTGAGTCAGGGTCGCGATGCCGAGGTGCTGGTTTTTGATGTGATGGGATAGGGTACCCCTGCTAGTTCACCATGACCAGTTTGCCCTTGACGCCGCGCGAGCCCATGTGGGCGAAGGCAGCTTTCAGGTCCGCCATGGGCATGGTGGAATCGATGACGGGTTTGATCTTGCCCTGACCGTACCATTGGGCCAGCTCCATCATCATGGCGGTGTTGTTCTTGGGTTCGCGCTTGGCGAACTCGCCCCAGAAAACGCCCACGATGGAAGCGCCTTTGAGCAACGCCAGATTCAAGGGTAGCGACGGAATCGGCCCCGAGGCAAACCCGACCACCAGATAGCGCCCGCGCCAGGCTATGGAGCGGAAAGCTGGCTCGGAAAAATCACCCCCCACCGGGTCGTAGATCACATCCGGCCCCTTGCCATCGGTCAGCGCTTTCACTGCATCGCGCAGGTTTTCGGTCGTGTAGTTGATCGTGGCATCGGCTCCGATCGAGGAGCACAGGTCGCATTTCTCCTGCGTCGACGCGGCTGCGATCACGCGTGCACCCAGGGCCTTGGCAATCTGGATTGCGGAGGTGCCGACCCCACCGGCCGCGCCCAGCACCAATACCGTTTCACCGGCTTTGAGTTGCGCGCGGTCCACCAGCGCGTGGTGCGAGGTGGCATAGATCATGATGAAAGCGGCTGCATCCACAAAGGGAAAAGCGCTTGGAAGGGGCATGCAGAGTGCGGAAGGCGCTATCGTATGCGTAGCAAATCCACCGGTGCCGCTGAGGCAGGCGACATGCTGCCCGACCTTCAGATGCGCCACGCCGTCGCCCACGGCCTGCACAATGCCAGCGTATTCGGAGCCCGGCACAAAGGGCAACGGCGGTTTCATCTGGTACTTGTTTTGCACAATCAGCAGGTCCGGGAAGTTCAGGCTGGCAGCCTTGATCTCCAGTAACACCTCGCCCGCTTTGGGCGCGGGCGTTGGGAGTTCTTTCCAGATGAGGGCGTCGACACCCGTGGGGGTTTCACAGAGCCAGGCGTGCATGTCAGGATCCTTCGTTGGGTTGATGCGTTGCAAGGGGCGCATCATAGAGGCATCGCCAGGGCGAAAATGTCTCAGGGGTGACCCCACCCCTACAATGCAACGCTACTGTACTGAAACCATGAAAATACTGATTTCCAACGACGACGGTTATTTGGCTCCCGGGATTGTGGCGCTGTATGAAGCGCTCAAAGACATCGCCGAGGTAGAGGTAATTGCACCCGAGCAAAACAACAGCGCCAAGTCCAATGCGCTCACCCTGCATTCACCCTTGTTCGTGCACCGCGCGCCCAACGGGTTTCGCTTTATCAATGGTACGCCCGCTGACTGTGTGCATGTAGCGCTGACGGGGTTGCTGGATTACCGGCCGGACCTGGTGGTCTCCGGCATCAACAACGGCGCCAATATGGGGGATGACACCATCTACTCCGGCACGGTGGGCGCTGCCATGGAGGGCTACTTGTTTGGCATCCCGTCAATTGCTTTTTCGCAGGTTCAAAAGGACTGGCTGCACCTCGATGCGGCGGCCCGTAAGGCGCGTGAACTGGTGCAAGGCATGCACCAGCAGCAGTTGATCACGTCGCAGCCCTGGTTGCTCAATGTGAATGTGCCCAATTTGCCCTACAACGAGATTGGCAGCATGAAGTTGTGCCGGCTTGGGCGTCGCCACGCCGCAGAGCCGGTGATTCAGCTACCGAGCCCGCGCGGTGGCACCATGTACTGGATTGGCCCGGCCGGCCCTGCAGCCGACGATGCAGAGGGCACCGACTTCCATGCCACGGCGCAAGGGCATGTGTCGATGACTCCGCTGAAGGTTGATCTGACCGATCACAGTAGTTTGGGGTACTGGGCACAAACGGCGGCACTGCTGGTGCCAAACGCCGCGGTATGACAACCCGGCAGCGTCCGGGCTTTCCTGCACGGCTCACGTCGGACGCCACGCCGGTCAAGCCAAAAGCCGTTGCCATTACACACCAGCCCCCGCAAGGTCTGGGCATGGATTCCAGCGCCGTGCGATCGCGGATGGTGAGAAAAATCGCTGAGCAAGGTGTCAGCGATGCCGCGGTTCTGGCAGCGATGGGAACCGTGGAGCGCCACCGGTTTGTCGACAGCGCGCTGGCCAATCAGGCTTACGAAGACACCAGTTTGCCCATCGGTTTGGGGCAAACCATATCCAAGCCCGGGGTGGTGGCGCGGATGGTGGAATTGCTGCGCAACGGCAGCTCTGGCAAGATCGGACGGGTGCTCGAGATCGGTACCGGCTGCGGCTACCAGGCCGCGGTACTCAGCTTGCTGGCAAGTGAGGTGTACAGCATCGAGCGGTTGCGCGGGCTGCACGACAAAGCCCGCGAAAACCTGCGGCCACTGCGCCTGGCCAATCTGCACCTGCTCTTTGGCGATGGTATGCAAGGCTACCCCAAGGGAGCACCCTACGCGGGCATCATTGCGGCAGCAGGGGGCGAAGCGCTGCCACAGACCTGGGTCGATCAGCTGGCCATGGGTGGCCGCCTGGTGGCGCCGATGGTGGTGCTCGCCGGCGCTGGTGGTAGCGTTTCCAGCCAGGCCTTGATGGTGCTGGACAAGACGCCACAGGGCGTGCGCCAAACCGTTCTGGAAGCGGTGCACTTTGTCCCTCTAAAATCAGGCGTTGCATGAAGGAAGTGTTTATGTCTGGTTTCGTTCGTGGTGGAGTGGGGGTTGTGCTGGTCGCATTGGCCATGGGGTTGTCCGGGTGCGGCTCCAAACCCCTGACCCGTGCACCGGTGGAAGACCGCGGTGCGGCAGTGTCCAAGCCAGTAACCCCGGCAACCGTTGCGGTTGCCAAACCCGCTGCACCCGCGCCGGTAGTGGCACCTGACAACGCTGGGAAAGCCGGGTATTACACCGTGAAGCCGGGAGACACCTTGATTCGCATTGGCCTGGACAATGGCCAAAGCCACCGTGACCTGGTGCGCTGGAACAATATTGAAAATCCCAACAAGATCGAGGTGGGTCAGGTATTGCGCGTTGCGCCTCCCGTGGTGTCCGACACTGCAGTAACAACCAGGCCGATCACGAATTCCACCGTCGCTGCAGCGCCCATTGGTGCAATAGCCAGTGCACCGACCAAGGCGTCGTCAGCCCCAGCGTCCCCTGGCCAGACCGCTTCTGCGCCGGTGGCGAGTGGCAGTGGCGACGACGACCTAAACTGGATATGGCCCAGCGGTGGTGCGGTTTTGGCAGGGTTTGATGATGTGAAGAACAAGGGGGTTGACATCGGTGGGGCTGCCGGTGACCCGGTGGTGGCAGCGGCCGACGGACGCGTGGTGTATGCCGGTGCCGGCCTGCGTGGTTATGGCAACCTGATCATCCTCAAGCACAACGCGACTTACCTTACGGCTTATGCCCACAACCAGGCGCTGATGGTGAAGGAAGATCAGGCGGTAAAAAAAGGGCAGAAGATTGCCGAGATGGGCAATAGCGATGCCGATCGGGTCAAGTTGCACTTTGAGGTGCGTCGGCAAGGCAAGCCTGTGGATCCGGCCAAGTACCTGCCGGCTCGGTAACGACAGGCACCATGAAGACCCCCACGCACCGCAAGCGCAAGGCCTTGGCCGCTGTGCAGGCATTGGTGGACGTTATCGCAGAGGGAAAAGAGGGTTCGGTGCCCAAGGGTAGTGCGCGAGCAGCTCCTGAATTAATAGCGGACGCTGGTATTCAGGACGATTCCGACGTGTCGCATGTAGTGCAGGCTTTGGCTGATGAGGTCACGGATGGATCGGCGGACGCGTTGGCGGTCTATTTGCGCGGCATCAGGCGTACCGAGTTATTTACCGCGCAGGAAGAGTACGACATGGCGGTGCGTGCACGCGCCGGTGATTTTGCGGCGCGCCAGAGCATGATTGAGCACAACTTGCGTCTGGTGGTCAGCATTGCCAAAGGCTTTATCGGGCGCGGCGTGCCGATGGCTGACCTGATCGAAGAAGGCAACCTCGGCCTGATGCATGCGATACACAAGTTCGAGCCAGAGCGCGGGTTCCGTTTTTCGACCTATGCCACCTGGTGGATACGCCAGTCGGTAGACCGGGCGCTGATGTACCAGGGGCGGGCCGTGCGACTGCCGGTGAACGTGGTGCGCGAGTTGCAGCACGTGCTGCGTGCGCGGCGCGTGCTGGAGAACGACGCCACACTGGTGGCGCAGCGGCCAGAAGGCATCCGGGTGGAAGATATCGCTGCTCTGGTAGGGCGCAAGGTAAGCGAAGTTGCCGATTTGTTGTCAATGGCCGAGGCACCGCGCTCACTGGATGCCGCACTGGACCGCACCGGAGACGATTTGACGCTGGGTGACAGTCTCGTCGATGAGCTGACCGTGGACCCCGAAGGCGTGGCATTGGCCCACGAAATCACGGTGCTGCTGGAGCAATGGGTTGGGACACTCAATGGCCGTGAGCGCGAAGTGCTGGAGGGGCGCTTTGGATTGCACGACCGCGAGCCAGAGACACTGGACGTTTTGAGTGATCGCCTGGGATTGACGCGCGAACGCGTGCGCCAGGTTCAAAACGAGGCGTTGCAAAAGATCAAGCGCTATGTGGCGCGCCGTGGCATCACACGCCAGTCGGTGATTTGACCCTGGTTTGCATCGCAGCGAGTGCCCTCGCAGCGGCACCTGAGACAATCCCCGCATGACAGAATCCACATCCACTGAACACATATGGCCCGAAGGTTGGTTACAGGTCAAATCACTGGACCTGGAGGCCCAGGGCGTTGCGCACAAGCCCGACGGCAAAGTGGTGTTTATCGAGGGCGCGTTGCCGTTCGAGGTGGTCAGTGCACAGATCCACCGCTCCAAGCAGAGTTTCGAGAAGGGGACACTTACCGCCATTCACCGCGAGTCTTCCCAGCGTGTACGACCCGCTTGTCCACATTTCGGGCTGCATGAAGGTGCCTGTGGTGGCTGCAAGATGCAGCACTTGCATCCGGCTGCACAAGTTGCGGTCAAGCAGCGGGTGCTGGAGGACAACTTGTGGCATATCGGCAAGGTGAAGCCCGACAACGTGCTGCGGCCCATTGAGGGTCCCGCCTGGGGTTATCGCTACCGCGCCCGACTTTCCGTGCGTTATGTTCGCAAGAAAGGGACCGTGCTGGTTGGATTTCATGAGCGCAAGAGCCGGTACGTGGCCGATATGAAGGTCTGTCCGGTGCTGGCGCCCCATGTCAGTGCCATGCTGGTGCCGCTGCGGGAGTTGATTGGTTCGCTCGATGCTGTGGAGACCTGTCCGCAAATCGAATTGGCTATGGGTGACATGGGTTTGCAGCACAGCGCGGTGGAGGTCACTGCCTTGGTGTTGCGCCATCTGGAGCCCCTGGGTGACGGTGACCTGCAACGACTGCGGGAGTTTGCTGCCCAGCACCCCGGTCTTCAATGGTGGTTGCAGCCAAAAGGCCTGGATTCGGTGCATCGGCTGGATGAAATTCCCGGCCACGAGACCGCGCCGCTGGCTTATCGCTTGCCAGACTTCGGCATCATCATGCCGTTTCGCCCCACGGACTTTACGCAGGTCAATCCCCACATCAATCGGGTTCTGGTGTCTCGGGCGCTCAGCTTGTTGGCCGTGACCCGCCAGGAGCGGGTGATCGACTGGTTTTGCGGCTTGGGCAACTTTACGCTGCCACTGGCGACGCAGGCCCGTGCGGTGTTGGGCGTCGAGGGTGCCGAAGCACTGGTCGCACGATCGCGTGAGAATTTGGAGCTAAATCAGACTGCAGCGCCCGCGGAACGTTCGCTGGCAGCTACGAAGTTTGTAGCAAGAAATCTGTTTGAGATAACGCCGGATGTATTGGTGGCAGACGGGCCCTCTGAGAAGTGGCTGGTCGATCCACCTCGCGAGGGCGCCTATGCGCTGGTGCAGGCACTTGCCGCTTTGCACCAGGAGCAGCTGCGAGGGGAGCAGCGGGATGGGTGGCATGCACCCAAGCGTATCGTGGTTGTGAGTTGCAATCCGGCCACGCTGGCGCGAGACGCGGGAGTGCTAGTGCATGAGGCCGGTTACCGGTGCTCAGCCGCTGGAGTGGTCAATATGTTCCCGCACACCGCCCACGTCGAAAGCATTGCGGTGTTTGACGATATCTCAGTCTGAAACATACCGGAGCGTTAGCGGCAGAGCGTTTTGCGCAGGTCAAGGAGGAACCCGCGCTGCGGGTGGGGGGACACGGAGCAAAACGCTCTGCCGTTAACGCTCCTAGTGGGCAGCGTCAGCCTTGGGCTTGGCTTTGGGTTTAGCCTCAATAACAACTTCTTCCACCGGCTGTGGCGGCTTGACGCCTTTGGGTTCGATGCCATCGATCTTGTTGTCGCGCATGTACTGGTCCATCTCTTTCCAGCCATCAAAGACCGCCGCTTTGGAGGCTTTTTCGTTGAGTGCGTAGCAGTCTTCAATGCTGCGCAGTCCGTGGCGGCAAGCACTTCCAATCGCTTTGGAATCCGCAACTCTTTGGGCTGCCTTCGGGTCGGCCAGCAGTTGATCAATCAGCTCGCACCCCGCCAAAGAAAGCGTCAAAGCAAGAATGAGTAAGCGTGAAATCATAGGGACGGCAAGGCGGTGTTTCTATATCGTCCCATTTTGCCCTGTCTTGAGCAGGTGATCATGTGAGAAAGACAGAAAAAAGGCCCTTAACAAGGGCCTTTGGGTCGACAGGATCAGGGTGATCAGTCGCGCTCGCCGCCAAAGATGCCCAGCAATGCCAACAGGTTGCTAAACACGTTGTATAGGCTCACGTAGACGCCAAGAGTGGCAGAGATGTAGTTGGTTTCCTCGCCGTCGCGAACACGTTTCAGGTCATACAAGATAAACGCCGATGAAATTCCGATCACGATCACCGACAAGGCAATCATCAACGCGCTGCTTTGCAGAAAAATGTTGGCGATCATCGCGATGAGCACCATGATCATGCCAATGAACATGAATTTCCCCATGGAAGACAGATCGCGCTTGATGATGGTGGATAGCGTGGCCATGCCGAAAAACACGCCACCAGTGCCGGCGAAGGCCAACATGATGAGACTCGCACCGTTGTTCAGACCCAGAATGGACCCAACCAAACGGGACAGCATCATTCCCATGAAAAAAGTGAACGCCAGCAAGATTGGCACTCCGGCTGCTGAGTTCTTGAACTTCTCAACGGCAAACATGAGTCCAAAAGCACCAACCAAGAAAACCATCATGCTGATGCCAGGTGACATGGCCGACATGATGCCGGTTTGCACACCGATCCAGGCACCAAGCACCGTTGGAATCATCGTCAAAGACAACAGCCAATAGGTATTGCGCAACACCTTGTTGCGTTCTTCTCCCGATACGGCGTAGCCAAATCGATTGTCCAAAGTGGTAATGCGATCACTCATGGTTGTGGTCTCCTTAAAAATCACTAACAGTGCAAATGGGGCGATTCTATGGTTTATCAAGCTTGTTATGCTAGAGACTTACAAAAACTCTGGAGACACGCCATGAAATCGAAACCTGTATTGGAAAGGCCGGACGTTTTGGCCATCGCCAGTGCCGCGCAGGCAGAAGCCCTGAAGAACCAGTGGGCGGTCAGCATTGCCATTGTGGACGATGGCGGACATTTGCTGTCTTTTGCGCGTCTCGACGGCGCTGCGCCAATATCGTCCTTCATTGCGCCAGCAAAGGCCCGAACCGCGGCTTTGGGTCGACGTGAAAGCAAAGCTTATGAGGACATGATCAACGGTGGACGCAACTCGTTTCTCAGCGCACCCGGCCTGGATGCAATGCTCGAGGGCGGCGTACCCATCATCAAGGATGGTCAGTGCCTGGGCGCTGTGGGAGTCAGTGGCGTCAAGTCGAGCGAAGACGCGCAGGTTGCGAAAGCGGGCATTGCGGCGCTGGGGTTGTGACCTCGCCACTCGGAAATTGCTGGGCGATTGAATTGAGCTATTTGCAGTATGCCTTTTGTTGATTGGTGCAACTCGTCGGCAAGGGCTAGACTGGTGCCACTTTAATCAACAGGAGTTTCGCAAATGAGTCAAAAGAAAGCCAAGTCACTGACGATAGACATCGGCTTGAAGTCGGACGCACGCAAACAGATTGCCAGGGGACTTTCGGAGTTGCTGGCGGACAGTTACACCCTGTATCTGATGACCCACAACTTCCACTGGAACGTGACTGGACCGCAATTCAACAGCCTGCACCAGATGTTCATGGGGCAGTACACCGAGCAATGGACTGCGCTCGATCTGATTGCCGAGCGTATTCGTGCGTTGGGTTTTCCGGCGCCAGGTACCTATAAGGAGTACACAAAGCTAGCCTCCATCAAGGAGGTGGAAGGCGTACCAAAAGCCACCGACATGATTCGCCATCTGGTGGCGGCGCAGGAAGCCACAGCGCGCACTGCCCGCAAGCTGTTCCCCATCGCGGACGCCGCCAACGACCAGCCGACCGCTGATGTGCTGACCCAGCGCATCGATGTGCACGAAAAGACTGCCTGGATGCTTCGCAGTTTGCTGGAAGAGTAGGGCTGACTAGCAGCAAATTTGATATCTGCACATGAGCAGCACGAACGCAGCGGCGAAACAACGGTGAACCGATCGTCAGAGCTTTACTTGAAGCCAACGCGATCCAGCATTTGCTGCACCTTGATCTGGTTCATGCCAACGGCACTGATGGGGATGGTTTCGCTCTTGAAACTTCCGCCCGACATGGCTTTCAGGGCAGGGTTATCGAGTGTGACACCGACGGCAGCCGGCCATTCGTTGTTGCCGTTAGCAAAGTAGCCCTGCGCATCGGCGCCGGCCAAATACTCGAGGAACTTTACTGCGTTGGCACTGTTCTTCGAGTGTTTTGCAACGGCACCTCCAGCTATGTTGATGTGTGTTCCCCAGGTCGACTGGTTTGGAAACACCACGCCGACCCGCTCGGCAATGGCCCGCTCCTCTGGGTTGCTGGATCGTAGCAAGCGGGCCAGGTAATAGCTGTTCGTCACTGCGATCGCGCATTCGCCACTGGCAACACCCTTGATTTGATCCGTATCACCGCCTTTGGGTGAACGGGCCATGTTGTCTACCATGCCCTTGAGCCAAGCCTCCGTTTTTTGCGGACCCATGTGCTCCGTCGTTGCTCCAAACAGGCTTAGGTTGTAGGGATGGGAGCCCGAGCGGATACAGACTTTGCCTTTGTTGATGGGGTCTGCCAGTTTTTCGTAGCGGTCGACGTCTTCTTTCTTGACTTTGACCTTGTCATACACGATCACGCGCGCGCGGGTTGAAAGTCCGAACCACGCAGTCTTACCTACGTCGGTCGGCTTGGCACGCAACTGAGGCGGTATGGCTGTATCCAGGATTTTGGATTGAATCGGCAGGAACAGCCCTTCAACCTCGCCCTTCCACAAGCGCGCGGCATCGACCAGCAGGATGACGTCTGCAGGCGAAGCGCTGCCCTCGGCCTTCAGTCGGGCGATGATGCCTGCATCGTCCGCGTCGACCCGGTTGATCCGGATGCCGGTGGCTTTGGTGAAGTTGCTGTAAAGTGCCTCGTCGGTGCTGTAGTGGCGCGCTGAGTACAGGTTGATGGCTGGTTCTTGTGCTGCAGCAGCAGCGCATAGACTGGCCAAGCCCAATCCGATGAAGGCTGAAATTGGTAGATTGCCGGTTCTTGCCATGTTGAAAGTTCTGGTCGTTGCTTACATTGCAACAGCGGTGCTGATCATATCGCAAATGCGAACTATTCTCAACAAGGGGTGGGTGTATCGCCTCGACGTAGCGTTCTGCTCAGGAAGTACACCGGGACAAGCCCAACCAATACGAGCGCAAGCGAGGGTAGTGCAGCTTCGCCGAGGCGCTCATCGCGCGCCAACTGGTAGGCCATGACCGCAAGGGTGTCAGTGTTAAACGGCCGCAGCACCAGCGTTACCGGCAACTCCTTCATGACGTCCACCAACACCAACAGCGAAGCGGCAAATAGCGGTTTGCGCAACAAGGGCAGATGCACCTTCACCAACAAGGTCCAGGACGACGCCCCCAGCATTCGGGAACTCTCGTCCAGAGCAGGCGCGATGCGCGTGAAACCGCTTTGTACCGATTGCAATGCCACTGCCACAAAGCGCACAAGGTAAGCCCACAACATTCCCAAGATGGTGGATGTCAACCAATAGCCAATCCCCAGATCAGGGAAGTTTGACTGCAGCCACCCAACTGGGAGCAACAAGCCAATCACAATGACTACGCCCGGAACTGAGTACCCCAGACCGACAGCGCGCTGTGCCAAATGGGTATCCCAAGCGGGGCGGGCCCTTGCAAAAGCAGCCACAAAAACGGCGAACCCTACAGCAAGCACAGCCGTGGTCAGCCCAAGCGCGAGACTGGTACTGCTCCATCGAGCAAATCGATCCCATGCAATAGCGTCGGAACCGCTGCTGCCAAACTCAGTGATCAAAATCGCGAGCGGTAGGACAAAACCGAACACCACGGGCAACGCGCACAACAGGAGCAATGCCAACGCATGTATGCCGCGCAAACGAATGGGATTGGACTCGGCACTTTGCCGATCGACCCTGGTACTGGAAAACCGCATTTTTGACTGGGCGCGCAGTTCTATCCCCAGCACACATACAACCAACAGCAGCAAAGCTGTCGACAGTTGTGCGGCGGCGGCGTGGTCGTCCATGACGATCCAGGCCTTGTAAATTCCAGTAGTAAAGGTCTGAATACCGAAATAGCTGGACACACCAAAGTCGGCCAACGTCTCCATTAGTGCCAATGCCGTCCCTGCCGCAATGGCGGGTCGTGCCAGGGGTAGTGCCACCTGCCAGATGCGCCGACGCATTGATGCTCCGAGTAATCGGGCTGCCTCCATTAAGTGGTTCGCTCGGTCCGAGAGGGCCGTGCGTGTGAGCAAATAGACGTATGGATACAGCGACAGCGCCAACACGGCGGCGGCCCCCCACACGCTTCGGACATCGGGCAGCAGTGCGCCCTGCAGCCCGAAAGTGCTCCTCAGCCAGGTTTGCAAAGTGCCGCTGTACTGAAGAAAGTCGGTATACGCGTATGCCACGACGTAAGCAGGCATAGCCAATGGCAACAACAAGGCCCATTCCATTGTTTTGCGAAAGGGAAAATCGAACAAAGTGACGGCCGCAGCAGATACTGTTCCCATGCTAATGACACCCAAACTGACCAAGCCGCACAGTAGCAGGCTCGTCAAAGCGTAGTCTGGCAGCACTGTGGCCCCCATCTGCGCCAATATCGTCCAGGTCTGTGCATTTCCCTGCAGCCAGGAAGCCAGTAAGGTGGCTACCGGCAATACCAGCAGGACCACGAGCGCCCACAATAAGGATCGAAGAAACCGTTGCATGGCGCGCACCATACCGCAGTTTTGGAATAGCCAACCCTACAATCTCCGGAATGTTTCTTGATCTGATTGATGTAGGGGTTCGCCATCGTGGTCGTCCGTCACCATCGGTGGACGGTGTGTCCCTGGGTTTGCAAGTCGGGGAAATTGGGGTGCTGATTGGCCCATCTGGTTGCGGGAAGACCACTTTGCTACGTGCTGTGGCTGGCCTGGAGCCACTGTCCGCCGGTGAGGTTTGGCTTGCTTCATCGCAAGTCAGCAGTGTCCAGGTCCACGTTCCAGCGCAGAGCCGTCGGGTTGGCATGGTCTTTCAGGACTACGCTCTGTTTCCCCATATGACCGTGTCCAACAACATTGAATTTGGTTTACACGGTTGGACCAGCACTCAGCGCAAAGCCCGTGTGCGCGAGGTCCTGGACTTGGTGGGCATGACCCCGAACGCGGCGCGCTACCCCCATGAGTTGTCCGGTGGGCAGCAGCAACGCGTGGCTCTGGCGCGGGCGTTAGCCCCACAGCCACATCTGTTGTTGTTGGACGAACCGTTTTCCAATCTGGATGTCGAGATGCGCGAACGTCTTGCCCTCGAGGTGCGAAGCATTCTCAAGGAAGCGCGAACGACTGCATTGCTGGTCACGCACGACCAGCAGGAGGCATTTGCCATGGGGGACCGTGTGGGTGTGATGGCGCAGGGGCATTTGCACCAATGGGACGACGGGTACTCGGTTTACCATCGCCCAGCGACACGATTTGTCGCAAGCTTTATCGGGCATGGCCAGTTCGCAAGTGCGCGCTATGTGCAGTCAGATGGCGTGACCCAATTGCGAACCCCTCTGGGTGTTTTTCAGGTTACAGCGTCACAGCGGCGAGGGGACTGCGACTCCGATGGCGCCTGCGATGTGTTGCTGCGTGCGGACGACATATCGATCGATTTGGAATCGCCCTGTAGAGCCGAAGTTGTGCAGAAGACCTTTCGCGGGTCCGAGTTCCTGTACACGTTGCGTTTGGAGTCTGGGGAAACTGTGCTGGCTTCGGTACTGAAGCACCATGACCACACAGTCGGGGACAGTGTCGGGATTCGTGCTGAACTGGAGCACGTGGTAACTTTTCCACAGACCACAATGCGGCCTAATACGCCAATCGTTCGGGATGGAGTTCCTGCAGAATAGTGGTGGAAATCTCTTCGATGGATTTCGTGGTCGTGGATAGCCAGCGAATTCCCGAGCGGCGCATCATCGACTCTGCCTCGCTTACTTCCATTCGGCAATTTTCCAGTGATGCGTAACGAGAATTGGGTCGCCGTTCGTTGCGAACCTCACTGAGGCGTTCTGGTTGAATCGATAGTCCGAAAATTTTGCCCTTGTGGGGCGTCAAAGCAGGCGGTAGTTGGCGCCTTTCAAAATCCTCAGGAATCAGAGGGTAATTGGACGCTTTGAGTCCGTATTGCATGGCAAGGTAGAGGGATGTGGGGGTCTTTCCGCTGCGACTGACGCCAACGAGAATGACATCGGACTGATCCAGATCCCGATTCGACTGCCCATCGTCGTGCGCCAGCGAAAAATTGATGGCTTCAATGCGGTTCTGGTATTCCTTGCTCTTGCTGGCATCGCTGAAGCGCCCGATGCGATGATTGGACTTCAGTCCCAGTTCATCTTCCAAAGGGCGCACAAAAGTGGCGAACATGTCCAGCAGCATGCCTTGGCAACCGTTTTCAATCACCTGGAGAATCTCCATGTTCACCAATGTGGAGAAAACGATGGGTCGACGACCATCAACTTCCGCTGCGTGGTTGATCTGACGAACGGTCTGGTGCGCCTTGTCAACGGTATCGATGAAGGGCAATCGAACGTGCCGTGCAGTAGCTTCAAACTGTGCAAGGATGGCGTTGCCAAAGGTTTCGGCTGTAATGCCGGTGCCGTCGGATACAAAAAATACGGTGCGATGTGACATGCTGTACAACCCTACAATGACCCCAATTTAGCGCATTTTCAGTTTTCGTCGCGTCTCACAAGAGAACCCGCGCGAGGTGAAGATGAATCTGCGGCTGCTTTTCCGGTCAGAGTGCTCCTGAGGCAGCAAAACGGTTTCAACTTCTGGAGTTTTCCATGTCTATGCTGTTTAAACCAACCGACCTGGTCGTACCGTTCGAGAACCTGAGGATGTCCGATGTCGAGTCGGTTGGGGGAAAGAACGCAAGTTTGGGCGAAATGATTTCGCACCTGCCTGATGGCGTCAAGGTTCCGACTGGCTTTGCCACCACTGCCCATGCGTTCCGTCAATTCCTGAAGTTTGGGAATCTGGCGGAGCGGATCAACGCGAAGTTGCAAACCCTGGACACCGAAGATGTCCGCGCATTGGCGCAGGCGGGTGCGGAGATTCGAGCGATGGTGGAAGCGCAGCCGTTTCCCGGCGAATTGGAGTCGGGTATTCGTCAAGCATTTGCCACTCTCAGCGAGGGTAATCCGCTGGCTTCGTTTGCGGTTCGTTCGTCGGCTACGGCAGAGGACTTGCCAGATGCTTCGTTTGCCGGACAGCAAGAGACATTTCTTAATGTGATCGGCATTGAGGAAGTTTTGCACAAGATTCGCGAGGTGTTTGCGTCGCTGTACAACGACCGTGCAATAAGCTACAGGGTTCACAAGGGGTTCGCCCATGAGCATGTTGCTTTAAGTGCAGGCATTCAACGCATGGTGCGTTCGGATGTGGGTGCCGCAGGAGTGATGTTCACCATCGACACAGAATCGGGTTTTTCCGATGTTGTCTTCATTACGGCAAGTTATGGTTTGGGTGAGACCGTAGTACAGGGTGCGGTGAATCCGGACGAGTTTTATGTTCACAAACCCATGCTGCGCGCGGGTAAGCGTGCCATTATTCGACGAAACTTGGGCTCCAAATTGCTGCAAATGGAGTTCACGACTGCTCAGGAAAAAGCCCGGAATGGGAAACTCGTGAAGACGACAGACGTTCCGACGGAAATGCGCAACCGCTACTCGCTGACAGATGCCGATGTGGAACAGTTGGCGCGATATGCCTTGGTCATTGAATCCCACTATGGTCGCCCGATGGACATCGAGTGGGGAAAGGATGGCGTCGACGGTCAACTGTACATCCTTCAGGCGCGACCTGAAACCGTCAAGAGCCAAGTTGGAAATCAGGTCGAACATCGCTATAAACTCAAAGGCAAAGGTGCGGTGCTGGTCGAAGGTCGTGCCATAGGGCAAAAAATTGGCACCGGGCCGGTGCGCATTGTTCACAACACCAGCGAAATGGACAAGGTACAGCCGGGCGACGTCCTGGTGACTGACATGACTGACCCGAACTGGGAGCCGGTGATGAAACGGGCAGCGGCCATCGTAACGAACAGGGGTGGACGAACATGCCACGCAGCCATCATTGCGCGCGAGTTGGGTATTCCCGCCGTTGTGGGATGTGGTGATGCAACCGACCGACTGAAGGAAGGCATGTTGGTCACGGTGAGTTGCGCCGAGGGAGACACTGGTTTCATCTACGATGGACTGCTCGAGACGGAAGTATCCGAAGTGCAGCGCGGCACCATGCCGGACATCCCTGTAAAAATCATGATGAATGTAGGCAACCCACAATTGGCGTTTGACTTTTGCCAACTTCCAAACCAGGGCGTCGGTTTGGCAAGACTGGAGTTCATCATCAACAACAACATCGGGGTTCATCCAAAGGCGATATTGGATTACCCCAATATCGATGCAGACCTCAAAAAGGCGGTTGAGTCGGTAGCACGTGGGCACGCGTCTCCAAGGGCCTTTTACGTGGACCGTGTGGCGGAAGGCGTGGCCACAATCGCTGCCGCGTTCTGGCCAAAACCGGTCATTGTTCGGTTGTCTGATTTCAAGAGCAATGAGTACCGCAAGCTCATCGGGGGCAGTCGTTATGAACCCGAAGAAGAAAACCCGATGCTTGGTTTTCGCGGTGCGGCGCGATACATCAGTGAGGAATTCGGTGAAGCCTTTGGTATGGAATGTGAAGCCATCAAACGCGTGCGCAACGACATGGGGCTAGGAAACGTGCAGGTGATGGTCCCCTTTGTGCGAACCGTAGAACAGGCGCGACGCGTGGTGGAATTATTGGCACATCATGGCTTGCGTCGCGGGGATAATGAACTCAAATTGGTGATGATGTGTGAAATTCCGAGCAATGCGCTGTTGGCCGATGACTTCCTGGAATACTTTGACGGATTCTCCATTGGATCGAACGACCTAACACAACTTACATTGGGCCTGGACCGTGATTCTGGTCTGGCGTTGCTGGCGGCCGACTTTGACGAACGCGACCCCGCGGTGAAATCGCTGATCAAGATGGCGATCGGCGCCTGTCGAAAGCGGAACAAGTATGTGGGGATCTGCGGTCAAGGCCCGAGTGATCATCCGGACTTCGCGCTCTGGTTGAAAGAAGAAGGAATTTCCTCCATTTCACTCAACCCGGACTCGGTTATCGCGACCTGGCAGCAACTCGCCCAAGCATGAAGGGCTGGTTCGTCGCGCGCAGCAAGTCCCTGCATTTGGGGTTGCTGTCGCTCTGGTTCATCTTGGCGTTCGGGATCGTCTTTTTTGCTAATGACCTGCGGTTCGAGGTGTTCGGGTGGCCCGTGGGGTTTTGGTTCGCTGCGCAGGGTTCGATGCTGATGTTTGTGCTGATCGTTGGTTTCTTCGCTTGGCGAACGAACCAAGTGGAGAGTACCCCCCGAGGCATCGATCCAGCGGATTACCGACGGTACACACTTCAGATTCACCGCAGATTCGGAATCTATGTAGTCGGCCTGATGCTTTTTTTGGCGCTTCTCGCGCTCGCCGAGCATTGGGGGTTATCCAAAGCGTGGGTTGCCGGACTGTTCTTGCTGACAACTTTGGTGCTCTACGCCGGTGTTGGCGTCTACGGACGCACTTCAGATGCGTCTGAGTATTTCGTTGCTGGGCGCCGCATCCCGGCCTTCTACAACGGCATGGCGACGGCGGCCGATTGGATGAGCGCTGCGTCCTTCATTAGTCTTGCGGGCGGACTCTACCTGCAAGGTTTCTCGGGCAGCGCAGATCATGCGGGTGGATTGGCATACATCCTTGGTTGGACGGGCGGTTTTTGCTTGGTTGCCTTACTTGTTGCGCCGTATTTGCGTCGCCTCGGTATCTACACGGTCCCGGACTTTTTCGCCATGCGATTTGGTGGGCGTTGGCCGCGCTTGCTTGCGGCCTTGGCCGCGGTAATGTGTTCATTCACGTATGTCGTCGCCCAGCTTTATGGTGTAGGGCTCATTACCTCGCGTTTGACCGGCGTGCACTTTGAGATTGGAATTCTCCTGGGGCTCGGTGGAGTGCTGGTTTGTTCGTTTCTGGGTGGGATGCGTGCCGTCACCTGGACCCAGGTGACGCAATACGTGCTGATTATTCTGGCCTTTTTGATCCCGGTGTCCTGGCTCGCTTACAAACAGGTCGGCAACCCATTGGCGCCTTGGGCCTTCGCACAGCAACTGCAGCAGATTACGCAAATCGAGCGGCGCTTGCTCGACGACCCGGCAGAGCGGCAAGTTATCGATGAATACCGCCGAAGAGCCGCGGCCTATGCACAAAAATTGAATGACCCTGAATCTGCACTGCGAAACGACCGCGAGGAATTGCGCAATCAGTTGCGCGCGCTTGGCACGTCCAAATCGGACGATGAAATGTCGGTGAAGTTACGACGTGAGCTGGCGGCCCTTCCAAAGGATGTTCAGGCTGCGCGGGAGCGCTGGACGCAGCTGATGTCCGAGAATCTTGCGCGTGCCCGACCTTTGGGCGGAATGCCGCGCCATACGCAGCCCTTTGCAGGCAATCCAGACGGAACGGCCCTGGAAAGAGAGACGTTTTCCAACAGCCGACTGAACTTTCTCGCACTCATTTTTTGTTTGATGGTGGGCACTGCAGGGCTGCCGCACTTGCTCACCCGTTATTACACGACACCTTCTGTGGCTGAAACCCGCACTTCCGTCGCGTGGTCGCTGCTGTTTATTTCTGCCCTGTATTTGTCGGCACCTGCTTTAGCTGTATTGGTGAAGTACGAAATCATGTCAAACTTGGTTGGACAACCGATTGATAGCCTGCCGCATTGGGTATCTCAATGGGCAAGGGATCCGACACTTCTGGCGGTGACGGATGTCAACGGTGATCATCTCCTGCAATTCGCTGAGCTAAGTGTGGGTGCGGACTTGGTCATGTTCGCTACTCCCGAGATTGGTGGGCTGCCTTACGTGTTTTCCGTCTTGGTAGCGGCAGGTGCTTTGGCCGCTGCTTTGTCCACCGCAGATGGGCTCTTACTCACTATTGGAAATGCACTGGCGCACGATGTTTACTTCAAAGGAGATACCGATAAAGCCGAAGCCATGCGGCGTGTCATGTGGTCCAAGTTTGCACTCTTGATCGTCGCGCTGGTGGCTGCCTATGTGGCGGCCCAACGGCCAGCGGGAATTTTGTATCTGGTGTCTGCCTCGTTCTCACTGGCAGGAGCAGCATTTGTACCTGCCATGGTTTTGGGAATCTTTTGGCGTGACACCACACGTGTCGCAGCAGTCGGCGGCATGCTGATTGGATTGGGTGTCACGGTGTACTACATGGTGATCAATCAGCCTTGGGTAAGGTCGTATCTTGGACTCGCCCAGGACGGCCTTTGGTGGGGGATTCAACCTGTTTCGGCGGGAGTGTTTGGCGTTTCGGCCGGAATTGCGACCACGGTGATCTTGACATTCATTACCAGGCCTCGCGCGATTGTTGTCAATCACATTGAACCGGTTGACACCGCAGTCTGAACGCAATGCGATATAATCATGGGCTTCGCCTTGCTGCACCTCCAATAGACGCGGAGGGTAGCTTTTTCTTACCCGAAGAAATTTTGAGTATCGGGTTATCCAAAAGGAGTCTTAATGCGTCACTATGAAATTATTCTCATGATCCATCCGGATCAGAGCGAGCAGGTTCCGGCCATGCTGGAGCGTTACAAGGGCATGATTACTGCCGGTGGCGGAAAAGTCCATCGAGTTGAAGACTGGGGCCGTCGTCAGATGGTGTACATGATCAACAAACTCGCAAAATCGCACTATCTGTGTGTCAACATTGAAGCCGACCAAGCGGTCATGTCTGAACTGGAGCATGCGTTCAAGTTCAATGATGCAGTGCTTCGGCATTTGACGGTTCTGAAGAAAAAAGCCGAGACCGGTCCTTCTTCCATGATGAAGACGGTGGAGCGCGAGGAAACCCGCAAGACACAACAAGCCGAATACCAAGCTTAGAACTGTAGAGTTTGCTGACGGAGAATGTGTCTACCAATTTACTTCAGTTGCATGCCTCTATCGTTGCTGCAGAGTCACTACGGTACACGCCTGCTGGACTGCCTGCCCTGAGTTTTCAGTTGGAACATGATTCGACACTGAACGAGGTGGGGGTAAACCGAAAGGTGAAGTTGGTAATCAGTGCCGTTGCGTTTGGAACACTAGCGGAGAGGTTAGCAAAGCAGACAATAGGCAGTGTCTGGACTTTCAGCGGTTTTCTGGGCAACGCCCGTCAAGGCAAGTCGATTGTTTTTCATATTCAAGATTTTTTGCAAGATTAATTATTCAGGAGCCTTTCATGGCAACGTTCAAGAAATTCAATAAAGACAAGCGCCCCAAGCGCAATACCCAGTCTCTTTTGTTCAAGCGCAAACGTTTTTGTCGCTTCACCGTGACCGGCGTCGAGGAAATTGACTACAAGGATATCGATACCTTGCGTGATTTCATTGCGGAGAATGGCAAGATTATTCCAGCCCGTTTGACTGGAACCCGCGCAATTTTCCAGCGTCAGCTCAATACAGCTATCAAGCGTGCCCGTTTCCTTGCGTTGCTACCTTATAGCGACCAGCACAAGATCTAAGGAGCAATAGCCATGCAAATTATTCTGCTCGACAAAGTAGTCAATCTCGGCAATTTGGGTGAAATCGTCAAAGTGAAAGACGGATACGCCCGCAATTTCCTTATCCCATCTGGTCGTGCACGTCGCGCTACCGCATCTGCAAAAGCTGAGTTTGAGGCCAAGCGTGCCGAGCTTGAAAAAGCGGCCGCAGCCAAGTTGGCCGAATCACAAGCACTGGGCGTCAAACTCGGCGGTACAACCATCAAGTTGACCCAAAAGGCGGGTGTCGATGGACGTCTGTTCGGCTCCGTGACCAACTCCGATATCGCTGATGAGTTGGTAAAGAACGGCTACAAGGTTGCAAAGGCACAAGTGCGTATGCCTAATGGTCCTATCAAGATGGTGGGGGACAGTTCGGTGAGCGTTGCGCTTCACACCGATGTGGTGGTGGACATCACTGTGTCGGTTTACGGCGAAACAGCCTAAGCAATTCACAAATAGCCTGCTTGCAGGCTTGTGATCAGGCTTCAAAGCCGCTCGGGAGTTCCCTGGCGGCTTTTGTCATTCTGGGTCAAATCGAACAGCGTTCTGCACACTTTATCCACACGATTTACCATCGTTACACCCAGGCATTCCCTCGACGCAACGGCTGCTTCAGCGTAGCATCGCGGACTCAATGGAATTAACCATGTCAGCCGTAATCTCCGCCATCGACGACTATACCCAGGACCGCGAGATCGCTCAGTTGCGAGTTCCACCTCACTCGATTGAGGGGGAGTCGAGCGTGCTTGGTGGGCTGTTGCTCGATAACAATGCCTGGGACCGCATTGGCGATATTCTGGTCGACGACGACTTCTATCGATACGAGCACCGATTGATCTATGGTGCCATTGGTGCCCTGGTCAATGCGAGCAAACCGGCCGACGTAATAACGGTATTTGAGTTCCTCCAAAACCAAGGCAAATCGGACGATGTCGGCGGGCTTGTTTACCTGAACTCGTTGGCGCAATATGTGCCGAGTGCCAGCAATATTCGGCGGTACGCAGAGATAGTTCGCGACCGGTCTCTTTTGCGAAAGCTTGTGACTGCCAGCGACGAAATTGCCACAAATGCATTCAACCCCAAAGGGCGTCCAGTCGCAGATATTGTCGATGAGTCAGAACAAAAGATTTTCAATATCGGCGAGCAAGGAAAGCGCAACAACCAAGGGTTCCAGGCAATGGACTCTCTGGTCGTCAAACTACTGGACCGTGTGCAGGAGATGGCCGACAACCCCAATGACGTCACTGGGGTGCCCACCGGGTTCTACGATCTGGACCGAATGACGGCGGGTTTACAAGCCGGAGATCTCATCGTGCTGGCGGCGCGGCCTTCCATGGGCAAAACCGCTTTGGCCATCAATATTGCAGAGCATGTTGCGCTGCACGAAGGACTGCCGGTCGCCGTTTTTTCGATGGAAATGGGCGCTTCCCAGTTGGCTGTTCGTATCGTTGGCTCGATCGGACGCATTGACCAAGGACATTTGCGCACTGGGCGGTTGACAGATGATGAGTGGCCGCGTTTGTCAGAGGCGATTGAGAAACTTCGAACCATTTCGCTGCATATCGACGAAAGCGCTGGATTGACATCTAGCGAGTTGCGCGCAAACGCCAGGCGCTTGGCGCGCCAGTGTGGTCAGCTAGGCTTGATCGTTGTCGACTACCTTCAGCTCATGAGCGGAAGTTCCAGCGATGGCGAGAACCGCGCCACCGAGCTTGGTGAGATATCCCGCGGTCTGAAAATGTTGGCGCGTGAACTAAAGTGCCCAGTGATTGCGCTCTCGCAGCTCAATCGAAGTGTTGAGCAGCGACCCGACAAGCGACCCATGATGAGCGATTTACGCGAATCAGGTGCCATCGAGCAGGACGCCGACATCATCATGTTTATCTACCGTGACGAGTACTACACGAAAGATGCCTGCAAGGAGCCGGGTGTAGCCGAGGTGATCATTGCCAAGCAGCGCAATGGCCCAACCGGAACCGTCAAATTGGCGTTTCTACGCCAGATCACCAAGTTCGAGAGTCTGGCCAGCGGCGGAAGTGGCGACTACTAGTTCAGACTCTCAGAGCACTTCACTGGCAAAATCCGCCAAGCGAGAGCGCTCGCCACGGGCCAGCGTGATATGTCCGCTATGTGGCCAACCCTTGAATCGGTCGACTGCAAACGTAAGGCCTGAGGAGCCTTCCGTGAGGTAGGGTGTATCAATCTGTGCCAGGTTGCCCATGCATATGATCTTGGTGCCAGGGCCCGCGCGTGTAATGAGTGTCTTCATCTGCTTGGGTGTAAGGTTCTGGGCTTCGTCGATGATGACGTACTTGTTCAGGAATGTACGCCCACGCATGAAGTTCATGCTCTTGATTTTGATGCGGCTTCGGATGAGTTCGTTAGTCGCAGCACGCCCCCATTCGCCAGCGCTGGTGTCGGTCTTGCCGAGTACTTCCAAATTGTCATCCAAGGCACCCATCCAGGGGCCCATTTTTTCCTCTTCCGTACCCGGCAGAAAACCGATGTCCTCGCCCACACTCACGGTTGCGCGTGTCACAATAATCTCGGTATAACGACGATCATCGAGGACCTGGGTGAGTCCTGCCGCCAGTGCCATCAATGTTTTTCCAGTGCCTGCCGTACCGGTCAGGGTGACGAAATCCACCTCCGGATCCATGAGTAAATTCATCGCAAAATTCTGTTCCCGGTTGCGCGTCGTCACACCCCACACGGAATTCTTCAGATGATTGAAATCACGCAGGGTTTTCAGCACGGCACAGCTGCCCCGGATCTCCGATACGCGGGCATACAGACTTGGCTCACCGGGCGACTCAAAATAGACAAACTGGTTCACCATCATGCTCGGTACTGTCGGGCCATCCACTTTGTAAAAGGTGTGCTGACCCTGCTGCCAGCTTTCAACCGTTTGACCGTGTGTAGCCCAAAAGTCTGTGGGCAGCGCCAACGACCCGGCATACAGCAGGTCACCGTCTTCCAGGGTTTTGTCATTCTGGTAGTCATCGGTGGCCAAACCTAGCGCGCGCGCCTTCACGCGCATATTGATGTCCTTGGAAACCAGTACCACCTCTCGCGTCGGGTGTTGTTTGCGCAGCGCCTCAACAACCCCCAGGATTTGATTGTCGGCCTTGCCCTGTGGGAGGCTGGTTGGCAGGGAGTAATCCAGTGGCTGGGTCTGAAACAACAGTTTTCCGCGGGCATCGCGCTGCCCCGTGCTATCCAGTTGAAACCCCGCCGTAATGTCGGCTCCAGGTGCGCCGGCCAGGGCATCTAAGGTCCTGCTGGTTTGTCGGGCGTTCCTCGCGACCTCCGTCATCCCCTTTTTGTGACCGTCCAGTTCCTCCAGGACAATCATGGGAAGGTAAATGTCATGCTCCTCAAAACGGAACAGTGACATCGGGTCGTGCAACAGCACGTTGGTGTCGAGAACAAATAGTTTTGGAGGGCCGGAATGTGCGTTCTTTCTAACCCGTGATGCCACTGGTGCAGTTGGATTTGCCAATGGGAGTACAACCTTCGTCACAGTCGATGGCGGTGGCACACCGGGCAACTTGTCGTTCGTTCCGCGGGTGGGTCTTTTCACCGAAGCGGATTCGGGCTTCGGTGGAATCTCTTGTTCGATTGGGTCTACCTTGCGAACTCGGGCGGGGCTGCGGGCTTTAACTTCAAAAGCCTTGGCTGCAAGGCGGTCTGCAGGTTTGGTGGGGGCGGGTGGCAATGGCATGGTCCCATTATGCATGGGCCTTGCGTCACCACAGTGTCAGGCTGCCTTTTTGAGGATCTTCAAGCCCTTCACTGCCTTCAATACATCGTCCACATGGCCAGGAACCTTCAATCCGCGCCATTCTTCCTTCAGGATGCCGTCAGCGCCGATCAAGAAGGTGCTGCGCTCAATACCCTTGACCTTCTTGCCATACATGATCTTGTTCTTGACCACGCCAAACATATGACACATCTTTTCTTCGGTGTCTGCGATCAGCTCAAAGGGCAGTTCCAGCTTGGCCTTGAATTCATCATGGGATTTCATGTTGTCACGTGACACGCCGAACACGGTAGCACCAGCCTTGACAAAATCTTTGTACTTGTCCCTGAATTGCATCGCCTCGGTGGTGCATCCAGGGGTGTTGTCCTTGGGGTAGAAGTACAGCACCATTGTCTTGCCCACATGGGTGGTGTTGCTGACCTTGATGCCGCCGGTGGCATTGGCTTCAAATTCTGGGAGGGGTTTGTTGACAACGATCGCCATAAGGTACTTAATTCTCGCGTGCTGAATGTGTCAGTCAAAACTTTGGTCTTCAAACGTGACAGCGTTTGATTGATCTCCGACTGCAACCCACGATTTTACTCTGAAAAGAGCCCCAATTGGTCTCAGGGTAAGCACGGGTTACAACAAAAGAGCTGCGACCACTCTTCGGCCTTCAGCAGCCAGGAAGTTGTAGGTTCTGCAGGCAGCTCCCGTATCCATCGTCTCAACCCCAACTCGGTGCGCATACAGCGGCGCTAACCATTGCGGCTTGGGAAAGCGTATGCGTGTTCCGCTTCCGAACAACACCAGTTCTGGACTCAGGGCGAGAATCCGCTCAAAGTCGGTCGATTGCAACGCATCAAATGACTGGCACTGCCAGTCGAGTCGCTCACCCATGGCGCTGACAATCAGGCTTGACGTAAATCTTTCCCGATTCACCTCAATCCAACCCTCCCCATGAGCGGTAATAGATTGACTGGCCCGGGCATCGGGGTGGAATTTCATATTGCTTTCTCGCTGAATATGGGTGCTGCAGCGCACCAAAGGGGCGCAGAACTGTGGTCAAATTATAGGTTTCGCCGTGTGCGATCACCTTCCGGAGGGACTTTGAGACCTATTCTGAAATCGGCCAAATTGGCTTCTGTGTGTTATGACATTCGTGGCCCGATCATGGACCGCGCACGCCAGATGGAAGAAGAAGGCCAGAAGATTATCAAGCTGAACATCGGCAATCTGGCCGTATTCGGATTCGATTCGCCGGAGGAGATTCAGCAGGACATGATTCGCAATTTGCCCAACTCTGCCGGCTATTCCGACAGCAAGGGCATATTTGCAGCGCGCAAGGCGGTGATGCACGAAACGCAGAAGCAGGGCATCAAGGGCGTCACATTAGACGATATCTACCTGGGAAATGGTGCGAGCGAGTTGATTGTGATGGCGACCAATGCCTTGCTCGACGATGGTGACGAGATTCTGCTGCCGGCACCCGACTATCCATTGTGGACCGCGGCCGCGAGCCTGTCCGGTGGCACCCCGGTGCACTACATGTGTGATGAGTCCAATGGCTGGATGCCACGGCTCGACGATATTCGCGCCAAGATAACCGATCGGACCAAAGGCATTGTGGTCATCAACCCCAACAACCCCACCGGGGCGCTGTATTCGAATGAACTATTGCAGTCCCTTGTGGATATTGCGCGCCAGCATGGTCTGGTGATATTTGCCGACGAGGTGTACGACAAGGTGTTGTACGACGGTGCCAAGCACACCGCCATTGCGTCGCTCAGTGACGACGTGCTGACCCTCACTTTTAACTCTTTGTCAAAGAGCTACCGGTCCTGCGGATACCGCGCCGGCTGGATGGTTGTATCAGGCGACAAGAAGCCGGCGCGCGACTACATCGAAGGGCTGAACATGCTCTCGAATATGCGGCTGTGTTCCAACGTTCCGGGTCAGTGGGCCATTCAGACGGCGTTGGGTGGGCACCAAAGCATCAACGAACTCGTTGGGGAGGGTGGGCGTTTGCGCCGGCAGCGCGATCTGGCCTACGAACTGATTACCTCCATTCCTGGCGTGACCTGCGTAAAGCCCACGGCGGCGTTGTACATGTTTCCGCGCCTGGATCCGGCCATGTACCCGATCAAAGATGACCAGCTGTTCTTTCTGGAACTGCTGCAGGAAACCAGGGTCATGCTGGTGCAAGGCACTGGGTTCAATTGGCCTGTGCCGGATCACTTTCGCATTGTCTTCTTGCCGCACGAGGACGATTTGCGCGAGGCCATTGCACGGGTTGCCAAATTCCTGAATGACTATCGCAAGCGGCACAGCAACTGATTAACGAGACTGCAACATGAAATCGATTCAAGTAGGGCTTTTGGGCATTGGCGTGGTGGGTGCGGGTACATTCAACGTGCTGCATCGCAATCAGGAAGAAATTCAGCGACGAGCAGGCCGCGGTATAGCCATTACGATGGTGGCTGATCTGGATGTAGCACGCGCGAAGTCGATCGTCGGAGACGCGGCGCAGGTCGTAGCCGACGCGCGTGCGGTGATCGCCAATCCGGACATCGACATCGTGATCGAACTGATCGGCGGCTACGGAATTGCCAAAACGCTGGTACTGGAGGCCATTGCCGCTGGCAAGCATGTGGTGACCGCCAACAAGGCTCTGCTTGCGGTGCACGGAACCGAAATCTTCGCCGCGGCATCCGCCAAGGGCGTCATGGTGGCATTTGAGGCAGCGGTGGCAGGTGGCATTCCCATCATCAAAGCGCTGCGCGAAGGGTTAACGGCGAACCGCATTCAGTGGATCGCTGGCATCATTAACGGAACAACCAATTTCATCCTGTCCGAAATGCGTGACAAAGGGCTGGATTTCGGCGTGGTGTTGAAAGAGGCGCAGCGCCTGGGTTATGCCGAGGCTGACCCAACCTTTGACATCGAGGGTGTTGATGCTGCGCACAAAGCCACCATCATGTCGGCCATCGCCTTTGGCATTCCGGTGCAGTTTGACAAGGCACATATCGAAGGCATTACAAAGCTGTCCGCTGCGGACATCAAATATGCCGAGCAACTGGGCTATCGAATCAAGTTGCTGGGTATCACAAAGCGGCGCCAAGCAGACGCGAAGGCGCAGACGCGTGAAGGGATCGAGCTGCGGGTGCACCCGGCATTGATCCCCGCCAAACGCCTTATTGCCAATGTGGAAGGCGCAATGAATGCCGTTGTAGTGCAGGGTGACGCGGTCGGTACCACGTTGTACTACGGCAAAGGTGCCGGTGCGGAGCCCACCGCGAGTGCGGTGATTGCCGATCTTGTTGATATCGCGCGGTTGCACACCGCTGACGCAGCCCAGCGTGTGCCCCACCTGGCATTCCAGCCGCACACACTGGACGAGGCGATGAGCACGTTGCCGGTACTCACCATGGGTGAGATCGTGACCAGCTATTACCTTCGCCTGCGTGTCGCGGATGAAGCGGGCGTGCTGGCGCGGGTCACGGGCATTTTGGCCGAGGCAGGTATCAGCATCGATGCAGTCCTCCAGCGTGAGGCCGATGAAGTGGGTGGTGAAGGGTCCAATCAGACCGATCTCATCATCCTGACACACGACTGTGTAGAGGCCAGGATGAACTCCGCGATGTCCGAGATGCAGGCGCTGCCCACGGTGCTTGCTCCTATCACCCGTATCCGCAAGGAAGAGTTGGCATGAGGTACCTGTCGACGCGTGGCCACCCGGATCGCAAGCGCTTTTGTGAAATCCTTCTCGAAGGTCTGGCTCCCGACGGGGGTTTGTACCTGCCTGAGTCGTATCCACAAGTTGACGATGCCACCCTGACGCGCTGGCGCGGTGTCTACCACCAGCAGGGTTACGCGGAACTGGCCTTCGAGATTCTGTCGTTGTACATCGATGACATCCCGGCAGCTGACCTGCGTGCCCTGTGCGAGAAGACCTACACGGCAGCCGTATTTGGCACCGGCGAGATCGTCCCCTTGCGGCACCTCGAAGAGGGGCTCTGGCTGGAGGGCCTGTCCAACGGCCCCACCTTAGCCTTCAAGGACATGGCCATGCAGTTGCTTGGCAATTTGTTCGAATACGAGTTGGGCAGGCGTGGCGAGGAACTCAACATTCTGGGGGCCACCAGCGGCGATACCGGCAGTGCGGCCGAGTACGCCATGCGCGGCAAGCAGGGGGTGCGTGTCTTCATGACCAGCCCCTTTGGACGCATGAGCCCGTTCCAGCAGGCGCAGATGTTCAGCCTCATGGACGCCAATATTTTCAACATTGCCGTCAAAGGGGTGTTTGACGATTGCCAGGACATGGTCAAGGCGGTCAGCAACGATTTGCCCTTCAAACGGAAGTACAAGATTGGCACAGTGAATTCCATCAACTGGGCGCGTTTGCTTGCACAGGTTGTGTACTACTTTGCCGGATATATCCAAGCCACGGATGACAACAGGCAAAAAGTAAGTTTCGCGGTACCCAGTGGCAATTTTGGCAACGTCTGTGCGGGTCATGTCGCCCGCATGATGGGCTTGCCAATCCACAAACTGGTGGTGGCAACCAACGAAAACGACGTGCTGGACGAATTTTTCCGCACTGGCGTGTATAGGGTGCGTGGTACCGCTGATACGTTCGAAACCTCCAGCCCCTCGATGGACATTTCCAAGGCCAGCAACTTTGAGCGTTTCGTGTTCGATTTGCTGGGGCACGACGGTGCGCGGGTCAAGTCCCTTTTCTCGGATGCACTGAACAGCGCGGGTCAGTTTGACCTTAGCAGCGATGCTGCCTTTCTGGCTGCTGCGCAACGCTATGGATTTGTGAGCGGCAAGAGCACGCATGCCGACCGTCTTGCCACTATTCGCGATACCTGGCAGCGCCATGAGGTGATGATCGACACCCATACTGCCGATGCCTTGAAGGTCGCCCAAGCCTACCGCGAATCCGGTATTCCCATGATTGTGCTGGAGACGGCGTTACCCATCAAATTTTCGGAAACCATCGTAGAAGCATTGGGCCGTGAGCCGGATCGTCCACCGAAGTTTGAGGGGATCGAAGCCTTGCCTAAGCGTGTTCACGTCATGGAAACCGATGTGGCTACCGTGAAGCGGCTGATTGCCGATCATTGCGGCTACTGACTCCGCCAAATCCCGTGTCCACCATGGTTCGTGCCGCGTTGATGCCTTTGCCCCAGGCGCTTGAGTCGCTGCTGGTTGCAGCGGAATCCGGGCTGGGGGTGGAAACGGTCGCCACGCTTGACGCTGATGGCCGCATTCTGGCGCAGGACGTGGCATCTGAACTGCACGTTCCGCCCCAGGACAACAGTGCCATGGACGGTTATGCAGTGCGATGTGCCGATGTTTCCCAGAGCGGGGCGGTGTTTTCGGTTACCCAGCGTATTGCGGCTGGCAGCAGCGGCCAGTTGGTCGAGCCCTTTACCTGTGCCCGCATCTTTACCGGTGCGCCGATTCCCCCCGGAGCCGACGCAGTCGTCATGCAGGAAGACTGCCGCCTGGTCAATGACTGTGAAGGTGGCGTGCAGATCGAGGCAGTTCCTACTCCAGGCCAACACATTCGGCGCGCCGGTGAGGATGTAGCGCGTGGGCAGGTCGTGCTACGCGCCGGGCAGCGGCTCGGTCCGGCGGAACTCGGGTTGGCTGCCAGCATCGGCTTGAACAGCCTGGCGGTGGCAAAACGGCCGCGGGTCGCCCTGTTTTCCACCGGGGACGAACTCGTCATGCCGGGCACCGTGGCGCCGCAGGAGATGCGACCTGGTGCCATATACAACTCCAACCGGTTCTTTCTGGCCGCACTTCTCAAGCGCCTGGGTTGCATCGTCACCGATTTCGGGATCGTGCCGGATCGACTCGATGCTACGGTCGCAGCTTTGAGTGACGCGGCGCGGAAGCACGATCTGATACTCACCAGCGGTGGCGTGTCGGTGGGAGAAGAAGACCATATCAAACCCGCAGTGCAAAGTTTGGGGGCATTGGACCTGTGGCAGATCGCCATCAAACCTGGCAAACCCTTTGCCTACGGCCAAGTGGATCGGACCCATTTCATTGGTTTGCCGGGCAACCCGGTGTCCAGCCTGGTGACTTTTCTGCTGCTGGTGCGCCCTTTCTTGCTGCGCTTGCAGGGGGTGGCGGATGTTGCTATGCATTCGGTAGCTGCTCGTGCAGATTTCGCTTGGCCCAAGGCCGATAAACGCCAGGAATTTTTGCGGGTGCGCCGAAATGCCAACGGCGGTCTGGATTTGTTCCCGAACCAGAGCTCGGGCGTGCTGACATCGGTGGTGTGGGGCGATGGGCTGGTGGACAACCCCGGCGGGCAAACCATCGCAGCCGGCGATTTGGTGCGCTACGTGGGCGTCTCGGAGTTGTTGTCATGAAGATTCGATTGCGCTATTTCGCCTCCATTCGCGAGGCGCTGGAAACCGGCAGCGAGGTGTTTGATTGCAACGCCACCACGGTGGGGGAACTGCGTGATGCCCTGGTGGCACGGGGCGGTGCCTATGCGCAGGTCTTGGCCAGCGGACGCTCTGTGCGGGCTGCATTGAACCAAACACTGGTGGACGATACCGCGGCGCTGAGCGAAGACTGTGAGGTGGCGTTCTTCCCCCCGGTGACAGGCGGCTAGTGATGTCGAATGCTATGCTTTCAATAGCTGCTTACGCTAGTCTGGCGTGCGCTAGAGGCTTATTTTCTGTATGACTTCGCAACAACGGGTTTCCATTCAAACGCACGAATTTGACGTGTCCGCTGAACTCGCTGCCCTGCGCGCAGAAGACTTTCGGGTGGGTGCGGTGTGCAGCTTTCTAGGGACGGTTCGAGACCGCAATAACCCCGCAGAACCGCAAGCCAGTGCCGTCCAGTCGCTCGAACTCGAGCACTATCCCGGCATGACCGAGCAGTCGATCGAAGCGATGATCGATGCCGCTCACGCTCGGTTTGATATTTACGCCGCCCGCGTCGTTCATAGGGTTGGCGTGTTGCACGCGGGTGATCCGATTGTGCTGGTGGCGGTGACCTCGGCCCACCGTGGCGAGAGCTTTCAGGCCTGCGAATTCCTTATGGACTACCTGAAAACCCAGGCACCCTTCTGGAAAAAAGAGCAGACGGCTGACGGCGCACAGTGGGTAGACGCCAGGGTTTCCGATGACGCAGCGCTGGCCCGCTGGGGCATCCAGGCGCGCAACGCCTGACGCCCCGGAAAGTTGCCTCAGTTCAGATAGCGTGGGCGTTTTTCTTCCACCGGTGCGGCTTCTGGCTCATCGGGCTGAGCGGCCGTGTGTGGCGCCGGATCACTCCAGCCCGAGCGGGCCAGACATTGGTCCAGCAAGTGCATCAGGCCATGCGCAAGATGCGTGGGCACTTCCAGCTGACACGAGCGCTGGCTGGCTTTACCCACCAGTTGCTCACTGAGCTTGATTTGCAATTGCCCCGTGCCCAGCGACGTGAGCTTGACCTCCGTCACCACCAAAGGTGCCTCTCCCAGCGGCAAACTGTTGGCGCCGCTGTTGTAAGGCGTATTGAAGTCGGCTCGCTTGAGCGCCTCGTTGCGGTGAAAGTCGGCCATCAGCGACTGGGCTGAGTCGTCCAGCGTGCCCGGATGCGGATTGGGCGTGTCCATCAACTTGCCGAAACGCACCGTGTGGCTGGCCACCACCTGGTTGAAGGTGGGCCACAACTTGTGCGTCATGCGGCGTGTCAGCCAGAACCGCAATTCCTCGGCTTGGCTCGTATTGATACGAATCAAGATGCGGTCTTGTTCCTCACTGTAGTCGACGGAAAGCTGGTGGATATCCATAGTGCCATTGTATTGACCGCGACTGGGGGCCTCCACAAGCCCGTCCCTTGAAATGAGCGGAAAGTGCCCAACGTCTGAGGCAATCAAAGGACATTCTTATGCGAATCGAAAAACTCACCACCAAATTTCAGGAAGCCCTTGGCGAGGCACAGACCCTGGCACTGAGCAATGACCACGCCTACATCACACCCGCACATGTGCTGGTCGCCATGTTGCGGCAAGCGGACGGCCCCCAGGCACTGTTACAACGCGCCGGTGTCAATGTGGCGCAGTTGCTTGCGGCGGCTGAAGGCTACGTGAAGAAACAGCCCCAGGTGCAAGGCCAGGAGCAGATCACGGTGGACCGTGACATGGGTGTGTTGCTTCAGGCGGCAGAGAAGGAATCCATCAAACGCGGCGATCAATTTGTCGCCGGCGAACTGTTCCTGCTGGTCCTCGCCGACAGCAAGGTCGAGGTAGGCAATCTCGTCCGCAGCAATGGCATGACGCGCAAGAGCCTGGAAGCCGCCATTGATGCGGTGCGTGGCGGCCAAAAGGTCGACAGTGCCGATGCCGAAGACCAACGCGAATCGCTCAAGAAGTATTGCATCGACCTCACCGAGCGCGCCCGCATGGGCAAGCTCGACCCGGTCATAGGCCGCGACGATGAAATTCGGCGTGCCATTCAGGTGCTACAGCGCCGCACGAAGAACAATCCGGTGCTGATCGGAGAACCGGGCGTGGGTAAGACTGCCATCGTGGAGGGCCTGGCGCAGCGCATTGTGGATGGCGCGGTGCCCGAGTCGCTCAAAGGCAAACGGGTACTGAGCCTGGACATGGCGGCTTTGCTGGCGGGTGCCAAGTTCCGTGGCGAGTTCGAGGAGCGCCTGAAGAATGTGCTCAAAGACCTGGCCAAGGATGAAGGCCAGACCATTGTCTTCATCGATGAATTGCACACTATGGTGGGAGCCGGCAAGGCAGAAGGTGCCATGGACGCGGGCAACATGCTCAAACCCGCCCTGGCACGCGGTGAACTGCACTGCGTAGGCGCGACAACGCTCGATGAATACCGCAAGTACATTGAGAAAGACGCAGCTCTGGAGCGCCGTTTCCAGAAGATTCTGGTGGGCGAACCCACGGTCGAGGCGACGATTGCCATCTTGCGGGGCCTGAAAGAGCGGTATGAGACGCATCATGGCGTGCAAATCACCGACCCGGCCATCGTGGCGGCAGCAGAACTGTCCAACCGCTACATCACCGACCGCTTTTTGCCCGACAAGGCCATTGACCTGATCGATGAAGCGGCGTCCAAGATCAAGATCGAACTGGACTCCAAGCCCGAGGTCATGGACAAGAAAGACCGCCGCCTGATTCAGTTGAAGATTGAACGTGAAGCGGTAAAGCGCGAGAAAGACGAAGCGTCGCAGAAGCGCCTGGAACTGATCAACGAAGAGATCACCGGGTTGCAAAAAGAGATTGCTGATCTGGAGGAAATCTGGAAAGTGGAACAAGCCCAGGCGCAATGGTCGAAGACCATCATGCAGGAAAGGGAGAAACTTCTATTCCAAATCAAGGAACTGACCGACAAGGGCGACTTCAACAAAGCCGGGGAGCTGCAATATGGCAAACTTCCCGAGCTGGATAAACGACTCAGCGATGCACAAAACCAAGAGGCAGGAAAGGCCCAGAACGCCAAAGACGGCGGCCGGGCCCAGTTGCTGCGCACCATGGTGGGCGCCGATGAAATTGCGGAGGTGGTAAGCCGGGCTACCGGGATTCCTGTCTCCAAGATGATGCAGGGCGAAAAGGACAAGTTGCTGCAGATGGAAGGCAAGCTGCACCAGCGCGTGGTGGGGCAGAACGAAGCGATTGGTGCTGTCGCCAACGCCATCCGCCGCTCGCGCTCGGGCTTGAGCGACCCTAATCGGCCGACAGGCTCGTTTTTGTTCCTCGGCCCCACCGGTGTGGGCAAGACCGAGTTGTGTAAGGCGCTGGCTGGCTTCCTGTTTGACAGTGAAGACCACCTGATTCGCATCGACATGAGCGAGTTCATGGAAAAGCACTCCGTAGCCCGTCTTATTGGCGCGCCGCCCGGCTATGTGGGCTATGAGGAGGGCGGTTACCTCACCGAAGCGGTGCGGCGCAAACCCTATGCGGTGCTGCTGCTCGATGAGGTGGAAAAGGCGCACCCCGATGTGTTCAACGTGCTGCTGCAGGTACTTGACGACGGCCGCCTGACCGATGGACAGGGTCGTACCGTGGACTTCAAGAACACGGTGATCGTGATGACCAGCAATATTGGCAGCCAGATGATTCAAAGCATGGTGGGGCAGGACCGTGAAGACATCAAGGATGCAGTCACCGCCGAGCTGAAGAACCACTTCCGACCCGAATTCCTCAATCGCATTGACGAGACGGTGGTCTTTCACGCGCTCGACGCCGCGCACATTGCCGACATCGCCAAGATCCAGTTGCAGGTGTTGATCACCCGACTCGCCCGCATGGACCTGACGTTGCAAGTGTCGGACGCTGCGGTGGCAGAGCTTGCCAAGGTAGGTTTTGACCCGGTGTTTGGCGCGCGCCCGCTTAAGCGTGCAATCCAGCAGCGCATTGAAAACCCGCTGTCAACATTGCTGCTGCAGGGCGAGTTTGCGCCCAAGGACACGATTCACGTGGCGGTGGACACCATCAAGGCGCCAGGGCAGTTCAGCTTTTCCCATTGAACGCGATGGGTGCGACTGAAACTGAAACGGCTTTTGCACGGGTTCCCTCACAACGCGAATCACAGCCGCGCCTAAGAAAGTAACGGCGCTACAACTTCAGTAGCGCATCACGCACGACTGACAGGCGCTAGCGAGCGATTTTGCTGGTGAAATACGCGCTGACATCATGCGCAACGCGGGAGGCGCAGTGTGAATTCTCCGACGCGTGTCGTTCTGCCTCAGCGAGGCCGAATGAGGATCGTCGGCGTCCATATCCTGCATGCCTCCGTCGGTGCGCCAAAAAAGCGGTTTGCGCGCAGCCTGTGTGGCAACAGCGAATGGAGCCTACGTCCGCATGCCCCGATGCCCGCCTTCTTGGTGGTTGTTGGATGGGCGAAAGCACTGCATTGGGCTTGACGGAGCCGGTCATGAGCGACCGGTTTCCGGTGGTCCAGATCAAGTCCAAACAGTTGCTTGACGCAGAATTAGGCAGAGTGCCCAATCCGACCGATACCTAAATTGGCGTCCATTTAAAAAATGGGCCACAGCCATGCAGTGGGTCACGATTACGTTGTCTGAAGTGCAGAAAAAACGACGGTTCTCAGAACACAAATCGAGGCAACTCATACATAGTTCACGGCGCAGCGCTGTTGCGTCGGAACTGTGCAGGCGTGCTCCCCGTCAGTGCCTTGAAGGAGCGAACGAAATTAGCCGAGGTCGAGTAACCCAATTTGTGGCTAATGTCTGTAACGCTCAGGTTGGAGTTGAAGAGAAACTCCTTAGCTCGTGTCAGGCGCACACTTTGTGCAATCTCGCCGAATCGAAGGTCCTCTTGGGCGAGGTACCGTGAAAGCGTTTTGCCCGATATGCGCAACAGGCGCGCGACTTCCTCCTGACCCAGCAGCTCTTCATCGACCGTGTTGAGCACATGCCGAACCCACTCACCAAATGATCTGCTCTGTGCAAGTTCCTTAAGCATCTCACTTGCATGGATTGCTGCTTCGCGCAACGCGCGCTCATCGGCCATCGGCAGTGGTCGATCCGCTAGATGGTTGGGGAGCCTAAAGCTGGCCGTTGGCACTCCCCCGCCCCCGAAGGTGACTCTGGGACTCTTGAGCTCCCGATACCGGGCTGCATGCGGCGGTGGCGGCCAGGAAAACTGCATCTCATAGGCCACATCGTTTTGCTGCAGCAGGAACAGAAGTTGCCGGTGCGAAGAAACGGCTACTGTCTCGAGTGCAATCAAGCTCATTTCGTATGGCATGGGTTGCGCTATCGACCATTCCACGACGAAGGCGTCCTGCTCGTCGCGACATTGCATACGAATCGCGGCGGACAGCAACTGGATGTAAGGCGCCACCGTTTTCAGCCCCTCACGCAAGTTGGGCGCACTCAATAGCAACTGAAACGCGACGTGGTCGACTCCAGGGTGGGTTATGAGGCCCCGGACGAATCCCAGATCGGTACGCTTGGAGGCACGGACGATCTCCTGCATTGCAGACAAAACAGCAGGGATGGGTATCCGATCCCATTCGAGCATCGCACGCGTGAGACCAGCCCGCTTAAGCGCACTCGTAAACAGAAAGCCGTCCTGCTCCAGGTAGTTAACCAGGGCTGCAAGATGCCGCGGACTGACCGAATCGATGAGGGTTGGCAAGGGAATCTCCTAAGTTGATTGTCCATAAATGAATGCTTTGTGTCCAGATATGAATGCTTGCGAGCGAGCCATTGGCCCAACAATTCATCTCGTTAAACATCAAGAAAGCGTGCACATATGCATTCGCAAAAAAAGACGTTGAAGGCCTCTGCCATCGGGAACTTCATGGAGTGGTTCGACTTCACGCTCTACGGCTTCTTTGCGGTGGCTATCGGCGCGAACTTCTTTCCTGCAACCGATCCCTTGTTGTCAACCATGTCGGCCTATACCGCCTTTGCAGCGGGATTCATCGCGCGCCCGCTTGGCGCCTACTTCTTCGGTCGCAAGGCTTACCTGTGGGGTCGTAAACCCGTGCTGATCCTGACATTGCTCCTGATGGGCCTCGCCACGCTATTGGTAGTGGTTGCACCATCGCACAGGGACGCCGGCGCGCTTGGCACAGCGATGGTTGTGATCGCGCGATTGATCGCCGGACTGGCCGCAGCGGGCGAGACCGGAGCAGCAGCAGCAATGGCCATTGAAGCTGCCCCATTGGACCGACGCGGGCGTTGGGGTGGATTGTTTTCTGGGTCGACCTATCTAGGCGTTGCCGCGGCTGGACTTGTGGCGATGCTCTGCTACGGCCTGCTTGGTACAGAGGTCACCAACGACTGGGGTTGGCGCATTGGCTATGCCGCAGGCTTGCTCATTGTGCCGGTAGGGTATTGGGTACGTCGCGGTATTCATGAAGAGCATCCGAAGGTGGTGCCGACCGCAAAGACAACGGAAGTTGGCACCGCAAGGATGGTTCTACGGGTCGCCGGATTGACAGCCTTCGGTTTGACCGTGTTCTATGTGGTCATCGTTTTCATGCCTGTATACGCTGCCAAACAACTGGGCATCAATATGGGTGCGGGCATGGCGATCGCCATGGGCGCGAGCGTTGTCACATCATTGACCGCCGTGGTCGGTGGTTGGTTGTCCGATATCCACGGACGCAAAAGAGTGATGTACACCGCCCTGGCAATCGGAGTTGTAGCCGCTTGGCCGCTATTTACGGCGCTGCTGACCGCGCCATCGGTTATGTCCATGGCGGCATTTCAATGGACATGCGCCGCAGCACTGGGGTTCATTGCCGGGGCCGGTTTGCCACTTATGGTGGAGAACTTTCCCCCCACAAAGCGGGCCACCGGGGTCGGCCTGGGCTACAGCCTGGGCGTTATGGTGTTCGGCGCGATGGCGCCCGCTGTGAATGCGCTCGCGCTCAGCAAGGGCATGACGTTTGCTCCGCTGTTCTATGTGACGATCGGCGCTGCGGTCACATTCCTAGCACTTGCAATGACACCGGAGACGCACCCGGCACGCTCGCGGCTGGGTCACAAAGCCGCCGCATGATGCTTTCGTTGCAGATGCTCTATGTTGCGCTTGGGGCAGGGGCGAACCTGATGAGTTGGGCCCATCGCCTACGAACCGGCAGAACGCTCACACCCGTAGATCCACGCGGCGGGTTGTTGACTATGTCCCTGTACGCCGCGTGCGCGGCTTTGCGGCATTACCAAGTTCCCGGCGCCAATGCTGCGCTGGTGGCCATGCTTTTTCTCATTGCCTATGGCGGCGTCTACCGTCACCTTCGAGGCAACGCAAACGAATACGCCAGTGCGGCCAGTCGTTGGTCCGCCATCGCTATCAACAGCTTCGGCGTACTTGTCACCACGGCCACGCTCGCAACCTAAGGAAACGCTATGAATCGCAACTTTAATGGTTTAGAAATCATCGAATACAGTCGTCGACATGACGCGTTGGTCAAAGCGATTCGCAGCGCAGACCTCGACCACTTTGTTGCGACCACCACCGATAACATCTTTTATCTGACGGGGGCTACTTTCGAGCCGCTGGAGCGTCCGTTCTTCCTCATCATCGGCGCTGACGGCTCGCGCCGCATGCTGGTGCCCGCAATGGAGCGCGATCACATGGGTAAGGCATGGGGGATCGAAGCCAGTTGTGTGTTGACATACCGCGAGTTCCCAGCGCCGCCTGGCCAAGGGTGGGCCGAACAGCTGCTGAACACCAACCTCAGCGAATCCAGCTTTGGTTTTGATGACAGCACACCTCTGAGCGTTGCTGCTGTTTTGCTTAAGTCCGGCGGACGTGCGTCTGACCCCATCGGTGAACTGCGCATGGTCAAGTCCCGTGGGGAGATCGTGCAGATCGAGCGGGCCGCACGGTATGCGGATTGGGGCGTCAACGAAATTCTTCGCAAGGCCTGGAACGGTGCGAGTGCAGCAGAAACCTATATGCCGAGCCAATCGCTGCAGAGAAAAATCATACGTGAGGTGACCGATTGGGATGCGCTGGCAACCAAGGTCATTGCGGGCGCTTGGCCCGCCCCGATCAGTGCCGAGCCGCACTCTGTACCCAGACTGACGGATCGTTTACGCGGGGGGCCTCATGTCGCGATGGTCCTCACACGCGTAAACGGCTACGCAGCTGAGAGCGAGCGGACCTTCTTCACCCAGACTCCAACATCGCACGAGCGCGACATGTTTTGCTTGATTGAAAGTGCACGGAAAATCGCCTTCGCCCTGATTCGGCCCGGCATGGAGTGTGCCGAGATTGACGCTGCAGTGAACAGGTTCCTGGGCGACGCCGGGTTCGCCGAATTTCAGACCCGTCTGCACCGATGCGGACACGGATTCGGTTTGGGCAATCACGAGGCACCATGGATTGCTGAGGGCAGTACGCACGTACTGCAACAGAACATGGTGATCTCCATAGAGCCTGGCTTGTACGAACAGGGGGTCGGCGGCTACCGGCACAGCGACACCGTGCTTGTCACCGCAGACGGCTATCGCTCATTGACTCTGGCTCCATTAGACATTGAATCACTCACCCTGACGCGCACGACGCTGCGCCATCGGCTAAACAGCTGGGCCGTCGGCAAAGCACTCGGGATGAGCGGCCGCACTGCTCCCTAAGCAATTGCAACCTTTGTAGATAAAAAATACAAGAGCTTATTGGACGGACTGCCCCATCCGTAGTCCTATATTGCTTTGCATGCAGCACTAGATGACGTGCGCTCCATGAACCGGATGCCATCTTTCCCGAGGGCCATCTTTGTCTTTTCTTTCAGCTGACGGCAAAAAGTCGTCAGCATCATCGTATCTTTGGACTTGGAGTGGCTCATCTGCCCGAGTTGGAGCCACCATGCAGACCGACACCAGAACAACGAGTGGCACGGCAATCAAGCTTTGCTTGATATACACCAAGCCCCGAAACACACTCAAAAAGTACATCCGTCACCTCGCCGTAAACCCGCAGCCGCCTCTGCCCGGTGCCACATCGCTTTGAATCGCCTACCGGCACGATGGGATCGGGCTTTTAGGGGGTGAGATGACGCATGATGGAGGGCTATGACCGAATCACAACCCACTGTCGAAGCCCCCAAGCCTGCCAAAGTTGACGTATTCCCGCTGTTGGACATTCAAGCCTTTGAAGATTCGGGTCTGACGGGCATGGACTACGCGGCTCTGGTGCACAGCAAAGATGCTGCCGCCAATGCTCTGCTCGATGCGACGCGGCGACGCCATCGTGCGCTTTGCACTCGATCTGGGTCTTCGCAGCGTCGAGGTCTCCCAACTCGGCTTGGATGATATTGACTGGCGCGCAGCCACCGTGACGCTGCGCCACACCAAGGGCGGCCGCGAAGATGTTCTACCGCTTCCAGCAACCACAGGGAAGGCCATCGCGGCTTACCTCAAGCAGGAGCGCCCCAGAACCACCAACCGTGCGGTCTTCGTGCGCGTCACTGCACCAGGCGACGAACCCGTTGGCGCTGATCTCGTACGCAAGACCATCCGCCAAGCCTATGCCAGAGCGGGGTTGCCCTACACCCGATCTCATTTGCTGCGGCACACTGGAAAGTGCTGCGAGGCACTTGGTGTAGTCTTCACCTGCCGCTGTGGAGACCCTGGCCAATGGCAGTGTGGTGACTTCGACCTTGCTCGGCAGCATGAGCAACACCTTGTCCACGACCCCAACCCTGCAATTTAGCTTTACGCTTTCGTTATAGGCCAGTCAAAAAAAAACAACGCTGCAGCCTCACACAAGACTAACGTTGCGGTAATATCGATCCCAAGCTACTGAGTTATGCCCGCTAAGGCTTGCTTGGCCTGTGCTTGATACATTCGTAGCGCAATCCACTCAGACAGGACTCTTGCCATGAAAATGCCGCTGCTACGACAGAAACCCTTAGGATTTCGCTTTGTGCTCATCTATGCGCTGGCGTTGATGTACGGGTGGACGCTATGGGCGTGTGGTGATGACCCCGCCCCGGCCAAACCCACCGCCGCCGCGGCCTCCACACCAACTTACACCGTTGTCGATGAGTCGAGTCAGTATCAGTTGGTCAGCCAAATGAGAAGCGGATCTATTGACGACCCCACATACGCAATAAAGATAAATGATTCCGACGTAGGAACATTTACTTGTCCGCTTGGTAACCTGAACTGTTCAAAGACAGGCGTTGGCGATTTGGAGGGCGTCACAACAGCGTCTAGTACAAGTACACCGGGAAGTCAGACAGTAGTTATCCCTCTCAATACCATCCTGTATGACAAACTGGCTGCCAAGGGTACGACCCCCTCGTCGATGACCATCACCGCTGGAGGGGGTCTGAAGCCGACAACGACCAAATTCAATATCAAGGATGGTCGCACGAATATTGCCATAACCAACCCGCTGGCAACGGCTGTCATCGGCAGTGCGTTCAGCGCCGAGTACACCCACGCGCCGCTAAAATCAGCAGCCAAGAAAGTGACTTGGACGCTGTTGAATAAGTCCACGGTCACAACCACTACGGTCGAAACCACCTGCAGCAATGCCAGCATTCCCAGCAATACCACCTGCACGACGGACGAAACCACCTCGGGAACCGTCACGGTGGCCGCCTCTGCTCTGCCTACAGCCGGCGAATACACCCTGCAGGGCACCCTCAAGGACTCAGCAGGCACTACGCTGAATAGCTCGTCAGCAACCATCACGGTAGCCGCTGCCCCCCTCGCCAGGCTCGTGCCTGGAACTACCACCGGCAGGCTCGAAGTTGGGAAGCCCTTTGCTTTGAACGCCAAAGGTTCGACGTTCGGCGCGGCGTACAAGGTCGAATATCTCGTCGAAAAAGCAACCGCTGAATGCAAAGTAACGGACACTGACAAGGATGTGCCTTCCGTAACCTGTTCCGCCAACCCGGGGACGGCGGCCACCGTCTCCTTGAAAATCACGTTTGGCGGACAAACCTCCATCAGCACGGTAGCGATCGGGCAACTGCTGGCTCTTACCGGCGCCGGCTCTTAAGAGAGAGGAACTAGACATGACGAACTCCACTTTGACGCTTCGCCGACACATCACCTTCCCGCTGCGGCAACCCGGCGCGTGGGCGGCATTACTGGTGGCCGGCCTGCTTGGGGCCTGCGGCGCCGCCAACGAAGAAGCGGTGCCAATTGGCGCCCCTATCAATACCCAGTTGCCGTCCGCCACCCTGACGGCAGATCAAACCAAGGCCCTGGCCACCGCGAATACCTCTCTCGCCAGCGGAAACGCGGCAAAGGCCATCAGTGAGGCCTCGGCGGTCCTGGCCGCCGCAGGCTATAACAAGGATGTGGTGCAAACCCTTGGGCTAGCCTACGCAAAAGACGCTCTCATGGATAGCGCGTCGCTAAACGTCGTGGCGAATGGCTCCACGGATTCCAATGCCAAGCTCTACGGCGTCTATAGTATGGCCGGTTACGAGGCTGCGGCCACTGGCGGTATCAGCCCAAATTACATGACGCTGGTGAAAGCCGGCGATGCGGCGCTCAATATGCTGGTGCCTGTCGGCACCTCCGCCACCAGCCTGAGCCCAGCCCTGCAAAAGGAAGTGGCTGTGGCTTCTGCCGTACAGGTCACACGTGTGCTGGCAAGCGTAGTGCAAACTCCTACGCCGATCACCTTGACCACCAAAGAAGCAAATGCCGCGGTCGATGCCAACTACGGGCCAACCCAACAGGCACAACTGGAAAATGCTGCGAAGCTCTTGTTGCAGACTTCTTCTGCCGCTGTGGAGACCTTGGCCAATGGCAGTGTGGTGACTTCGACCTTGCTCGGCAGCATGAGCAACACCTTGTCCACGATGACCAGCGATGGCAGCCTTGACAAAGACGACGTCAAAAAACTGGCAACCACATTTCGAGGTGGTTGGAAGCCCTGATTGCGTCAGTTGCTTAACCCAGCGTCTCGCTGACACGATGCGGCTGGGCTGACTCAGAGCAAGTCCATTGCGTTGAGACCAGCCCGGCGGGGCCGCGCAACAGGCAACCTGCGCCGCCCATCCTGGTCGCAGCACGATCAACAGCATCTGTCGGAAGCCATGACAGATGTCCGTGCATAAAGGATTTGCGCCTCGACCTAAGTTGCGATGCCAAGTCGCACTGATCCTTGTTGAAAAAGCGACTGTTCCATGCAATCCAGCCCCGTGCCTTTCGTTTGGAAGTCCTTGACCTTGCCAGTGCTGGCCGGCGTGCTGGTCGGCACAAGCTATATCCCATTTCCGCCATGGGCCAACCTGTTTTGTCTGGTACCGCTATGGTTGTACTGGTCACGTCAGCAAAGTCTCAAAGCGGTGTTTTGGGGCGGTATCACGTGCGGATTTGTCTTTACGCTGATCGGCTACAACTGGGTTGCCTACACGCTGCACGAGTTTGCCCACCTGTCGTGGCCAGTCTCGGTGCTCGGCATGCTGGGCTTTTGTCTGGTTGGGCATCTGTATATAACCATTGCCGGTGTTCTGTGGTTCCTGTGGCAGCGCCATTTCCAATGGTCATCACGCCTGTCGCTGTTCTGGATGGCGTTGATCACCGTCCTGTGCGAATCCTATTCCGTCACCTTGTTTGACTCGAATTTTGGCTATACGTGGTTCTCGGCCGGACTGCCGGTGTTTCAATTGGCCGAGTACATCGGGTTTAAAGGCTTGAGCACGTTGACTGTATTGGCGAATCTGCCCTTGCTGCTGGCGTGGCAAAAACGCAAAGCGGTCTTCGGAAAAGTGCTGGCGGGATCGGTAGTTGTGGTATTTTTGCTGCTCAATGTTCTGGGCGTTTGGTTGCAATCGCGGCTGCCGCAGCCAGATGCGTCGGCCAATGTGCTGATGATCCAAACCAATATCGAAAACAACAAGAAACTGGCCGCCGAGTACGGTGACGAATTTCGCCATGAAATATTGAAGCGATACATTCACCAATCCGAAGAAGCGTTGCAGCAGTTCAAAGACAGAAAAATTGATATGGTGCTGTGGCCGGAGACGTCGATTCCCACCATTTTGAGCGATCCGAACTTAAAGGATGAGATCGCCGATCAGCTGAGCGAATTTGTCAAGCGTAGTGGCGTAGGGCTGCTTACCGGTGCGTTTGGCTGGGATGCCGGGCGGCAATTGAAGACAAACTCGGTATTTGTGCTGAGCCCAGAGGGGCAGGTCATGGCACCGCACTACAGCAAATCCAAGCTGATCATGTTTGGCGAATACGTGCCGTTTGAACAGGAATTCCCGGCGATTCGCAACTATTTACCACGCATTGGCAACATGGCAGCGGGCCAGGGTGTCAAAGAATTATTGGCATTGAACCAGCTCAAATTCGGAATTCAAATTTGCTATGAGAGCCTGTTTCCCGAGTTGTCCGGAAACTGGGCTGATTTGGGGGCGCACTTCATTGTGAATATCACCAACGACTCCTGGTTTGGGCATTGGCAAGAACCTTATCAACATTCCTACATGACGATGGCGCGCGCGGTGGAGTTTCGCGTGCCCATGTTGCGCGTAACCAATTCAGGGATTTCCAGCGTGGCGTTGGCAAATGGTGAGTTGCTCGAACTGTCGCCCATTAAACAAAAATGGTCCGGGTTGTTTGAAGTGGCGTACCACACGCAGCCAACCAGCACATTTTTCCAACGTTGGCCCACGTTGGTGGGCCAAGTGATTTGGGGTGCCATCGCGCTGTTGCTGGCATACAGTTGGTTGCAACGAAGAAAATCCACCTACGACGCGTTGCAGGCTGCCTCCCGCTTACCGAGATAACACACCGGTCTGCCACAAGGCCATGCCGTCCATCGACAACGCCACGGTAACGTGCATAAAGAAGCCGGCCAGTATGCCTCTTCCGCGATAGCTGATATACCCCAGGGCCAATCCCGCAAATATGGCACCAATCGTTTCGGCGAGTGGCTTGCCAAAGTGGATCATGCAATACGGTACCGTCATGATGAATATTGACCACAAGCCGAACTTACTCTTTAAGCCCTTGACCATAAAGCCCCGAAAAAAGAACTCCAGGCAAAAAAACATGGATATGTATAAGCACTCCCAAATGAAGAAGTTGGCGTTGAGTTCCGCAACGCCATGGATCTTATAAAAAGGATACTTGGCCTGGAAAGCTGGGGATTTCGACGCCAGATAAACCACAGCAAGGGCGAGTACAAGAAAATAGAAATAATATTTAGTGAACCGCTTGCCCAGTTCAAATTGAAGTCCAAAATTGCTCAGCCTCTCCTTCAATACAAACACGATAACCAGGCATGGAATGACCATATAGTCAAAACACAAGACGCAGCCCCAGTACAGGAGCGAATAAAAGTGGGCATCCGCAGACAATTGAAACGTATCAATCGCTACTACCAATAACTTTTCCGCACCGATGAGTTTCAGCAGACCCAATAGGCCATCAACCTGTCCCAGATATTTATTGGCGATCAGAACGTAAAGTACTGTGAAAAATATAATGACTTCGCGACGGTTCTCAGCGAGAAACGAGCGTATATCAGCAACAGCAGTCTTCACATACGGGTCTTGCAGCATTTTTTTCATGTTCTGGCGCCAATGACGGGTGCGAACCCATGATGTCTGTAGTTGAGTTTAGTAACCATCATATTCAACAATGACTACTCCATCGATGCCCCCGATGCCCAGGCACCTGTTGCGAGGATTTGAGCGCATCTCGGTTCCGCTGCTTGAGGCCACTAACCGCTTGCCTTGGCTTCGACGCGTCCTGCATTTTTTCTCCGGATGGCTGAATGCGGCGTGGATACATGCGATGACTGCCAAGCGCTGGCAAATCTCGGGGCTTGACGCGCTTCAAACGCTTGATGCACCCGGTGGCATCATTTTGGTGAGTAACCATCGGTCGTTTTTTGACATGTTTGCAATCTCGACAATCTTGAAGTTCCGTACGCGTTTGCTGACGCGCGTCGCCTACCCGGTTCGCTCAAGCTTCTATTACACCAACCCGTTGGGGGTGCTGCTCAACTATGGTGTAGCCGGAGCATCCATGTGGCCACCCGTGTTTCGAGACGATCGCCGGCGCGTACTAAATAAAGTGGGAATGCAACAAGTGGCATGCACCTTGGGTAAAGGGGCTGTCATCGGAATGCATCCCGAGGGGACACGCTCGCATCACCCAAGCCCCTATGAATTTTTGCCCCGCAAGCCAGGACTGGGGCAGTTGCTGGCAGTTTGTGCCCCTGACGTTGTAGTCTTGCCGGTTTTTATTCATGGCCTCTCGAGCGACTTCGTGCTGGAGTTTAGGCGCGGACGCGACCTGCCTTCACTACCAATCAACGTTTGTTTTGGGGCACCGCTGCGCGTGGGCGATCTGAAAGCGCAAGCTCAAAAGGATCCTTTGGCGACAACCGAAATGGTGTTTGAGCACGTGCGGCGACTTGCAGAACTCGAAAACAAAAAACCTGCATACGGTCATCACGACAGTCATAATTTGTCGCCATAAGTCCAACTTCATCGATAGTGAAAATCCTTTAGGAGTGCAATTGTGCCCAATGCCTACATCTCTGGAACAGGCTTTTTCGTTCCGCCAAATGTCGTCAGCAACGATCAACTCATCAACGATTTCAACATCGACACCACAAACGAGTGGATCGTCCAGCGCACCGGCATCGAAGAGCGTCGCTTCGTCGACAATGGCGTTGGTCCCAGCGATCTTGCGGTGTGCGCCGCGGAGCAGGCGATCGCAAATGCAGGGATCTCGAAGCACGACATCGGGATGATCGTGTTCGCGACACTGTCGCCAGAGCACTCCTTCCCCGGCTCGGGCGTGCACCTTCAGCGTAAGCTAGGCCTATGCGACGGTGCGGACGCCACGTTTGTACCGGCTCTGGACGTTCGCAATCAGTGCTCCGGTTTTCTGTACGGCCTCGCAACGGCGTCGTCAATGGTGCAGTCGGGCAACGTGAAGCACGTGCTGCTGGTGGGTGCCGAAGTGCACTCTCATGCGCTTGATCTCTCGACGCGGGGTCGCACCGTCGCAACGTTGTTCGGCGACGGTGCCGGCGCGGTGGTTGTCAGCGCGACCGACGAGGACCGCGGCGTGCGTGGCTGGTGGCTTGGCGCCGACGGCCGCCACGCAGACGTGCTGACGCAGAAGATCTGGGACACTCGGCAAAAGCCTTTCATTCCGCTCGATGAGCAGGGTGTTGGCCAGGTGCATCCCGAGATGATGTTTGCGCAGATGGACGGCAAGCTCGTGTTCCGCAACGCGGTCGAGCGAATGATCGGCGCACTGTTCACTGCATACTCAAAAAAAGGCCTCACGCACGAACAAATAGATCTATTTTTCTTTCATCAGGCGAATCTACGCATCAACCAATACGTAGCCGATCAACTCAAGATCCCGCACGACAAACTCGTGTCCAACATTCAGCGCTATGGCAACACCACTGCAGCGACAATCCCAATCTTGCTGGCCGAAGCGGTAGAGTCCGGCCGGCTGAAGAAAGGCATGAAGATCGCGATGGTTGCGTTCGGCGCGGGCTTCACGTGGGGCTCCGCTGTGGTCGACTGGTGAGCGAGCGCGACACAGCGGCTTAGCGGCCGACTTCAACGGGACGATCCGGCGATGATCGAGGCAGCGACACTGTTTGCGGAGTATTTCGCCGATGCGCCCACCACCAGAGCCCCGCCCCGCCGATGAGCATGGGCACACACAACCACTGACCAATGGTCAAACCCAGCGCAAGGAAGCCCAGATGCGCATCGGGCTCACGGAAAAACTCGACAATAAAACGAAAAACGCTGTAAATGATCAAGAACATCGCCGACACTTGACCCGTCTTGCGTGGTTTTCTGGCGTAGAGCCACAGCAGCACAAAGTGCAGTAAGCCTTCGAGAAGGAATTGGTAAATCTGCGATGGATGGCGTGGCAAATCCCCCGCTCCGCGAAAAACCATTCCCCATGGCAAGTCCGGCGATGTCACCCGTCCCCATAATTCCCCATTGATGAAGTTGCCCATACGCCCGCTGGCCAGCCCGAGAGGAACACATGGGGCGACCAAATCACCGACCTCCCAAAAAGGGCACTTGCGCAGATGGGCAACCCACGCGAGGGAAAGCATCACCCCGATCAGCCCACCATGAAAACTCTCGCCACCTTTCCAAACGGCGAACACTTCCAATGGATTGAAAAAGTAGTAAACCGGGTTGTAGAACAGGCAATGGCCAAGCCGAGCGCCGACAACCGCACCAAACATACCGTAGAGCAGGATATCTTCTACATCCCTGCGCTCCCAAGGCTTTGCCGAAAATGGGGAGCTGAATGAAGGATGATGGATCCGCTTAAGCGCAAGCCAGTGCACGAAGGCAAAGGCCACGACATAGGTCAACCCGTACCATCGAATCAAAATGGGACCTATTTGGAAGGCAACAGGGTCAAACTCGGGATGAATCAGCATAGATGGCTGTATGGATGTTGACTTCCTGCAAATTGTAAACACCCGAAAAGTTCACGCCGCAGTGGCATGAAGAAAGGCATGCTGAGCCACCAGCGCCAACTTTCCAAGGCGGATTTGGCGGTTAGAGCGTCCACTTACTCAAGCTCCGGGTGAATGATTGATGCACCATGCCGAATGCCATGAACGACTCAAGAATGGAGTTGAACTGGACTGCCAAGCGCTTTACAGCACTTGTCAGCGAACTTTCGCCTTGAACTCGACAATAAGCGCCCGAGTTTCGGTACTACCGATGTTCTCGCCCGCATGAGATTGCGCAGGCATCCATCTCACATCGCCCGGCGCGGACTCAGTCTCAATGACGCGCCCGATTCCCAGGGTAAGCTTGCGCTTGAAAGATGACAGTACGACCATAAGCGTGTCAGGATGCCCATGCATGGCAATCTTCACGCCAGGGGCGTCAAAGCCTTCCAGTACGCGAACCCGATCGTTTTCGAAGCGAACTTTATAGTGCGCTGGCGCAACCAGAAGTGGGTCCTCGGAAGCGGGCACCTGCGCAAGCGCCCAGTTCACAGCCACCCCTCCGCCAAATCCAGCCAAAAGTGCGGCTGTTTGTAAAAGTTTCTTCACTGTGCGTCTCCTCGAAGATCGAACCGCTTGGTCGAATCACTGACTCCGGCACCACTTTTCGTTAGCGCTCAGCGTGTCGGTACGTAATCGCGTCAAGCTAGAGTCGTTTCTGTATTTGTCTGACGCTCACATCGTGAGGTCTCGGCTTTCACTCAACTGGGTAAGTCCGATAGCCGCTCTTCGTTAACACCCGCAGTCGCTGCCGCCCCGGCACACTTGGCGACCCACCCAATTACATTTCGCAGCGCAGCAAAAATAGGAGCAGCTCACGCAGGTTCTACGGGCGCTATAACCCGATTCGGCACAATTTTCTCCGGCTGAGGCGGGGCGGAATCTCGCTACTTCGCCTTTAGCCCCCAGCAATTGGGACGCAAAAGCTCCTAGCCATCTCTGCCCGATGCCACATTGCTTTGAATCGCACCCTGGCGCGATGGGATCGGGCTTTTGGGGAGTGAGATGAGGCATGATGGAGGGCTATGACCGAATCACAACCCACTGTCGAAGCCCCCAAGCCTGCCAAAGTTGACGTATTCCCGCTGCTGGACAAGCTGGCAGCGCTGTATCCCCACTTGTTTGGCGCAGTTTTTTTGCCGCTCAAGCGCGGTATTTTCCAGGACCTGCTCGAAGCACACCCGGACCTGTGCGAGCGCAGCCAGCTCAAGGCCGCGCTGGCTCTGCACACCCGCTCTACCCGGTATTTGACGGCGGTGGCCTCGGGGCAGCAGCGCCATGATCTGCAAGGGCAGGCGGTGGAACCCATGGCACCTGAACACATCTACCAGTCGTTGCTGGAGGTGTTTCGTCGCAGACAGATGCGTAGCAAGGAAGACTTGCGTCCGAAGCTCCTGGAGCGGGTCATTCAAGCCTTTGAAGATTCAGGTCTGACTGGCATGGATTACGCGGCCCTGGTGCACAGCAAAGATCCTGCCGCCAATGCACTGCTCGATGAGGCGCTGGCGCAATCGCAGGAGCGTGCGGCCCGTGGTGAAGCCCTGCTGCGAGCGTTTACCGCCAGCGGCCAGACGATGGACGCATTTGCAGACACGTACGGGATGGACACGCACGATGTAGCGCGCACCCTGGAGCGTGCCCGGCGCGCGCCAAAACCTGCGTTGCCTGGTGCTTCCCAGAACCCCACGGCGGATCAACCTGAACGGGAAGTTGTCTGACTTTGGGTCCAACTGGTTGTCTACAATTTGCCGGTAACGATCTTCAGGGCGCAACGATTTGAAAAAGAGAGTCATCCGCAGCCGGCATTTTTCCGGATTAGTCTACGGATCATTGCTTTTATTGGCCGTCACCGTGGTGGGTACGGTCGGCTATTGGCACATTGGCAGCCCCAACGCCACCTGGGTCGACAGCTTCTACATGACCTTTATTACCGTGGCCACGATCGGCTATGGCGAGGTGGTAAGCCTGGAAGGTCATCCGATGGGGCGGCTTTTCACCGTGTTCATCGCCATCATCGGTATCGGAACCACGAGCTATCTGTTCTCCAACTTCGTAGCTTTTTTGATCGATTCCGATCTCAACGCCAGTCTCAGGAGAAAGCGCATGGAAAAGGAAATTGCCAAGATCACCGGGCACTACATTGTCTGCGGCATCGGTCGAGTCGGCTCCAACGTGGCGAGTGAGATGTTCAAGACCAAGCGGCCATTCGTTGTGATCGAGAACAACCGTGACGTTTTGGAGAACTGGCTGGAACTGCATCCCAATGCCAGGTACCTGCATGACGACGCTGCCGACGACGTGGCATTACACAAAGCCGGCCTGGCCAATGCGGCCGGCGTGTTTGCCGTGACCGGCGACGACAGCCACAACATCATGATTTCGTTGTCGGTCAAGATGCTCAACCCCAATGCACGGGTCGTTGTGCGCTTGCATGATGTGCGCAACTCGCTGAAAGCGCGTCGCGCCGGGGCCGATGAAATTGTGTCGCCCGATTTTGCTGGCGGTATGCGCATAGCTTCGGTGATGGTGCGCCCGCACGTGGTCAGCTTTATGGACCAGATGCTGCACAGCGATGAAGGGTTGCGGGTGGAAGAAGTCATCACACCGACGGCGATGCAAAATACCCCGCTTGCGCAATTGCTGCCTCGCTCTCGCGATTACCTGGTTCTGGCCACCCATGAGAATGGCAAATGGTTTTTCAATCCCGCAGACGACCACCCCATCGCGCCCGGCTCAGCCCTGGTGCTGATGACTGGCCCCGGCGGGCGGGCGCTGATTGAAAAGCGCCTGAAAATTTGAACCAAAAGTGGTTGTAGCGCCCGTCTGGAAAGCGTAACCAGCTACTATTTCTATAGCAATTGCAGGCGACCGAGGGCAGCATGCAGTGTCTCGTCCTGCTTGGCAAAGCAAAACCGCACGACCCGCTGGTCGAAGCTGCTGCCGTAAAAGGCAGATACCGGAATGGCCGCAACGCCCTTTTCCCTGGTCAACCACTGGCAAAAGTCGGCCTCGCTGAGGTCGCTCACCTCTGAGATATTCACGCACTGGAAGTAACTGCCCTCACAGGGGAGTAACCGGAGTTTGCTGTGTGCCAGACCGGCGCGGAACAGATCGCGCTTGCGCTGGTAAAACGCCGGCAATTCCAGGTAAGCCACTGTGTTTGCCAGGTAGGACGCCAGACCATATTGCATGGGTGTGTTGACGGTAAACACATTGAACTGGTGCACCTTGCGAAACTCGGCCGTCAGGGCGGCCGGCGCAGCCACGTAGCCCACTTTCCAGCCGGTGACATGGTAGGTCTTGCCAAAACTCGAAACGATAAACGTGCGTTCAGCCAGACCGGGATAACGTGCAGCACTCTCGTGCGGTGCTCCGTCAAAGACCATGTGTTCGTACACCTCGTCGCTGATTAACAGCACATCGGTGGGTGCCAGAAGCGCTTCCAGCTGCAGCATGTCCTGTTTCGACCACACCGTGGCGCTGGGGTTGTGCGGTGAGTTGATGAGGATGGCGCGGGTTTTGGCGTTGATGGCCGCGCCAATGGCGTGGAAGTCGGGCCTGAAGGTTTGGGGCGTCAGTGGCACCCGGATGACTTTTCCGCCAGCAAGCTCAATATTGGGAACATAGCTGTCATAGCAGGGCTCCAGCACAATGATCTCGTCGCCCGGATGCACCACCGCCAGAATCGCTGTGATGATGGCCTGGGTCGCCCCGGCCGTAATGGTAATTTCGCTCGCAGCGCTGTACTGGCGTGCGTAGAGCGCTTCAATTTTTGTAGCAACAGCCTCGCGCAGGACGGCTACGCCGGGCATTGGCGGGTACTGGTTATGGCCGTTGCGCATGGCCTCATTCACATGGTCAAGCAATGCCGGATCACAGGCGAAGTCCGGGAACCCCTGGCCCAGATTGACGGCCTGGTGCTCCTGCGCCAAAGCCGACATCACGGAAAAAATGGTGGTGCCAACATGCGGCAGACGCGATACGAGTGGGTTCATGGAAAGACAAAAAAGTGCGTTACGATAGCCCGTCTGGCAGGCGGCGGAGATCCCGTAGCCTGAGACAATTTTAGGTCGGCGCTTGACTACCCGTTGTGCGTTGGAATCAAATCAGCGACTATTTGTGCAGACCATCCTTCTGCCTGGAGATACGCCCATGACCCCACACGAGCCTTTGCGCTTGCATGTCCCCGAACCCTCGGCACGGCCCGGTTCTGCTACCGATTTTTCTTATCTGCACTTGTCTGCTGCAGGGACGGTTCGCAGACCTCCCCTTGATGTCGTGCCGTCCCAGGCCGCCGACCTTGCCTTTAGCTTGATTCGCGTGCTGGACGATGATGGCAAGGCGGTCGGTCCGTGGGCCGCTGCCATTGAACCCGCCATCCTGTTGCGGGGATTGCGCACCATGCTGAAAACGCGCATCTTCGATGGGCGCATGTTGATGGCGCAACGGCAAAAGAAGTTGTCTTTTTATATGCAAAGCCTGGGCGAGGAGGCGATTGGCTCGGCCCACGCGCTGGCCCTGGCCGACGGTGACATGTGTTTCCCCACCTACCGCCAGCAGAGCCTGCTGATGGCGCGCGATGTTCCGCTGGTGGAATTGATCTGCCAACTGATGTCCAATGCGCGAGATCCGCTCAAAGGGCGGCAGCTGCCGGTGCTGTATTCGGTGCGCCGCGCTGGCTACTTTTCGATTTCTGGCAACCTCGCGACCCAGTTTATCCAGGCAGTGGGATGGGCGATGGCATCGGCCATCAAGAATGACACCAAGATTGCGTCGGCTTGGATTGGCGATGGCGCCACCGCCGAGTCGGACTTCCATACGGCGCTCACCTTTGCCCACGTCTATCGTGCCCCGGTGATTCTCAATGTGGTGAACAACCAGTGGGCTATTTCCACCTTTCAGGCCATTGCTGGCGGGGAGGGGACTACCTTCGCTGCGCGCGGCAATGGTTGTGGAATTCCGTCATTGCGGGTGGACGGGAATGATTTTCTGGCGGTCTACGCGGCATCCGTCTGGGCCGCTGAGCGAGCGCGCGGGAATCTGGGTCCAACCCTGATCGAATGGGTCACCTACCGTGCCGGTCCCCACTCGACTTCCGACGACCCCACCAAGTACCGCCCCGCGGATGACTGGAAGCAATTTCCGCTGGGCGATCCGATCGATCGGCTCAAACGACACCTGCTGCAACTGGGGGTCTGGACCGATGGACAACACCAAAGTCTGGTGGAGGAACTGGAAAACGAAGTCAGCGCGGCACAAAAGGAGGCCGAGGCTTTTGGTACCCTGCTTGATGGTCACATTCCCGACACGGCATCCATGTTCGAAGACGTGTACAAGGTCATGCCGCCCCACTTGCGTGACCAGTTGCAACAGGCAGGGGGAAGCATATGAATACGACACCAATGACCATGATCCAGGCGCTGCGGTCAGCCATGGATATCATGCTTGAGCGCGATCCGAACGTGGTCGTTTTTGGGCAGGACGTGGGCTACTTCGGCGGCGTATTTCGTTGCTCCGAAGGCTTGCAAAAGAAGTACGGAACGTCCCGCGTGTTTGATGCGCCTATTTCCGAAGGCGGCATTGTTGGCGTCGCAGTGGGCATGGGGGCCTATGGCTTGCGTCCCGTGCCGGAAATCCAGTTTGCTGATTATTTCTACCCGGCGTCCGACCAGATCGTCTCGGAGGCGGCCCGACTGCGCTACCGCTCGGCGGGCGAATTCACTGCACCGATTACCATCCGGATGCCCTGCGGTGGCGGCATCTACGGCGGGCAAACGCACAGCCAGAGTCCGGAAGCGCTGTTTACGCAGGTGTGTGGTTTGCGTACCGTGATGCCATCCAACCCCTATGACGCCAAAGGCCTGTTGATTGCGTCGATAGAAAACGATGACCCGGTCATCTTTCTGGAGCCCAAACGCCTGTATAACGGACCGTTCGATGGACACCACGAGAATCCAGTCGTGCCCTGGTCCAAGCATGCGCTGGGCGAGGTGCCCGAGGGCTACTACACGGTGCCGCTGGAATCCGCCAGTGTGTACCGACCGGGAAACCAGCTCACGGTATTGGCCTACGGCACCATGGTTTTTGTCTGCGAAGCAGCCGCGCGTGAAACCGGCATTGATGCGGAGATCATCGACTTGCGCAGTCTCTGGCCGCTGGACCTCGATACCATCATCGCGTCGGTCAAGAAGACCCGGCGCTGCGTGGTGGTCCATGAAGCAACCCGCACCTGTGGTTTTGGAGCCGAGCTTCTCGCGCTGGTGCAGGAGCATTGTTTTTACCATCTGGAAGCTCCCATCGAACGTGTGACCGGCTGGGATACACCCTATCCCCATGCCCAGGAGTGGACATATTTCCCCGGACCAGCGCGGGTGGGTGCTGCTTTCCAACGTGCAGTGGAGGCGTAATGGGAACTTACATCATCAAAACCCCCGATATCGGTGAAGGTATTGCCGAGGTGGAATTGGTTGCCTGGCACGTGAAGGCGGGCGATCTGGTCGCCATGGACCAGGTACTTGCCGATGTCATGACCGACAAGGCCACCGTCGAAGTGCCTTCACCGGTCGCCGGTACCGTGGTGTCCCTGGGTGGAACGGTCGGACAGACCATCGCCGTGGGTTCCGAGTTGGTACGGCTGGAAGTGCAGGGCGCGGGTAACCAGAAGGCGGTCGATAGTGTTCCCGTGCCAGTGCAGGAACAGAAAGTTGCCGAGCCACAGAAGTCACTGAAACGTGAGCACGCAGCGCCAGCTGCGATGCCCAGCCGACCGATGCGCAGCGCAGAACCGGGCGAGGATCGACCGATTGCGTCGCCCGCGGTACGCCGCCGCGCCTGGGAATTGGGCGTGGACCTTGCTTTGGTGTCTGGCACGGGCGCTGCGGGACGCATCATGCACAGTGACCTGGAAACCTACCGTGTGGCGCATCCGTCCGATGCGCCCGTCGAGCGGCTGGCAAGGTTTGAACCACAGCGCAACGGTCCCATGGAAGGTTCCAGTGCAAGCACACCACCCGAAGATGTGAGCATTCCCGTTATAGGTTTGCGTCGCAAGATTGCGATGAAGATGCAGGAGTCCAAACGGCGCATCCCACACTTCACCTATGTAGAGGAGGTCGATGTCACAGAATTGGAGACCTTGCGGGAGAGGCTCAATACCCAATGGAGTGGCAAACGTGAGCGGCTCACGATTTTGCCGCTGTTGACCCGTGCCGTGGTGCTGGCGGTGCAACAGTTTCCGCAGATGAACGCCCGCTTCGACGACGACCAGGGCGTTGTAACGCGCCATGGAGCGGTGCACTTGGGCATTGCGACGCAAACTGATAACGGTTTGATGGTTCCCGTTTTACGTGACGTGCAGAACATGGGCTTGTGGTCCATTGCGACAGAAATTTTGCGTGTGTCGCAGGCGGCCCGAAGTGGCCGTGCCACGCGCGAGGAGCTCAGTGGCTCCACCATCACCATTACCAGCCTCGGGCCACTCGGTGGCATCGTCACCACTCCCGTGGTCAATCACCCGGAGGTAGCGATCATCGGGGTCAACCGCATCATGGAACGTCCCGTGGTGCTGCACGGTGCGATTGTGGTGCGCAAGGTGATGAATCTATCCTCATCGTTTGACCATCGTGTAATCGACGGGCTTGATGCTGCCAAATTCGTGCAGGTGATTCGGAGTTATCTGGAGACGCCGGCGACGCTGTTCATCGCGTAGTCAAAACTCGTAGTCTTCCGTGTGCCCATCCATCGCACGCGCCACCAGCTTGCGATTGAGACGGTCGCTGAGCAGCTCGGCAAATGTATACACAAAGTTACGCAAGTAGGCGCTGCGCTTGAAGGCCACGCGCGCCACATTCTGACCAAACAAATGGCCAGCGGGGCGCACGACCAGGCCCCCTTTACCGCCGTCGTCAGCGATGTCGCGCACGGCCATTTCTGCCGCCAACCCGACGCCAAGGCCTAATCGCACATAGGTCGTGATGACGTCGGAGTCAATCGCTTCCAAGGCAATCCGTGGCTCTAGCTTCCTGGCAGCAAAAGCCTGATCAATCTTGGTGCGGCCGGTGAACGACGGGTGGTAGGTAATCAGCGGTTCTTGCGCAATATCTTCCAGCGCAATCCGCTCCTTGCGTGCCAGCGGATGGTCGGTAGGCAATACCAGCATGTGCTGCCATTCGTAGCAGGGCAGTGTCACCAGCTCCGTGTAGTCGGCCAATGATTCAGTGGCGATGCCAATTTCGGCTACTTCGTCAATCACCATCCGCGCGACCTGATCGGGTGCGCCCTGGTGCAAACTGATATTCACCTTGGGGTAGGCGGCACGCAATTGCGCCACTTTTTCCGGCAGCACGTAGCGGGCCTGCGTGTGGGTGGTTGCAATGGAGAGGGTGCCGCTGTCTTCAGCGCTGTACTGCTCGCCGATACGCTTGAGGTTGCCGACTTCGCGCAGAATGAGTTCAATGCTCTTGAGCACTTGTTGCCCGGGCTCGGTAATGCGTTTGAGCCGTTTGCCGTGGCGGGCAAAAATGTCGACGCCGAGTTCTTCTTCGAGTTCGATGATGGCCTTGGAGACCCCAGGCTGGGAGGTATGCAGCGCTTTGGCGGCTTCGGTCAGGTTGAGATTGCGCCGTGCAGCTTCCTGAACAAATCGAAACTGGTGAAGGTTCATATCGAATTTCAACTAAAGATGAAATTCATTATGCCGGAATTTGCTGTTTAGCGATGTCAGCGCCGCAAGACCAACCAGGTAAATGCGGTAAGCGATGCCACGGAATAGATGAAACCCGGCAGTGCAGCGGTAATCCATGGCTGCCAGCCTCGCAACATCCCCAGATCGCCCAGAACGTTGTTGAGCAGTACAAAGCTGATGCCCGCCATGACACCACCGAATACGTAGGTGGTGATGCTGCCGGACCGAAAATGGAAGTAAGCAAACGGCAGCGCCAGAACCACCATCACCAGGCAGCTCATAGGGTAAAAAACCTTCTTCCAGAACTGGATTTCGTATTTTTGCGCTGATTGGCCGTTGGCCTGCAAATGCCGCATGTACTGGAACAAGTCAATGGTTCCCATGCGTTCCGGCCGCAGAACCGCCGCAGCCACCATTTCGGCACTGATCTGGGTGGGCCAGCGTAGCGAAGCGGTCGATGCGCGCTGGACGGAGTTGGTCTGGGTTTCGACACTCAGAAACTCGGTCCGCTCTACGTCTTGCAGTGTCCATGCGTCGCCGCTTTCAAACTGGGCGCTTGTGCTGCGTATGGTTGAGACGAGGTAGCCGCGGGAGTCAAACTCAAAGATTCGAATATCCCGCATGCTGGCGTCAGGCGCCATTGCTCCTACATTCACGGCCACGTGCCCTAAGGGGTGTCTTTCCTTTAACCAGGCGCCAGTCTTTCCAACCGTGATGCGTCCCTGATAGCGTGATTTCATCAGTTGTCCTGTCTTGTCGGCAAGCGGTGCCAGGTAGTCACCAATGGCAAACGTCAGCAGTACGAAACCCAGCCCAAGCACCAGCAGGGTGCGCAGCGCCCGCCACGGCCCCAGACCACTGGTTCGCAGGATCGTGAACTCGGAGCTTTGCGCCAGGCGCGACATGACGAAAATCGTGCCAATCAGCACGGTGATGGGCAGCAGCTCATACAGATGGCTTGGCACCATGAGGCCGACATAGGCCAAAGCTTGTGGGATTTTGTAGCCAGAGTCGCTATTGCGACCCACAGCTTGAAGTTCTTCAATGAAATCAAAGAAAAAAAACAAAGCCGCGAAACCCAGTGTGACCATCAGTATGGCCAGCACCATTTCACGGTAAAACAAACGCCGGATGGTTTTCAAAGCGCCGCTCCAGGAGGCGCGGCCTTGAACCGCTTGGGAAACCGGATTTCCCAGTTGTTATGGCGTTTGGCCAGCAGCAGCACCCCCATCAACAGCGCTCCGCCGTGCAGCGCCACCAGAAACACCGCAAAGTGCACCTGTCCTGACTGGATCCAGCTTTTGCCCAGCCCCAAAAGGTTGAAGTAGACGACAAATGTCATGAACGCGAAACCTAAGTTGGCGGAACGACCCACGCGCGGGTTGACACCTGCGGTGGCCAAACCCAAAAGGACAAAATTGATCGCCGCCAATATAAGACCGGCGCGCCATGACAGCTCCGCCCAGTTCGGTTTGCTCGGACTTTGTAACAACGCCAGAGTCGCTATGGAGTTGGTGGGGACGTAGCTGCGGGCGGAAGGATCATCAGCACCCACGCGGGCCCCATAAGTCTGAAAAAAACTCACGATCAAGTCACTTTTGTCGCTGCGTTTTTCCAGCCGCTGTCCATTCTCGAGTACCAAAAAGCGGTCTGTTCCGATAACATCGATACGTCCGCTCTGTGCCGACGTGACCGTTTCCTTGGTTGGCTCATGGGTGGCGATGAAGACATTGCTGCCGATGGATGAGCCTGTCGTACTCTTCTCGATAAAGAAAACCCGATCGCCCGCGGACGACTCCTGAAACTGCCCGGGTTCGATACGCGCAAGGTCACCGCGCTTTTCATATTGGTCCCGGTAGTCCTCAATGCGCCCAAATGACCACGGCAAAATGAAGAATGCCAAGGCCAGAATGACGATCCAGATTGGCCAGGCAAATCGCACCAACGGCTTGATAAGTGAAGTGAGTCCGCGGCCACTACCGAACCAGATCACCATCTCGCTGTCGCGAAACATCCGATTGAGCACACTCAAAATGGCAATGAACAGGCACATCGACAAAAGCGTTGGCATATCCGACAACACGGTATATGCCATCACCACCATCACATCGCTTGGGTTAAAGTTGCCACGTGAGGCTTCCCCCAAGGTACGGATCAGTACCGTTGTGACTACTACGGTTACCAGTACGACCAGAGTCGCGCCGAAACTACGTGCAAGCTCCTTGCGGAGTGAAGAATGGAATAACATTGAAGCGAAGGAAAAACGCAATTATGAACTTTGAACTGAAATCTCTTGGACTGGTCGGCGCGGGTACCGAAAAGTGCGACGCCTTGCTGGTGTTGGTTACCCAGACTTTTAAGGCGGGCAAGGATGATCTGTCGCAGCTCGTCGCCGCCGCCATCAAGTCTGGCGATCTGGAAACCAAACCCGGAAAGGTGTTGTCGCTCTACAAACCAGTGCAGGCGAACGCGACCCGCGTCGTTCTCGTTGGGGCTGGGGAAGGCTCTGCACGTGATGTGCGTGCTGCGATGATGGCGGCGACGCCGCTGGTCAAATCAGCTCTGTTCAAGAAGGTCATGGTGTGTTTTGCGCAGCCGGCAAGAGAAGAAGCGGTTCGCGCCGCCATGCTGGCCATTGCCGATGCAACCTATGTCTATACGCTAACAAAGTCCAAGCCGGAAGGGCGTACGCTGCAAAAAGCCATCATTGCAACGACCAATGTCGCGGAAGTGCAATCTCTTTTTCAACGCACTGCGGCGACCATTCAGGGCGTGGAGGTCGCCAAGGAATGGGCGAATCGGCCAGCGAATCACGCAACCCCGACGCATCTAGCGCAAGCGGCGCAGGAATTGGCCAAACTCACGAAGATTCGATGCGAGGTTCTTGGGCCCAAAGAGGTTGCCAAGTTGGGGATGGGCTCTTTCATGGCTGTGGCGCAGGGTTCCGACGAGCCATTGCGCTTTATCGTGCTCCATTACGACGGCGCAGCGAAAGCAAAGGCGCCAACCGTGCTGGTCGGTAAAGGTATTACTTTTGACAGTGGCGGTATTTCCATCAAGCCAGCCCCCGAGATGGACGAAATGAAGTTCGACATGTCTGGCGCAGCCAGCGTGCTGGGTGTTTTCCGCGCGTTGTCCGTGTTGAAACCCTCCATCAATGTGGTTGGCCTGATCCCGGCTTGCGAGAACCTGCTGAGCGGGAGGGCCGTCAAGCCTGGTGATGTGGTGAAAAGCATGAGTGGCCAAACCATCGAAATTCTCAACACCGATGCGGAAGGTCGACTGGTTTTGTGCGATGCACTGACCTACGCCGAGCGATTCAAACCCAGTGCAGCAATCGACGTTGCGACATTGACTGGCGCTTGCATGATCGCACTGGGAGGCGTGCGCAGTGGGCTCTTTGCCTCGGACGAAGCATTAGGCAAGGCACTCGCAGTTGCTGGCGATGCTGCACAGGACCTCTGCTGGAGGATGCCGCTGGATGAAGAGTACGCGGAAGGGCTGAAAACCAATTTTGCTGATGTTGCCAACGTTGCAGGTCGCGCCGGTGGCGCGGTCACGGCAGCGAAATTTCTGCAGCGCTTCGCGTCCAAATTCCCCTGGGCGCATCTGGACATCGCTGGCACTGCCTGGAAAAGCGGCGTACAAAAAGGAGCAACCGGTCGCCCCGTAGGGCTGCTCGTGGAGTTTCTGTTGGCACGTGCCGAGAACAAGTGACCGCGGTCGCGTTTCACTTTGGTGCGCCGGACAAAATTGCCTATACCTGCCGGCTGCTGAGAAAGGCCGTGAATGCTGGCGCGACGGTCGAGGTGGTGGCAGACATCTCCACCACGGGGCTTTTGAGCAGCCAATTGTGGGCGCTTTCGGGTACCGATTTTGTACCCCATTGCACGGCGGCGGACCAAGGATCGCTGCGGGAACTCTCGCCGGTACTGTTAACGCAAATGCCTACAGACAACTCGGTCAATCGGCAGGTATTGGTCAATCTGGGTAGTGTGATACCCGCCGGCTACGAGCGTTTTGAGCGGCTGATTGAAGTCGTTGGCTTGGAAGACGCGGACCGCTCGCTGGCGCGTGAGCGATGGAGGCAATACACGCTGGCGGGCTACAAAATCGCTCGCCATGACTTGGCGCTCAAGGGTGCCAACCCATGAAAACCAGCAAGAGCGGACTGAAGCCGTTACCGACACTGACCCAAGTTGTCATCCCCGCGCCTGTGCAACCTGTGCAACCCGTGCAGGATAACAACACTTATCCATCAGTCGACAGTGTTTTGCAGCAAATCATGCCAAGTGTCGAGGAGAGGATTCGGACGCTTGTGGAGCAGGTGCTGCTGGAGCACAGATCCGATCTCACTTCGCGTCTGCGTTCGGATATCGAAATGATCCTGGGTGAAATCCGTGTATCGCAAGATGCTCAATCGGCAGCGGGAAATGCTGCAGTTTCGGTTACAAACCAACTTTTTGACCCTAGTAAGCGCTAAGCTAATTTGGAAAGGGCAAAACTCGGTTATCGTGTCGGGTGTTGAATAATTTTGTTCACGTTGTCTTTTTTTGACCTAAATTTTGGAGTTTTTATGCAATTCAAGGTGAAAAGTACATTGACGGTATTGGCCGCAGCAACCCTGCTGGTCGCTTGTGGCAAGAAAGAAGAGGCTCCTGCACCGGCTGCCGCTCCTGCCGCTGCGCCCGCACCGGCCGCTCCTGCTGCTGCCGTTGTCAAAATTGGACATGTGGGTCCCACCAGCGGTGCTATCGCGCACTTGGGCAAAGACAATGAGAACGGCGCGCGCATGGCTGTGGAAGAACTGAACGCAGCGGGCGTCATGATCGACGGCAAGAAGGTGACGTTGGAACTGATGGCTGAAGATGACGCCGCTGATCCCAAGCAGGGCACGGCCGTAGCGCAGAAACTTGCCGACGCCAAAGTGGCTGGTGTTGTGGGCCACCTGAACTCCGGCACCACCATTCCCGCTTCCCAGATTTACAGCGACGCTGGCATTCCCCAGATTTCGCCCTCCGCGACCAACCCCAAATACACACGCCAGGGATTCAAGACCGCATTCCGGCTCGTGGCCGATGACACCCAGTTGGGCGGTGCATTGGGCAAGTATGCAGTTGGCACACTGAAGGGTAAATCGATTGCTGTGATTGATGACCGTACTGCATACGGTCAGGGCGTCGCCGAAGAGTTCACCAAAGCTGTCGAAGGCGCCGGTGGCAAAGTGGTGGCCAAAGAGTTCACTACCGACAAGGCAACCGATTTCAACTCCATCCTGACCACCATCAAGGGCAAGAAGCCTGATGTCGTGTTCTTTGGCGGTATGGACGCTGTTGCGGGTCCGATGCTCAAGCAGATGAAGTCGCTGGGTATCAAGGCCAAGTTCATGGGCGGCGACGGCATTTGCTCCACAGAGCTGGTGAAACTCGGTGGTGACGCCATTGCAGATGACCAGGTTTATTGCGCAGAAGCTGGCGGCGTAGAAGGCGAAGCCAAGGCTGGAATGGAAGAGTTCAAGACCAAGTTCAAGGCCAAGTACAACGCGGATGTGCAAGTGTATGCACCCTATGTCTATGACGCAGTCAAGATCATGGTTGCGTCCATGGTGAAGGCAAACTCGTCTGATCCCGCAAAGTACCTGCCCGTGCTGGCAGCTACTGCAGACTACAAGGGCGTGACTGGCCCAATCTCCTTTGATGAAAAAGGCGACATCAAGAACGGCGCCCTGACCCTCAAAACCGTGCGTGCCGGCAAGTTGGAAACACTTGCTGTCATTCGCTAATCAGAAAAAGTCTGTTGTCCCTTTGTAGGGACAATACGACATGAAGGGCACTCGAAGGAGTGCCCTTTTTTGTTGCCGCTTCGGTCGGTCACGACTAATACCGGGTTAGAATCCAAGGCTCTGGAACGGTGGATGAGCGGTTTAAGTCACACGCCTGGAAAGCGTGCGAGGGGTAAAACCCTCCGCGGGTTCGAATCCCGCCTGTTCCGCCAGTGAAAAAGATAAGCCCTCTCACGAGGGCTTATCTCATTGGGTTTGATGCTGCTAAAACGATAGCATCTCCAGTATTCCCGCTCTCTTACCTCCCTGTTACCTCCCGGCGGTTTGGGGTTGCCCCCACTTAGCGCGCAGCGCTCTGATTAAAGCCCACCCAGCACGAACGCCAATGAGTGCCGCGGCCCGCACACCTGTGTGCGCGTCAGCGCACAGTAAAGGTGAAGGGCTGACAGGCACGGCCTAGGCTCGGTACTTAACAAAAAGTTCGTTGCCTGCACCCGACGGGCGCGAAGCGGTGTCCGGCACCAAGCGAAGCTTTAGCGTAGCGACTGGCGGGCACTGCAGGCAATAGCACCCTATGTAAACCCGAAGGGCCACGCAGTGGGTCCCGTAGCGGGCGAGCACCACAACTGCCACGAACATCCGCGCCGCCAGGCCGAGCCGCAGGCTACGGCTGATCCAGCGCGAGGCGCAAGCGAGCCGACACCATCTCTGCGCTCCAGCGCACAAAATTACACTTGCGAAGCACTGGCGATGAAACTCTCCGCGCCTGCGCATAGCGAAGCCGAGCTGTGCGCACTGATCAACACCACCCTGCTGGCAAACTGTAAGCGGTGATGTCGGGTGGCCGACACTACAGAGCCTCAGAAGAGGTCAGCAATGGTGTTGGTTGCGCTGCCATGGGCGCAGAGCGCCTACCCGCCAGAACAATGGTCGCAACCAAACGAGTTGAAAAAGTTGTAGGCCGCGAGGCAGTCATTGAGGACTACCACCCGCTAACTGATCCCGCACACTCTGCTGCCAGATATGCCGGTACACCAACTGCGCCACTTCCGCTTTATCGTTGGACGTATAGGGTGGCTCAGGCAGCGTTTGGTAAACGTGGTCCAGGATGAAGGTTTCCACCTCGGCCTGTGTTTGCTCTTTCTCGGTCCAGCGGTCTAACGGCGCAATCACCGCCAGCACGCCTGCCAACAACTCTTTGCTGGCTTGCTTGATCCGTTCGCGGTCCACCTTCGTCAAGTCACCACGGCGCACCAGGTCGAATAGGGCAAGTTGCTCTTCGCTGAGACCCTCATCCACAGCGCGGCGCTCTTCTTCACTCAAACTGGCGTCCAGCAGCATAAGTTTTGCGAAGGTGTCTTCCACCGTGGCACGGTCTTTGTCCTGGTTGTAGGCGGCGATGATTTCCTGGTACTTTTTCTCGTAGTTCATGCGCAGCGGGTTGGCTGCCAGCATTTGGGCCAGCTTCTCTTCCACGATTTGGCGAATGTCTTCAATCACCGTGGCCTTGCGCTTCACCTTTTTGGCAAACTCATCACGCAGCTTTTCCATGTTGATCTGCGAGAGGTCCACCGTCAACCCACTGGCTTGATCGCCACCCTGCCCTTGGGAGGCAATGGCCGTGTTAACGATGCGGTGCAGTAGTTTGAGCAGCTCGCTCAAGTCCGCCGTGTCGCGCCGATCGCTCAACTTCTTGTAGATGGCTTCCAGATTGTCGTGGCGCTCGGCATAGATCAAAGCGGAAGGCTCCACCAGCAGCGCCTTGAACCGGCTGAACACCACGCGGCACAAGATTTCATAACGGCGTTTGGATTCATCGTTGGTGTAAACCGCCTCCACCGCATCGGCTAGCAATTGAATTCGGGTGAACCCCTTGGTGCCCATCAGCGCACCGGCTTCAAAGCCTAACCCGCGCAGGTGCGCTTCGGTCACTGCTATGGCATCCGCCAGAGCAGCGACACGTTCTTCTATGGGGGCAACGATTTCAGGATCACCACCATCGTCACCCAGTGCGTACTGCGCCAGGGCTTCGCGCAGGCTTTTGAGCATGCCGTTGTAGTCCACGATCAACCCGAAGTCTTTTCCAGGGTACACGCGATTGGCGCGGGCAATGGCCTGCATCAGCGTGTGCGCCCGCATGGGCTTGTCGATGTACAGCGTGGACAGGCATTCCACATCAAAGCCGGTGAGCCACATGGCGCAGACCACGGCAATGCGAAACGGGTGTTTGGGGTTTTTGAACGCGGTTTCCACATCCACCCGCTGTCCGTCTGTGGTTTCAAAGCCCAGCTTCATCACGGAGCGATGGGGGATGATGTCAAAACCCCACTTTTTGAAGTCGGCCACCTCGTTTTGGGCTTCGCTGATGATCAGCTCGATGATGGTCTCATCTATCCATGTCGCCTTGGCTACCAGCCGGTCGCGCTGCGCATGCAGCACCTGCCGGGCTTCGTCATCAGCGGCGATTGCAATTACCGCCAGCTTGGCCTGCGCTTCCACGCGCACGGCGGCAGCCTTGGCCGCCCACTTCGGCCCGATCAGCTTGAGCATGCGGGCGCAGGTGATCTTGTCGATGCACACCAGCATGGCCTTACCGGCTTCCCAGCGGGTGCTGCAATGCTCCACAAAATCGGTGGCGATGCGGTCCAGTCGCTCATCGGCGGTGATGACTTCGTAGTCCTTGCCCAGCAGCTTTTCCAGTAGGGCGGTCTGGTCCGGGTCCAGGTCGGCAGCGTCCACTGCGGCAGAAATGCGGTCGTTCAGGTCCAGCTTGGCCAGGCCCAGCTTCTCACCCCGGTTCTCATACACCAGTTTGACGGTGGCACCGTCTTCTTCGCTACGTTTGAAGTCATAGCGCGACACATAATCGCCAAAAATGCGCTTGGTCAGCTGGTCGTGCTTGAACAGCGGCGTGCCGGTGAACCCGATAAAGGCTGCATTGGGCAGCGCCATGCGCATGTTGCGGGCCAGCTTGCCGGACTGTGTGCGGTGCGCCTCGTCGGACACGACGATGATGTCGTCGCGCTCGCTGTAGGGCGCGTCAGGTGTCACTTCTTGGTTGAACTTGTGAATCAGGCTGAATACATAGCGGTGGTTTTCTGACAGCAACAGCTGGAGTTCTCGCCCGGAACTGGCCCGGGGTGTCTGTTGATCGGCCACGCCACAGCCCACAAAGGTCTTGTAAATCTGGCTGTCCAGGTCGTCCCGGTCGGTCATCAGCACAAAGGTGAAGTTGCCCGGCACCGTGCGCCGCACCTTCTCGGCAAAGAAGGCCATGGAATACGACTTGCCGCTGCCCTGGGTATGCCACACCACACCCAGGCGGCCCAGGTCCGGGTGCGCACGTTCGATGATTTGCAGGTATTGCGGTGGCGGCGGTTCGGACGCAATGGGGTAGGCCATCTGCGGTTCATTGGCGGCCTTGTCGGAGTCTGCATAGGGCAGCGATATGGTGCGATGGGTCAGGCGTTTGCCAGTTGGGAATTCGCTCTTCAGCGCTTCTTGTCGCACCACAGACGCCACGGCCTGGTTGACACCCAGCATCTGGTGATTACGCGCCACCACTTTGCGCACGGCACCGGCCTTGCTGGCGTCAAACAAAATGAAGTTTTCCAGAATGTCCAGTAGCCGGTCTTTGGCCAACATGCCGTTCAGCAACACCTCGGCAGCTACATTGCCCACATCGGCTTCATGCAGGCGCTTCCACTCGCCAAAGTGCTCCCAGGTACCGGTGATTGAGCCAAAGCGGGCGTTGTGGCCGTTGCTCACAATCAAAAATGCGTTGTGGTGAAAGGCATGGGCGATAACGCTTTCGTCCATGTAGTCGCGCAGATTGCCGTCAAACCCGGCACGGATGTTTTTGTACACCGCCTTCAGCTCGATAAACACCAACGGCAGACCGTTCACAAAACACACCAGGTCGGCCCGGCGGTTGTAGTTGGGGGTGCGAAGGCCGGTGAGCTTGAGTTCGCGCACCACAAGAAAACGGTTGTTATCCGTGTTGCGAAAGTCAATGACCGCTGCCTGCGCGTGGCTTAGTTGCCCCTGCGCGTTGCGGTAGCTCACCGGGACACCGTCGCGGATCAGAGCATGGAACGCCTGGTTGTGCTGCAACAGCGACCGTGAAAAGTCGTGGTGCGTCAGTTTGGTGATCGCCTCTTCAATGGCCGGGGAGGGCAGCTGTGGATTGAGCAGCATCAGCGCAGAGCGCAAGTCGCGCACCAGCACTGCGTCGCGCTCACTTGTACGGCCCAGGCTGCCTGTGGGGCCAAAGGTTTCCTGGTTACAGGCGTAGACGCTGTCCCAGCCCAGCGTCTTTTCCAAATGCTCGGCAAAGGTGGCCTGCACAAGGCGGTCTTCGCTGTTGATGTCGGTGTAGGCCATGGGTTCTATTGGACAAAGATATGAGGGATAAAGGACAAATGCGCAGTATGTCCTTTATAAAAAACCAAGTAAATCAATGACTTAGAGGGTTTGCATGGCTCAAGGTCAATAGATTTCATCAAAACTACCCTCCCTTTTGTCCTTTAGAACTATCAAGCGTCAAACGGTAACGCCGCCAGCGCCGGTCGCCGGAATAGGCCACTTCTCCGGTACCCACTGAATCGTCCAAGGCCCGCTTGACCGTTTTGGCCGAAATCTCCACCCCAATGCGCCGGTTGATGTCGGCACTGGACGATTCTGGGTACCGCGCCAGGTCTTCCAATATCAGGGCATGTAGGCGGTGCGGTGTGATGCGGCTCAACGTCGTCTTGCGGTCGAGCTTTGCCCCGCGTAGCCAATCGGGTGCCACAAAGTAACGCATGCCCGAAGTCTTGCCCGTGGTGAGTACCAGCCCGGTAGAAACCAAGCGACCCAACCACACGGACAAATCATCTCCGCCATCCGCCTCCAACACAGCTCCGAGTTCCCGGGCCGTCATGCCCTCGGTCTGTGCCAACACGCCCAAGGTGATGCGCTCCCGCTGCGTAAGTTGAAAACGGGCGTCAGCCTCGGTCAGCAGGCGCATCACGTCGGGCTTGGCAATGCGGCGCTGGATCGTCACTTTGACCCAGTCCGCGCCTTCTTCTGGCACGGGTGCCGGGCGGCCTTGGGACAACAGCCGGTCGTAAATCAAGTCAAACCCGCTACCCTCGCGCTCCATCAGGCCCAGGTCATGAAACACCCGCGCCAGCCCCTCGTTGCGGCGGCGGCTGGCGTGCAACATGTTGCGCGGAGTCACTCCCAGAGGCAAGCGGCCAGGGTTCACCACTTCCATCCGCTCAGGGTGCAAATTGAGGTAAATGTCGCCCTGCTGCGTGTAGGGTCGGTGCACCAGCGCATTGACCAGCAGCTCGCGCACTACCTTCTCGTCATACGCAGGCACGCTGCGGCGGTACAGCCCCTCGGCAACCTCGTAGCTCTCGCGGAAATCAGGCACCTCGCGCCACACGGCATCGACCAGTTCCACGGGTGACAGTTCGCAGTCATCCCACACCCATTTATTGATTTTCTGGCCGTGCTCGTCGTACTTGATGGCCTGCACCAGCGGGGCGGTGCCCAGAGCGCGACGGTCTGCGGTGCTGCCCAGCAGCAGCACGCCCAGGCGCGTCAGGATTGGACCTTGGGCCAGCCCGTAATGCGTCAGCAGCGCATCCGCACCTTTTTCTTTGACCGACTCTTTCACCCGGCCCGACGCCGCAATGCCTTGTACGAAAGTTGACAGCTTGTCGGCATCCGCTTGGCTGCGCGGCACGCCACTGTCCATCGCCTCCCACGGTCTGCCGGGCCGCTCATTGGCCAAGCGCAGCACATCGTCACCCAGCACCGGCTGGCAGGTGTCACCCACGCGCAGGAAATATCGGCCATCTTTGGTGGATGCCACGCTGGGCGCGCGGTCAATCACCAGCTCTATGAACTCCCCACCATTGGCCGCCCGTTGCACACTGGGCAGTGCCTGCACATTCACGGTTAACTCGCCCATGCGCTTACGCAGGCGGTCCAGCACCTCGGGCGGCACCACCTGACCGGCGGGCGGCAGGGTCTGCCCATCTTCAATGCCAATCAGCAAGCGGCCACCCGCGCCATTGGCAAAGCAGACGCAGTCTTGCGCCAGCGCCGCCCAGTCCGCCGACTTACCGGTGACGGTTCGCAGGGATTTGAGGTCGGTGTGCTGGTCTTCGAGGCTCATACCGCCAATTCTCCACTCATCAGGCGCGGCAGCAACAGGTCGCGGGCGGCGCGGAGTTTTTGGTTTTGTACGTTGAGATTTTTGATTTGCTCGTACACGTCAGCCGCAAACTCATCAAATGATCGAAGCATGGGAGCGGACGGAATCACGATTTCAACTCGATGCACAGACTTGCGATCAAGTGTGGGTACAGACGCGCCACCATTGAATTGCTTCAAGTCCATTTCCCGAAGCAAAAACAGTGCGAACAATGGAGTTACCCGCTTGAACTCCTTGACCCAGAGAGCAGTGTTGAGCGGCCAGTAGTCCTCGCCAACGTACTGCACTTCGCCTAACGTTCCGCTTCGTCCCGTGACCACCCCAGGTGCAACCGCTTTGGCTTTGTCGTGGTAACCCAGGATGCCAGTGGAGCCATAGATCGGCACGTCACCTTCTTGCCGGTCTTGCGTTGGGAGATCGAAACCACGTTGCAAGACCAATGCAGCTTCCAGCGGAACCCGCTCCCACCCCTGCGGCACGCCATCCACGATGGGGGTGTGTTCATAGCCGGGGAAGCGCAGGCGGACGAACCATTCGCGGTAGAGCAGCCGGGCG
>JAIFLV010000075.1 GCA_020048895.1 Rhodoferax sp. | reverse complement strand
GGCGTGGGTCTGCACAAAATGGACTTCTTGGCGCAAGAGTGCGGCACCGGCGCACTGGATGTAATGCGCTCTATCAAGCGTGCGTTGGATCCCAGGAATATTCTGAATCCGGGCAAGATTTTCAGCCCATCCTGATTTTGGAAGTGTTATTGCATGTCTACATCTCCCGCTATTGATTTGACTGCCACCTGTGGGGCAGTAGCCGCTGCACTGGAAGCTCGCCACGGCGCAGCGCAGCGCGAACGCATTACGGTGGGACTGCGCCAAGTTGCTGCGCTATGGCAAGGTCGCGATGGCACTGCCAGCGATTTCGAGGAGTTTGCGCTCGCCCACTTCGCCGCAGGTGCCGCGCTGGATGCCTTGTTTGCGCGTCTGGAATTTGTGCTGGAGAGCCTGCACGGCCACATGCATGAGATCAGCCGCGATCTGCGCTGGCATTCCGATCTGGACCTGGAAAGCATGCTGCCACTGGACACCATCTTGTCTGGTTACGATCCCGGAGCTCATTTTGTAGACGACGCGTTTGACAACAAGCTGGCCTTTGTGGTGTTGCTCAATTTTCCGTCGACCTCTCTGGCACAGCGGTTGGACTCCGGTGCGCTGTGGAGCCGGCAGCGGTGGGCGCAGGCACGCCTGGTCGACCTTTTTTCCAGGCGCATTCCTGCACACGTGACGCTGGCCGTGGCCGAGGCAGCGGGCGCTTCAGACCGTTACATTGCTTCGTACAACCTATGGGCACACCATTGGGTGGATGACCAAGGCCAGCGCCTGTTCGAGGCTGGCAAGAAATTGCTGTCGCACTGGAATTTGCGCGACGAACTCAAGAGCCGCTACGCCCAGGGTGCGGACGGCTTGCCACACCAGCGCATGATCGCGCAGGTGATGGATCGGATCGTCACGCAGACCATTCCGGCTGCAGTGATTGACTGCCCCTGGGTGGACTGGAACCCGGCCACGAACACGGTAACCCCCTCCAGCGTACACGATGCACCCGGTACTCCGCCCACCGACCTGCGCGCAGACCCTGCTGCTGAGCCCGATACGCGCTACCAGCGACTGCTCCAGTGCTTTCAAGCTGTCAAGCAGATGGACCCGTTTTGTCTGGTGGCACCCACCCACATCGACCGCAGTTTTGACGATGAGCGCCAGCTTCCGATAGACCGTGCCGTGCGTATGCTGGAAGACGTGTGCGCCAGTCCCCTGGTGGGGCGCGTGGCGCACGTCATTCAACACCGATTGGGGCGACCTCTGGAACCGTTTGATGTTTGGTACAGCGGTTTTCGAGCTGGTGCTGGCGTGAGTGAGGCTTCACTCGATCAGATCGTGCAGTTGCGGTATCCCAACGCTCAGGCGTTCAAGTCGGCCCTGGCACCGATGCTGGTGAAGTTGGGCTTTGGCGAGGAGCGTGCTGCGTGGTTGGCAAGTCGTATCGAAGTGGATCCCGCGCGCGGCAGTGGACACGCCATGGGTGCCCAGCGCAGGGGCGACAACGCACGCCTGCGCACGCGCATCGGCGCGCGGGGCATGGACTACAAGGGCTTCAATATTGCAGTGCATGAACTGGGGCACAACGTGGAGCAGACGTTCTCACTGAACTGCGTCGACCACTGGCTGCTCAACGGTGTTCCGAATACGGCATTTACCGAGGCCATGGCATTTGTCTTTCAGGCGCTGGATTTGAAGCTGTTGGATCAGACCACCGAACGGCCTGGTAGCGACGCCGAGCGTTCGCTCAGCGCTTTCTGGTCAACCTACGAGATCGCGGGGGTCTCGCTGGTGGATATTGGCATCTGGCAGTGGATGTATGCGCATCCCGATGCCACTGCGGCGCAGCTGAAAGAGGCTGTGCTGCAAATCGCCAAAGACGTGTGGAACCGATATTACGCACCCCATTTCGGCCAGCGCGATTGCGTTTTGCTGGCTATCTATAGCCACATCGTGCACAGTTTCCTGTATGTGCCGGACTACGCCATTGGCCACATGATCGCGTGCCAGATCGAGCAGCACATACAGAAGACCGGAAAGCTCGGCGAGGAGATAGAGCGCATGGCCACCCTGGGACGGCTGAGCCCGGACCTCTGGATGCAGCAGGCGACCGGCCAACCGGTTGGGCCGCAGGCCTTGCTGGACGCCACTGCCAGCGCGCTGGGGAAACTTAAGCAGTGAGCGGTGGGACTGCGCGTCGCATTTCCCTGGCGGTCATCATGGCATTGCCGACACCGCCAAATGCGATCACTGCGATGCCAAGCCAAGCCAGGGTGTCTGGCACATGGTCGAAGATGAGCCAGCCTGCAAAGGTGGCAAATGCAATCTGGCTGTACAGGTAAGGGGATAGCACGGGAGCGGGTGCGCGAGCGTATGCCCGAATGAGCATCAGGTGCCCAAAAGTGCCGAAAAATCCGATTGCCAGGAACCACGGCCATTGCGTCAGCAGTGCGCTGGTATCCCAACTGAAAACGACAACTGGCGACATCAGCAGTGCTCCCACCAAACCCGTGTAGAAATGGGTGGTGTAGGGGTTTTCTTCGCCGCTGAGACGGCTGGTCAACACCTGGAACCAGGCGTAGGTGGTCACCAGCAGTGCGGGAAACAGCAGCGCCCATCCAAAGACCGCTCCACCCGGGCGAATCACCAGCAGCACCCCGGCCAGACCCAATGCGGTGAGTACCCAGCGACCGGGGGAGACAGGGTTTTTCAAAACCACCGCTGCCATCGCGGTGGCCACCAGAGGCGACAGCATCACCATGGCTGTGAATTCACCGACTGGCAAATATTGCAGCCCGAGAAAGGAGCAGGCGCTGGTGGTCAGTAACAGGACGCCACGCAACGCTTGGAAGCGTGGGTTGGGCGTCGTCAGCAGCGCTGTTCCCTGAACTGGAAAACGCAATGCAAAAGTGACAACCGCCTGAAACAGATAGCGAAACCACAGTAGCATGAGCACCGGAGCAAGTTTGCCGGCGTATTTCGTCGTGGTGTCAAGCGCGGCAAAGCATAGGGCGGTCAATACGATCAACAGGATGCCGCCACCCTGTTGGCTGCGCCAGAAAGACACGGGCAGGCTGCGGGCGATTTGCGGTCGGTTCAAAGAATGCGGCGCAAGCGGCTCGGTGTTATTTCCTGCGGGTCGTGGTTTTCACGTTCTGCAGTGCGGTGTCGGTGACCGCCGCAACCTGGTGCTCGGCTTGTTCCACGGCCTTCCTGGCGGACTGTTTGGCAGTGTCGATCACCTTCTGACCGGCAACCATGGAGGACTTGAGCACCGCTACCAGGGATTCGCTGCCGCCAGGCGCATTCCTGGCAAGCGCGTCGATCGAAGCCAGCGTTGTTTTTTGGACTTCTGCAAACTGGGCTTCCGCGAGTTCAGCGAGAGCGGCGTTGGTCTCGGCGGAAATGTCGTACATCGAACGACTGTATGAGATCGATTTCTCAATCAGCGGTTTGACCAACGACGCTTGTGCTGCCAGCGCATCGGTGGCGGTGGTGGCACCCAAGGCCGAGATGAAATCTTCGCCCGTTTCAAATAAAGCCGACTTGGTGGCACCGAGGTTCAGTTCCGCATATTTCTGCATCCCGGAAAATACGACGCTTGCCATGCTTTGTGCCAGGGCGAATGCGTTCTTGTTGGTGCTGGTGAGGCTCTCGGCGGTGAATGTGTTCATGCAATGCTCCTGAATGTGACAACCTGCAAGGCCAATCCGGATCAATGGATTGCTGCGCTGCAGCATGATTGGTATATTAAGCGATCAGGGTCCGATTGCAAGTGCCCTCTGCGACGTTGCTGCAGTCTAGTGGTGTCAGACTAAATGCCGGAACTTGCTACTCATTTGATTTCGATCCACGTCCGTAAGCAGCGCGCTGGCTTGGACGACAGGGCCGCAAGCGCTCTGCTCATGAGCCGTAGGCTCCTGCCCCAGGGCTGGCAATACTGCAAAGATGCACAGCGAGAGTAGCAAGGTCACGTAGAAAGCCGCGCTAGTCGCCGCGCGATTGATTCGGTCTCATACCTCCCTTACCGGCACCGATGTGCAGGTACAGAATCGTGGCAGCTGCGGCGTGGACCAGGGCCGAACTTTCGGGGTTGATATGCAATACGGCCAATCAAAATGGGTAGATAGCTTTTGACGCTGCGGCTACTTGGCCTGCCGCTCGAAGAAGGCCCAGATCATGGCCGGCCCATCCGGCTCCATCGGTGACGGACCTAATAGCCGCGGGCGGCGGGCGAAGGGCTGCGGCAAACCATGTCCACCGCCGTGAATGGTCACCAACTCGACTTCGGTCCTGGTTCCAACGGGGCTCCAGCGGTTCTGCTCTACGCGCACACCCTCCGCTACGGTTCTCTCGCTGGTCTGGGGTGCGCCAGCTATGCGAGCCCAATCCGCGAAATACTGCGCCGATGCGCGGGAGGAAATGATGGGGCCGCCCTGGTAGAACAGCCCCAGAAGATTGATTTCACCGCCTGCATAGGGCACCAGCGGGTCTTCGGTTCCGTTCATGATCATCACCGAGGTGGCCTGTGCCGCCGGTTTGCATTGGAAGTTCTGCGAGGCCGGAACGTTGGCAACCACTGCGGCGACCGCCCGGTAGCGGCCCGGCTGCTCCAAAGCCAGGCGCATCGCCATCGACCCACCGTTCGAGACGCCGACTGCAAACACACGCGCAGGATCGACACGGAGCTCTCCAACAAGCTTGTCGACCATGGCTGCGAGGTAGGCAGCATCGTCAGCAATAACACCCCCCAGCTCTTTGTCACCAATCCGGCTGCAGTCGTTCCAGTCGGAGGCGTAGGATTTTGGGTAGACGACCGCGAAGCCATGCTGGTCGGCCAGGCGCTCGAAGGCATACCCGGTGCCTGTGCGAATGCCCTGAACACCTTCACCCGAACCGTGCATCACCACGACCAGGGACGAACCCGGTGGCAAGCCCTTAGGCACGTACGTCCGGTAGCTGCGCGTCAGGCCACCGACTTCGATAGAAGCCTTACTGAGCGTGCCGGAAAGCTGTGGAATTTGAGGATCGGGCGTGTAAACGAAGTAGCCCAGCAGTGCAACAAGCATGCACAGCAGGCCCAATAAGCCCAGTTTGAGGAAACGCATCGCTCTTTTCATTGCAGCACCAACGGTCGTGTAAGAAAGCGTACTGTGCCAGCATGTTCGGGCATCGAACAAGCCACACCGGATCGGCCACGCATCTACCAGGACGAGTAGCGACCGGGAACGATGAACGACTTTGGCGCAAGCCCACAAGCCTGCGGCTTCAGTCGTGCCGCCGGACCGTGACTTAAGAACGGCGTAGCGTAGTTCGTCACAAGGCCTGCTTGGGTGACCGGACGCTCGGACACAATCGCGCTGTTCTTTCCTCTTCTCACTCAGGTATCCTGCCATGATGCTAACCATCCCCTCCGCCGAACCGGATCCGCAAGCGCGGTCATTCAATTGGCGAGCCTTGCTGGGCTGGCGGCGCGTACTCACGGTCACCATCATTTGCGCCTTGTTCGTTCTGCTGTTCAGCTTTGGCTGGAAGGCAGCGATGTGGAAGCTGGTGGTGCGGGTGTTTGGTGTGGGCCTGGCGCTGTTGCTGGTTTTTGGCCTGTTCGAACAGTGGCCGCGCCGGCTGCCCAAATGGCTGGCGCGCTGGGCCCTGCAGGTGGCGGCCGTTGGGGTGACAGTACCACTGGCTCTTTTGGTGGGTTTTTTGCTGGTAACCCCACCCGATGATCCGCCTTTCTGGAAGACGCCAAACCGCCTCGAAAGTTTCATGATCTTCACGTTTCTGGGCATGCTGGTGGCGCCCTGGACGGCGCTTTCAGCCCTGGTGCGCCAACGCGAGGCCAAGGTGGAAAAACAAGCGATCGACTTTGAACTCGAGCGCAGCGAGATGGCCCGCCAGGCGCTCGACGCACGCATGCGCCTCCTCACAGCGCAGGCCCAGCCGCATTTCCTCTTTAACACCCTGGCCAACGTACAAGCACTGGTGGAAGCCGGGTCGCCGCGTGCCCCCAAACTACTGCAAAGCCTGACGGACTACTTGCGCGCGGCGGTGCCGCGCCTGGATGGTTCCGCCAACACGCTGGGCCAAGAACTGGAACTGGTGCGCGCCTATCTGGAACTGATGCAGATGCGCATGCCCGACCGTCTCGCCTTCGATCTGCAGAGTGGCGCTGGCGTCCACACTCTGCGCTGCCCGCCAATGACGCTGCTGACCCTGGTAGAGAACGCAGTCCAGCACGGCATAGACCCCAGCGAAGAAGGCGGCCGCATAACCGTTTTCGCCAATTTGATGGGCGACGGACGCTGCCGCTTAAGCGTGTCCGACACCGGTGTGGGCTTACAGGCTACCGGCCGCGGCCTGGGCACAGGCTTGGCAGCGTTGCGCGAACGTTTGCATTGGGCCTATGGCGGCGGTGCGACACTGGACTTGAGTGAAGTAGAGCCGCATGGAGTTCAAGTGGTTATTGAATTTACTATCGAGCCAAGATGACCCAAATCACAAACATTACCGCGTTGATTGCCGACGACGAACCTCTGCTGCGAGAGATTCTGGAGGCGCGCTTAGCCGCTGCGTGGCCGGAGCTGAAGATCATCGCGCAAGCGCGCAATGGCCGGCAAGCGGTCGAGCTGTTCGAGGAGCATCAGCCTACGATCTGCTTTTTGGACGTGCATATGCCGGGCATGAGCGGTATCGAGGTGGCGCGGCACATCGGCAAGCGCTCGCACCTGGTGTTCGTGACTGCGTTTGACCAGTACGCCTTGGACGCGTTCGAGCATGGCGTGCTGGACTACCTGGTCAAGCCGGTCACCGCCGCGCGTTTGGCCGAGACGGTCGGACGCCTGCAAGCACGCTTACAAACGGCGCAACCTGCCGCCCACACCGATGCGCTCTTGGCGCAGTTGGCCGAGCGACTCAAGCTCGACCAGCCGGAACACATGCGCTGGGTACGCGCCACGGTAGGCAACTCTTTGCGGATGATTCAGGTCGATGACATTGACTATCTGAAGAGCGACACGAAATACACCTTGGTCGCCTACCGCGATGAGGGTCAGCCGGCCGAAGCGCTCATACGGATGCCGCTCAAGGAACTGATCGCGCAGCTGGACCCGCAGCAATTTGCTCAGGTGCATCGCTCGGTCGTCGTCAATCTGCGTTCCATACGCCGTGTCACGCGCGGCGAGAACGAGACTGCCGACATTGAGCTCAAGGGCCGAAGTGAGCGTTTACCGGTAAGCCGCAGCCACTTGCAGTTTTTTAAAGAAATGTAGAAGCGATTACATCTGTTAGTGGCTATTGAGGTCACCCATGGAGCATCGGGTCTTTCTGGACTTTGGATGGGGCACTTTTCCTTTACATTTCTGCCTGCTCTGCAATGGCATTTGCCAGGTACTCGATCTTGCGTTGCATGTCTTCCTCGGTATCGGCAAAGCGCTCGGCGACGGCGGCAAATTCGTCTTGCACTTCGATGAAGGCGTCCACCATGTCGGGGTCGAAGTGCGCACCACGCTCGCCAAAGATCACCTGCACGGCCTTGTCGTGGGGCACGCCGTCCTTGTATACCTTATTGGAAATGAGCGCGTCATAGACGTCGGCGATGGCCACCAGGCGTGCCGAGACCGGAATCTGTATACCGGCCAGCCGCTGCGGGTAGCCACTGCCATCCCATTTCTCATGGTGCGAAGCGACCAGTTCCTTTGCAATAGACAGCAACGGCGACACATGGCCACGCGACTTTTCCGAACGCAACAGGGCGTCCAGGCCAATGGCGGGGTGGGCGCGCATGATGGCCAGTTCACTCGGGGTCAAGCGGCTGGGCTTGAGCAAAATTCGGTCAGGTACGCCCATCGAGCCCATGTCGTACAGAGGCACCGAGTTGAATAGTGTGTCGATGTACTCGGGCGTCAGTACGTCCCGAAACGCGTCGTGGCCGCAGAGTTTTTGCGCCAGCACCTGCACGTAGTGCTGCACCCGAAGGATGTGGCTCTCGGAATCGGACTCACGCAACTCCGCCAACATGGCCATGGCAAAAAAAGCGATCTGCTGGGAATGCTGCATCTCTGCAATGCTGCCTTTGCTTTGCGACAACGACATGGTTTCTGGTGACATGGTCAAACTCCGGTTGGGCGCATGAAGGGCGCGCGGTACAGCCACACCATTTTGCCACCGGGGGCCCTGTAGTGTGCGGCGGGCGTCAATTGGGTTGCCTCGAACTCCAGGCTGACGAGCCAGGCTCCTGCATACAACTCGGCACAGGCTTTTTCCACTACGCGCGGCATGCTCTCGGGGCGCTGAAACAGATACACCAAATCGTAGCCAGACCAATCCGTGCGCCACATATCGGCGCGTTGCACATGGGCCCACGGGCAACGCCATGCGCACGCAAGACGCAGCGGCCAGCTCCATTCCAGCCCGTGCAATTGCGCCTGAGGGTAGGCGCCGCGCAGGGCATGCAATCCATGGCCCAGACCACAGCCGGCGTCCAGCACCCGTGCGTTTGCAGGCAGCGGTGCCCGCACAGTCAACTCCAGCAGTGCACCGACGGGTGTGGGAAACAGAGGCGCATCGCGCCATGCATTGATGGGATACACAAGCAATAACAACGCCAAAGGTACCAACCACACCCAGGGCGGGAAAACGCCCAACCCCAGACTGGGCAATGTGAGCGCCATAGACAGTGGGAATCCCAGCGCAATCAGTGCACGTCGCCACCAGGTCTTGCCCCAAAAACTCATGGCCACGCCCAGCGCTGTGGCACAACCCACAGCCAACGGGAGCACCCACTCCAGCGCCAGCGCCGCACGGAACACACTCCACGCACCCACCCACGCCAACAGCGCTGGCAACGGCCAGACACCCAGTCGCTGCATCAGAGGGCTCAAAAACATGGTGCTCGAAAAAGCCTATAGCGCTTATGGATAGTGCGTAAGCAGCTACAAAATAAATAGCATGTATCGCTAGCGGCTGGACCCAGGCGACAGGCGTTCAATCAGCCCATTGAGCTCATCGAGCGAGCCAAACTGGATGACCAGCTCGCCCATGTCCTCGATGCGCCCATTGCGTTTGACGCGCTTTTTGATGTGCACGTCCACCTGTGCCATGAGCAGGTCGGACAACTCTTCTTCCACGCGTTTGAGGTCGCGCGACTTCTCTTTCTTCGGCTTGGGGCTTGTCAGGGAAAACTCGGCACCGAGTTTCTTCACCAGGCTTTCTGCCTCCCGCACCGAGAGTTTTTTGGTGGCGATCTGGTTGGCCGCAGTTATTTGCGTGGCCCGATCGAGTGCCAACAGAGCGCGTGCGTGGCCCATGTCGATATCGCCGGCCATCAACATCGTCTGCACCGGGTCGGCCAGATTGAGCAGGCGCAACAGGTTGCTGGCGGCACTGCGTGAACGCCCGACCGCCTGGGCCGCAGTCTCATGGGTGAGCCCGAACTCCTTGATCAGGCGCTGCAAGCCTTGCGCTTCTTCCAGCGGATTGAGGTCTTCGCGCTGCATGTTCTCAATCAGCGCCATCGCCGCCGCCGCTTCGTTGGGCACATCGCGCACCAGGACCGGAACCGTGTCCAACCCGGCCAGCTTGGCAGCCCGAAAGCGCCGCTCCCCGGCAATGATTTCATAGACGGGACGCACCGACTCCCCACCTGCCGACCCCGCTCCCTGTGGCTCCTTGGCGCGTTGCGCCTGGGCTTGTTCATCACTCAGGCGGCGAACAAGAATCGGTTGCATGATGCCCTGAGCCTTGATGCTCTCGGCCAATTCGTACAAGGCCCCTTCGTCCATGCGCGTGCGCGGCTGATACTGGCCTGCCACCATGTCCGTGAGCAACAGCGTGCTAGGCACGCCCGTGTTGGCGCCCAGCAGGTCGACGGGCTGCGGATCCTTCACTTTGGGCCCGAGCAATGCTTCGAGACCCATTCCAAGGCCTTTGGGTTTTTTGGTGACCATGGTCAGCTCTCTTTCTTGGTTTCCATCAATTGGTGCAACATCGCCAGCCCCTGCGGCCAATCCTGCAATCCGGAGTCGGCATTGATATGGCCGCAATGCCCGTAATCGACAAACTCCGAACCCCAAGCCGCGGCAAACTGCTGCGCGCGTTGTATCGTGCAATAGGGGTCGTCATGGCTGCCCAGCAGCACACTCGGGAAGGGCAGCCGCTGAAGAACCACTGGCGACCAACTTCTTAGGACTGCCCGCAGTTCTTCCCGCTCCGGATCGCCCGGCGCCACCAGCAAGGCACCCTGCACCTTCTGTTTGTTTTGTGAGTGTGCGGCCCAGGCGGCAGTCAACATGCAACCCAGGCTGTGCGCCGCCAGGTATACCGGACCTGTTGCCGACAGCACCGCCTCTTCGAGTTGCGCCATCCAGTCACCGCGCAAAGGCAGCATCCAGTCGTGCTGCTGCAGCCGCGTAAATCCATGCAGTTCCTCCCACCGGCTTTGCCAATGTGCAGAACCCGAGTTTTGCCAACCCGGCAGAAGTAGCACCTGTGCCATCACATCGCCCTGATACGGTCCACCATCTCCTGCGCAAACGCGACGAACGCCTGCGCGCCTTTGGACGACGGATCAAACACCACGCCGGGCAGCCCATAACTCGGAGCCTCGGCCAACCGAACATTGCGAGGGATGACCGTATCGAAAACCTTGTCGCCAAAATGCGCCTTGAGCTGTTCACTCACCTGCTGCTGCAAGGTGATGCGTGGATCGAACATGACGCGCAGCAACCCGATGATCTGCAACTCATCGTTGAGATTGGCCTTGACCTGCTTGATGGTGTTGACCAGATCGGTCAAACCCTCCAGCGCGAAGTACTCGCACTGCATGGGCACGATCACCCCATGCGCACAGCAGAGCCCGTTGAGGGTCAACATGGACAGACTCGGCGGACAGTCAATGAGCACAAAATCGTATTGATCGGCCACTTCGGCGATAGCCTGGCGCAGGCGCTTCTCCCGCCGCTCCACATTCACCAGGTCGACCTCGGCGCCAGCGAGTTCGCGGTTGGCGCCCAGAATGTCGTAGCCACAGCCACCATCCTTAAGCTTGTCGCTCTGGGCACGCGCCTCGACGATCGAGGCCGATTCCAGCAGCACGTCGTAGACACTGAGCGCAAGTTTGCGCTTGTCGATCCCGGAACCCATGGTCGCGTTGCCCTGTGGATCGAGGTCAATCATGAGCACCCGCTGCCCCACTTTGGCCAAGCCAGCGGCCAGATTCACCGTGGTGGTGGTCTTGCCAACTCCACCTTTTTGGTTGGCTACACAAAATATCTTGGCCATGGGTCAGTTTGCAAGTAAGTGGAAATAGGGATTCATTGACACTGGTGTTTCACGTGAAACCATTGGCAACCTAACGGGTTATGGCAAGACGAATGCCAAAACCAATAAGGAACAGCCCCGCGATTTTCTCCAATACGGTCGATACCGTTGGATTTGCGCGAATACGCTCGGCCAGAAAGTGCGTGAGCAAAGTTGACGTTAGCCCATACAAAAACGTCAGCACTGCAATGGTCGCGGCCATGAAGGCATACGTCGCCAGCCCCTGCTGGCGCGCCGGATCGACAAACAATGGAAAGAAGGCCATGTAGAAAAGGATGGCCTTTGGATTGAGCAAAGTAATCATCATGGCCTGCCGCAAGTAGTGCCCTGCGGTGATGTTGAGCACCGGAGCAGCGCCTGGTTTGGCCAGCAGCATCTTGGCACCCAGCCAGGCCAGGTAGGCCGCACCCACCCACTGCACCGCACTGAATGCATCCGGGTAAGCACTGAGCAGCGCCGCCACCCCGGCAACCGCAGACCACATCAGCACCTGATCTCCCAGAATCACCCCGAAGGTAGCCGCCAAGCCGCCAGGGATTCGTCCCTTACTGGTGGAAGTGATCAACGCCAAATTGCCAGGCCCGGGGATCAGCAGAAATACGATGATGGTGACGACAAAAGTGCCGTAGTCGGTAATGCCGAGCATGGTTCAAATCCTAGGAGAGGGGGAGTGGTTTCGCGCAGGAAACCTTGGGGTGAGTTTACGTTACCTTTGGCGATCTGCATTTTCAGTCAACCCCAATTGCTTTCGGAACAACACTTCTGAACTCGCGGCAGAGGTGGGGTGGATGCCGCCGCTGCGTGTCCTCCGGGCTTCGCCCTCCCCCTTAACCTCCGCGGCAACACCCACTCCACCTCTGCCGCTGCGAACGGGGAGTACTTCGCCACATCAAGAACAACCCAGTTCAACCGGGAACAATGACTTCATTGCATGCCCGCAAATCACACCACAAAGGATGGAGGCGGGGCTGAAATCCGCGGCTCCGAGCCTGCCTGCGCAGGCTTGGACGGATTGAAGAGCCGTAGCCTCTGGCTGAGGCACGTCCACGAAGTAAAACATCCAAGCCTCTCCAGCCAGCCAAAGACGCAGGCGGTCAATGACCGATAGAACACGCATACACACAAGATACCGCTCCACCCCAACCCCGGCACCATCAACGGTTCCACGTGAAACACTTCAATACCTTGAGCAAGATACCCCACCACCCTGCATACCATCAGACAAGGCCACGAACGATGGAGAGGCTTGGGTGGGCGGGGCTGAAATCCGCGGCTCCGAGCCTGCCTGCGCAGGCTTGGACGGATTGAAGAGCCGTAGCCTCTGGCTGAGGCACGTCCACGAAGCAAAACATCCAAGCCTCTCCAGCCAACCAACAACACTGGCGAGACATCAATCGGACTTCAGACGCCGCATCCACAGAAGACACCGCTCAGCATCCAACCCCGGGACCACCAATGGTTCCACGTGAAACACTTCCACTCCAGACGGCAACGCCGCAATCTCGTCCAACGGACGCCTGCCCTTCATCGCCATCCACACCCCCTGCTCCGCCAAGGCCGCACCCGACCAATTGGTGAAATCGATCAAAGAAGCAAACGCACGGGAACTGATGATCTGGTACTTGTCCGTCAATGACTCCACGCGCGCATGAAGCCCGCGCAGGTTCGGCAGCCTCAACTGCGCTGCAACCTGCTGAACGAAGGCCGCCTTCTTCGCCACCGTATCGACGCAATGGACCACCATCTCTGGAAAGCAAATGGCAACCACCACACCCGGAAGTCCGGCACCAGACCCCACATCGAGTAAACGAATTTCTCCATCAACAGCAGGCAGCGCCTGCACCTGCCGCCGCAAAGGCATCACCACCGCCAAACTGTCGAGCAGATGGTGTGTCAGCATTTCTTCCGGGTTACGCACCGCCGTCAGGTTATAGACCTTTGTCCACTTCTGAATGAGATGCAGGTAGTCGAGCAACTGCCCTACCTGAGCGTCACCCAGCACCAAACTCAACTGACTCAGTCCACTCCTCAACGTCGCTTCCAAAGCACACATCAGATGGGGGCCTCCACGCCCAACTCCGTCTGCTGCGCGAACCCGCGGAAGTTGCTTTTCTTCAGGTGCACCAATAACAGCGAAATGGTGGCCGGTGTAATACCCGACATGCGAGAGGCCTGCCCCAAGGTTTCGGGACGTTGCTTGTTCAGGCGTTGGCGCGCCTCAATACTCAGTGCCGACACCTGCATGTAATCCAATTCTTCTGGCAGTCGCAGATGCTCGTAGTGCGCCGCGCGCAGCACCTCGTCATTCTGACGCGTGATGTACCCGGAATACTTGGCCGCAATCTCCACCTGCTCGACGACCGCTGCCACAAACACATCCGCAGCGGAGTCTGGAGCCCCAGAGGTTTGTGCCTGCGCCAAATCCGGCGACTCAAAACGCCCGTTGGCTAGCGACATCAAATCTTGGTAGCCCACGCCTGGGCGGCGCAGCAGTTCGGCCAAGTTGTACTCATGGTCGATGGACTTGCCAAGCACCCGCTCCGCTTCCGATGCCTCCAGATTCTTGGGACTGATCCAGATGGCGCGAAGACGCTCTGTTTCACGTGAAACAGCATCGCGCTTGCGGCAAAAGGCGTCCCAGCGCGCATCATCCACCAAGCCCAGCTTACGCCCTGCTTCCGTCAGACGCGCGTCGGCATTGTCCTCGCGCAACTGCAAACGAAACTCGGCGCGACTGGTGAACATACGGTAGGGCTCCGTTACGCCTTTGGTGATGAGATCGTCCACCAACACTCCCAGATACGCTTCATCCCGACCCGGCACCCAGGGCGCTTCACCTTTGCACTGCAACGCAGCATTGAGTCCGGCAAAGAGTCCTTGCGCCGCCGCTTCTTCGTAGCCCGTGGTGCCGTTGATCTGCCCGGCAAAGTACAGACCGGAAATCTGGCGCGTCTCAAAACTGCTTTTGAGCGAACGCGGGTCAAAGTAGTCGTACTCGATGGCGTAACCGGGGCGGAGAATGTGCGCATTTTCCAGCCCCGCCATGCTGCGCACCAGCGCGTACTGAATGTCAAACGGCAGGCTGGTACTGATGCCGTTGGGATACACCTCGTGAGTCGTCAATCCCTCGGGTTCCAGAAAAATCTGGTGACTCTCCTTGTCGGCAAAGCGGTTGATTTTGTCTTCCACGCTCGGGCAGTATCGCGGCCCCACTCCTTCTATCTTGCCGGTGAACATCGGGCTGCGGTCAAACCCGCTGCGAATGATGTCGTGCGTGCGCGCATTGGTATGGGTAATCCAGCAGGGCATCTGCTGCGGATGCATGCTGCGGCGTCCCATGAAACTGAACACCGGCATGCTCTCGCTCATGCCACCGGGCATGCCGTCGCCCGGTTGCTCCTGACACTTGGAGTAATCGATGCTGCGACCATCCAGACGCGGCGGCGTTCCCGTCTTGAGTCGAGCTTGCGGCAACTTCAATTCCTTGAGGCGCGCACTGAGTGACACGGCCGGCGGGTCCCCAGCTCGCCCAGCGGCGTAGTTGTTCAGCCCCACATGGATCTTGCCATCCAGAAACGTGCCCGCGGTCAGCACCACCGCCCGAGCTCTGAATTGAATGCCCACCTGTGTGACTGCACCCACCACACGGTCGCCCTCCACCATCAGGTCGTCGACCGCCTGCTGGAACAGCCACAGGTTCGGCTGATTCTCCAGAGTGCGCCGCACCGCAGCCTTGTACAGAATGCGATCCGCCTGTGCACGGGTGGCGCGAACCGCCGGGCCCTTGCTGGAGTTGAGCGTACGGAACTGGATGCCGGCCTCGTCGGTCGCCAGCGCCATGATGCCGCCCAGTGCATCCACCTCTTTCACCAGGTGTCCCTTGCCAATCCCGCCAATCGACGGGTTGCAACTCATCTGACCCAGGGTCTCAATGTTGTGGGTGAGCAGCACGGTCTTGCAACCCATGCGAGCAGCAGCCAACGCCGCCTCGGTGCCAGCATGGCCGCCGCCTACAACGATGACGTCGAATTCTTGTGGGTAGAGCATGGTGTTTGTTTCGGTCGCGTCACATATCGCGTGCGCAAGTGGGGTGGGGTGCCGATTTTACTGGCTGCCTGGTTTTTCGGCATTCTGGGGATTCGTTAGCCGGTGCTACTTCTGGATCAGGCGGACTGGGTACTCTGCGCCGTTCGTGTCCCCCGGGCCGTGAGGGCCCTCCTCCTTGACCTCACCGCGCAGAATACCCAGCCCACCTGATCCCGCGCGAGGTGTCGGTACGCTCAGCAGAGAACACCCAGCCTCCAGCATTGGGGCTGGGGTGGGTACCACAGTGAGGTCAAGGAGGAGCCCGCGAAGCGGGCGGGGGACACGAACAGTGGTGCCCACCCCAGCCCCAATGCGAGCGAAAGAAAACGGCCCTTCCCTGGCTTGCACGCGAAAACCTGGCACCCCGATTTAGCGACAATACGCACATGACCAAACTCCTTGTATTTGCCGGCAGCACCCGGGCGCACTCGTTCAACCGCCAACTCGCCGCACAAACGGCCGCCACCGCACGGGAATCCGGGGTGCAGGTTACGCACCTGGAGTTGTCCACATTGGACATCCCGTTGTACAACGCCGACTTGGACGCCCGGGGTACACCGCCCGATGTGATTCGCCTGAAGGAGATCATGGACACGCATCCGGCCTGGATCATCTGCTCGCCCGAATACAACGGCAGCTACACCGGGCTTTTGAAAAACACCCTCGACTGGGCTTCCAGCCCGGTGAAGGGTCACCCGGTCTGGGCAAGTGGCAGCAAACCCTTCGCCGGCAAAGTGGTTGGCGTCATGAGTGCCTCCAACGGTGCACTCGGAGGTTTGCGCTCACTCTCGCATCTCACCCCGTTGTTGCTCAATCTGCACTGCTGGGTTTGCCCACAGCAGTTCGCGCTCAGCCGGGCCGCTGAGGCATTTGACGCCAATGGAAATCTCAAGAACGAGGCTGCAAAGGCGCAAGTTCACAAGGTCGTCGCGCAAACGCTGTGGGCGGCGCAGCGACTCGCCAACTGAAATCGACGGCAAGCCCCCTCCCCATCCAGGAGTGGACTAGCCTCTCGAATATCCCTTGGTACTTACCCTGATTTGTCCGTTTTTGGACAGAGGCCGACAGTTTCGAAGAGTAGAGTGCGCGCAACGCTCCACGGGCGGTCCCACGCCAATAGGCGCGGACCACACCGAACCCGTACAAAAACTAAAGAAAGACCGACACCATGTCCGCCCTTCCCCTGAACGCTGCTGCTTCCATTGACATCGTGCGCCAAGACCTCGAAGCCACCCTCCAAATGCAGCGCGCCGCCTACCTGGCACACCCGAATCCCAGCTTCGCCGAGCGCAAAGCCGACCTGCTCAAACTGCAAGCCTTCGTCACCGAACACCGCGAAGCCATTGTGGAGGCCATCAACGCCGACTATGGGCACCGCTCGCGCCACGAGTCGCTTTTTGCCGAAATCTTCAGCGTAGTAGATGGCGTCAACCACACCCTCAAACACCTCAAGTCGTGGATGAAGCCGCAGCGTCGCCATGTCGACCTGAAGAACTTCTTCGGTGCGTCCAACCGTCTCATTCCGCAACCGTTGGGTGTGGTGGGGGCGATCATTCCCTGGAATTTTCCGATTTGGACCGCGTTCAATGGCCTCATCTGCACCTTTGCTGCGGGCAACCGCTCGATGGTCAAGATGTCGGAAAACTCGCGCAACATCTGCGCCCTGCTAATGGAGAAAATCCCCGCCTACTTCCCGCGCGACAAGCTGGCCTTTTTTGACGAAACCGGTGGAGTGGGCATCGAATTCTCCAAACTCAAGTTCGACCACATCATCTTCACCGGCTCCAGCCAGACCGGCCGCTCGGTGATGGCTGCCGCTGCTGCCAACCTGTGCCCGGTGACCCTGGAGTTGGGCGGCAAGGCACCCGCCATCCTGTGCGACGACTACCCCCTGCGCACTGCTGCAGAGCGCATCCTGTTTGCCAAATTCTTCAATGCCGGCCAGGTCTGCCTTACGGTGGACTACCTGTATGTGCCCAGCGCCAAAGTGCAGGAATTCACCGCCGCGGCCAAGGACATCATTGCCCTGCGCTACCCCAGCATTGACAGCACGGACTACACCTCGCTGATTGACGACCGCGCGTTTCAGCGGGTCGTCGGTGCGTTGCAGGAAGCCCAGGAAAAAGGCGCCACGCTGGTGCAGCTTGTGCCCGGCAAACCGTGGGACGAGACCACACGCAAAATCGCGCCGCACATCGTGCTTAACGCCCCCGCCGATTGCGCGCTGCGCACGCGTGAGATCTTCGGCCCGGTGTTGCCCATCGTCGGCTACGACTCGCTCGACGCCGTTATCCACGCCATTAACAGTGCACCACGCCCGCTGGCAATGTACCCCTTCACCAATGACCGAGCCGTGTCCGACCGGCTGATCAACTACGTCATGTCGGGTGGTGTTTGCATCAACGACGCCATCCTGCACGCGGCCCAGCACGACATGCCTTTTGGTGGCGTGGGTGAGAGCGGCATGGGCCACTATCACGGCTACGAGGGATTCCAAACGTTCTCGAAGATGCGCCCGGTGTTCCACCAGGCATGGTTCTCAGCCATCAAGTTCATGTGGCCACCCTACGGCAAGTTCGCCACCACCTATCTGAACTTCATCACCAAGAAATAAACGGTACTGCGATGCCACACTTGAAAGCGATTTATGCAAGAGTTTGATTACGTGATTGTCGGCGGCGGCTCCGCGGGCTGTGCCCTCGCCGCTCGTCTGAGTGAAGACCCCGCGACAACGGTATGCGTGCTTGAGGCTGGCGGCGCAGACAACTCGATCTTTGTCCGTGCGCCTCTGGGCATTATCGCCATGGTGCCATGGGGGTTGATGAACAGCTGGCACTACTTCACCACCCCACAAAAAGGCTTCAATGGCCGCAAGGGCTTCCAGCCACGCGGCAAGGTTCTGGGTGGATCGAGTTCCATCAACGCCATGGTTTACACCCGCTGCAACCGCAAAGATTACGACGGCTGGGCTGCGTTGGGCAACTCCGGCTGGAGCTACAACGACTTGCTGCCCCTGTTCAAACGCGCCGAGAACAGTCATTGCTTTCAAGACAATGCGTACCACGGCAACAGCGGCCCTCTGCATGTGAGCTTTGTGCGCAGCCCCAGTGCTGTCAATGAAGCTTTCATGAAGGCCTGCGAAGAAACAGGTATTCCCATCAATCCCGATTACAACGGCGCGCAACAGTACGGCATCTCACGCACGCAAGCGACACAGTACAACGGTGAACGCTGGAACGCCGCACGTGCCTATTTGCATGCCAATGCCGACCGCAAAAACCTCACCGTGCGCACCGGTTGCCACAGCCGCAAAGTGCTGTTCGAAGGGCTTCAGGCGGTAGGGGTGGAAATTCGGTGTGCTGGCGCCATTGAACAGGTGCGTGCGCGCAAGGAAGTGATTGTGAGCGCCGGTGCGTTTGGATCGCCACACCTGCTCATGCTCTCTGGCATTGGCCCGGCGGCCCACCTGAAGGAACATGGCATCGCTGTGATCAAGGAGTTGCCTGGTGTAGGCCAGAACCTGCAGGACCACGTGACCAGCTCCATCATTTTCCGCACCCCCCGCTGGAAGGCCACCATTGGAAACTCCATCCGCGGCGCGTGGGAACTTCTGAAAGCCGTGTTCGAGTGGCGCAACAAACGTACGGGCTGGGTCACCACACCGGTATCCGAAACCAACGGTTTTGTATCCACCTGCGGGAATACCGACCACCCCGACATTCAGTTTGCGTTGCTACCCAGCATTGTCGACGACCATACCCGTCGGCAACACCTCGGCCATGGCTTTACCCTGCACACCACCTTGCTACGCCCCAAGAGCCGGGGCAGCGTCACGCTGCAAAGTGCCGATCCACACCAGGCCCCGCACATTGATCCGGGTTTCTTCACGCATCCGGACGATATGGCCGTGTCCATCAAGGGCGCGCAAATGGGCTTCGATGTCATCCTCTCCAAAGCCATGGACAGCTTCCGTGGCAAACCCTTGGTGGAGTTTGATCACCGCGACCCCAAGGCCATGGAAGCCTACCTGCGCGCTACATGCGACACCGAGTACCACCCCGTGGGAACCTGCCGGATGGGACCGGACTCCGACCCGATGGCTGTAGTGGACGACCAGCTGCGCGTGCGCGGTATCGAACGCCTGCGCGTGGTCGATGCCTCCATCATGCCCAACCTGGTCTCGGGAAACACCAACGCGCCCAGTATGATGATCGGCGAGAAAGCCGCCGACATGATCAAGGCGGGACTCTAACCAACTCTTGAGGAAACTCCATGAAACTCTATTTCTCCCCCGGTGCCTGTTCCCTGTCGCCCCATATCGCCATGTATGAGGCCGGCCTGAATTTCGAAGCCATCATGGCCCCCACCAAGACGCACAAACTTCCCGACGGCAGTGACTTCTATGCCGTCAACCCGCTGGGCTATGTCCCCTTTCTCGCGCTGGACGACGGCCGCACCCTGCACGAAGGCCCCGCCATCGTGCAATACATCGCCGACCAGGCGCCCGACAAACATCTGGCACCGGCTGCCGGCAGCTTTGAGCGTTACAAGTTGCAGGAATGGCTCAACCTCATCAGCACGGAACTGCACAAGGGTTTCTCACCCCTGTTCACACCCAATATGCCTGAAGAAGCCAAGACCATGGCCAAAGAGCGTCTGGTGAGTCGCCTGAAGTGGGTCGATGGCGAACTCGCCGGCAAGCAGTACCTGATGGGCGACCAGTTCACGGTGGCCGACGGCTACCTGTTTGTAGTGACCAACTGGGGGCAATACGTAGGGGTAGACGTGGCACCGTTTGCCAATCTGGTGGCCTACCGCGCCCGCGTCGGGGCACGCCCCGCCGTCATCGCGGCCATGAAAGCCGAAGGGCTGATCAAGTAGCGCTGTTGCAGCGGCTGGGCGCGCTACTAACTTCATAGCTACTCACGCACACCCTACAAGCGCTGCAGCCGGTTTTGGCTTCAGCGCTGTGGTGTTCTCAGCATTGCTCTACGGCAAGAACCTGCCGTGGTAGTCCGGGCTGGCAATGAAACCCCCGATGGCAGAGACTTCGGGGGCGTTGGTGTCTTCCTGCTCCAGCAGCGCAAGCCTTCGGTTCCCGATGGCGGGCACCATCCGGTGGCAGCTTGGTTTAACCAAATAGGCCGTCAGCGCCCGTCTGTCGTGCGCAGACAGCTATCAAGTTGATAGTGCTGGCGAACCGGGAACGTTGGATGACTGCGGCAACCGCATGGTGCTGATCCGCAGGTGCAAGATGCATGCGCAGGCGCGCCCCTAAAATCACGCCATGTCCGCCACCCCCACATTGCTGCCGCGGCGCAAGCTGCCCATTGGCATTCAGACTTTTCGCACCATTCGCGAGGAGGGCTACTACTATGTGGACAAGACCGGCATCGCCGTCGATCTGGCACAGCGCGGCGCGTATTACTTTTTGTCGCGACCCCGACGCTTTGGCAAAAGCCTGTTTCTGGACACCCTGAAAGAGTTGTTTGAAGGCAATCAAAAGCTGTTCACCGGGCTGGCCGCAGAAACCAGCTGGGACTGGTCCGTCCAATACCCGGTGATTCGCATCAGCTTTGGCGGCGGGGTGCTGCGTAACCGGGCCGAGCTGGATGAAAGCATGGGCGAGTCGCTGCGCGTCAATCGGCAGTTGTTGGGCTTGCCATTGCCCGCCGGCCTGTCGGAGACCAACTTGCCGGGCAACTTTGCCGATCTGATCGCCCAGGCCCACCAGCACAGCGGCCAGCGCGCCGTGGTACTGATTGACGAATACGACAAGCCGATTCTGGACAACATCGACAACAGCGCGGCGGCCACGGAGATGCGTGAAGGGCTTAAAAACCTCTACTCCGTCCTGAAGGGTTCGGACGAGCACCTGAAGTTTGCGTTTCTCACCGGAGTCTCCAAGTTCAGCAAGGTGAGCCTTTTCTCGGGGCTGAATAACCTGACCGACATCACGCTCGAAGCAGCCTACAGCGCCATTTGCGGCTACACCGATGCGGACGTGGACACGGTGTTCGCGTCCGAACTGCCGGGGTTGGACCGCGAGCTGATCCGCCAGTGGTACAACGGCTACAACTGGCTGGGCGAGGCGGTGTACAACCCGTTTGGCTTGTTGCAGCTGTTTCGCACGCGGCAAATCCGCCCACACTGGTTTGAGACCGGCACTCCCACCTTCTTGATCAAGCTGCTGGAAAAGCGCCAGCAGTTCACGCCGGACCTGAGCCGCATCGTGGCGTCTGAGGCGTTGCTGGCCACGTTTGATGTGGACAACATCCCGGTGGAAGCGCTGATGTTTCAGGCCGGCTATCTGACCATTGCCAGCCATCGCCAGATTCTGGGGCGCTTGGAGTTGACGCTGAAATACCCGAACCTGGAAGTACAGGCGGCGCTCAATGACAGTCTGCTGCAAAGTCTGACCGGCGCCCAGAATGTACCGGGACCCCACTTCAGCAAGCTGTATGACTTGCTCATGGCACGCAACTTTACCGGCCTCAAAGCCCTGTTCCACTCCTTCTACGCCAGCATTGCCAACGACTGGTACCGCAAGAACGAGATGAGTGGCTTTGAGGGCTACTACGCCAGCATTTTCTACAGCTACTTTGCCGCGCTGGGCCTGGACATCAGGCTCGAAGACCCCACCAACTTCGGGCGCATCGACATGACGGTGCTATTTGACGCGCAAGTGTTTGTGTTCGAGTTCAAGGTGGTCGAGCTCAACCCGGCGGGTTCTGCCTTGCAGCAGATCAAGGACATGCACTACGCCGACAAGTACCGGTCCCGGGGCGAGCCGATGCACCTGATCGGCGTGGAATTCAGCAAGGCGAGCCGCAACATTGTCGGCTTTGCGGTGGAGACGCTATGACTGCTAAAAAACGCATCCAACGCCCGTCTGGCATGCGTAAGCAGCTATCAAGTTTCTTGCCGAAGCAACGAAGCCCATGCAGTACCCGGCGCGGGGCTGGGCCTGTACCTGGTGCGCCAACACGATGGCGAAGTGGATGTGGTGAGCGAAACTGGCAGGGGCTCGTTTTTCAGGGTACGGCTGCCTTTGCTTGGCTGAAGACCCAAAAGCATCTCAACTCCAAAGCGCTCCTAACCGCCCAAGCACCTCCGGCGCCATGGCCTCGCGCGGTGTTACCAGCGCCGCGTCGAGCGCCGTGTGCGCCAAAGATTCAGGCAGATCTCTGGCAATGATGCGAATCGCTTCAGCGGCAATACGCTGGGCGTGGCCTGCGTTCTTCATGAGATTGGCAATCGCCGCGTCTGCGGTGACATGCGCCTCTTGGGGGTGCCAGCAGTCGTAGTCGGTCACCATGGCAAGGGTCGCGTAGGCCATTTGCGCCTCGCGCGCCAATTTGGCCTCGGGCATGTTGGTCATGCCAATCACACTGGCTCCCATGCTGCGGTACCAATGGGACTCCGCCATGCTGGAAAACTGCGGGCCTTCGATACACACATAGGTTCCGCCGCGGTGCAACTGCATTTGAGTGCTCAAACCCAAACCCGTGATGGCCTGCGCAAACACCCCGGACAGCGCCGCACACACCGGCTGCGCCATGGACACGTGCGCGACCGCACCTTCACCAAAGAAGGTTGACTCCCGCCGCCGGGTCAGATCAATGAACTGGTCTGGCAGCACAAAGTCCAGCGGGCGCATTTCCTCACGCAGGGAGCCCACCGCCGAGAACGACAGCACGTAGCGCACACCCATTTGTTTGAGGGCATACAGGTTGGCACGGTAGGGCACCTCCGACGGAATCAGGCGATGCCCGCGCCCATGGCGCGCCACAAACGCTACCGTCGTACCATCCACTTCGCCGGTCACGATGGGGTCCGATGGTTTGCCGTACGGCGTGTCCACGTC
>JAIFLV010000157.1 GCA_020048895.1 Rhodoferax sp. | reverse complement strand
GCCAGAGCGCAGACTACGGTTACCTTGCTTAGTGGCTGGAACCTGCTGGGCAACGGCAGCACCGGCAAAATTGATGTGACCGCCACCGCCTTGTTTGGCGACGCCAGCCGAGTCGCTTCGGTGTGGAAGTGGCTACCAGCGAGCAACCGGTGGGCCTATTACTCGCCCCAGCTGGATGGCCCAGGTTTGAGCAGGTTTGCCACATCCAAAGGCTATGACGTGTTGAGCACGGTGGCAGGGGGCGAGGGTTTCTGGGTGCATGCCACTGCGCCTTTTTCGGTGCAGTTGCCCGACACGCCACCCGTGCTGGCCGCGACGCTGTTTGCCAGTTTGCCGGTGGGCTGGAATCTTATCGCCACGGGCGAGACCAAAGCTCCGGCCGACATGGATGTGACTACCCTGTGGGCATGGGACAGTTGGCAATCCGGCTGGTATTTTCATTCTCCGCGCCTGAATGCTGGCACTGAACTGGCCACCTTCATTCAGAGTCAAGGTTATTTCGACTTCAACGCCTCCAACAAGAAACTTTTGCCCGGGGAAGGCTTCTGGATCAAGAAGCCGGAGCCATGGAGCCTGCGCCCGGCCAGCGAAGCGGGCCTTACGGCATATTTTCAGGAAGCTTTTGGGCCTGCCAGCAAGAGCTACCTGAATACGCCCTGGGTTGGCGGTGTGATGACCGCGGTGGGTACGCCCAGCGCAGTTGCCGACACCGCTTCTGCGGTGTTTTCCGGCACCACGCTGCAGGAAGCGGGTGTGGATGAAGCCGACCTGATCAAAAGCGACGGCGTGCACTTATTCAGTCTGGAGCGCACGTCCACATCGGGAGGTACCGCCAATGTATTGCAGCGCCAGCGGCTCAACGCCCAGGCCGCTGATGCTGCACTGGTTCCGGTAGACAGTTTGAAGCTGCCCTTTGCAGCCAATGTGCGCAGCACCGGCTTGTATCTGGACTCTGCGCGCCAGCAGTTGGTGGCGGTGGGCGAAGGCGCCACGTTCTGGGGCATTTACGATGCCTGGTTTGCACCACAGTCCTGGGCGCAGGGCGCCACCGAGGTGCTGCTGGTGGACACTTCCAGCCCTACCCAGATGAAGACGCGCCGAACACTGCACCTGAGCGGGCAGCTCATCGGCTCGCGGCGCATCGGCTCCACGCTCTACTTAGTGCTGCGCAGTTACCCAACAGTGGCAGGACTCGATACCGCCTGGCCCGTGGAAAAGACCGCTGCCAACCAGGCCGTGGTCAGCAAACTGCAGGCGTCGCAGTTGCTGCCCACTTTGTCGATCGACGGCGGCACGGCGTTGCCATTGGTGGACGCCGCCGCCTGCTATACCCAGGAACAGAATGCCGTCAAGAGTGCTGACGTCGTCACCATTGTCGCAATCGACCTGGCAGCACCAAGCCATGGCCATGCGGCGCGCTGCTTCACCGGCGGCACCGAGGCCTTCTACATGTCCGACCGAAGCCTGTATCTGTCGACCACCCGCAATACCTACAGCTACAGCGGCATGTATCCGGTGTACGCCGCGCAGACCAGCACCGACATTCACAAATTTGCCCTGAGCGGAGTGGCCATTGATTACCGCGGCTCGGGCAACGTGACCGGCCATTTGGGATTCGATCAGAACCGCAAGTCGTTTCGCATGGGCGAATACGACGGCGCGCTGCGTGTGATCACGCAAACGGCACCCACCTGGGGTGGCTGGCTGGCTGTTCCGTTAGCGGTTGGCGATCCGACGGGTACGACTTCAACGACGCCGGCACCGCCCGTGGTAGCGGACTCGCCTGGGCATCTGTCGATCTTGCAGGAGAGTGATGGCACGCTCAAACGGGTGGGCGAATTGCCCAACGCCAATCGCCCGGCTCCGCTGGGCAAACCAGGCGAGCAACTCTATGCATCGCGCTTTATCGGTGCACGTGGCTACCTGGTGACCTACCGGCTGACTGATCCTCTGTATGTGCTGGACCTGAGCCAGCCGTCGGACCCCAAGATTGCGGGTGAACTGCAGGTCAGTGGCTACTCTGACTATCTGTTTCCATTGACCGAGAACCTGCTGCTCGGCGTAGGCAAGGAAGCCGTCTCGGATGGCACCTCGGGCGACGGCCGGTTTGCCTGGCACCAGGGCGTGAAGCTGTCGTTGATCGACGTGACCGACCCGGCGCATCCGCGGGAAGCGGCGCGCAGCCTGGTTGGCAAACGCGGCACCGACGCCACCGTGCTGCACGACCACCACGGCATCGCCCTACAGACGTTAGGAGGGGTTGTGCGCGTGAGCCTGCCGGTAAGCCTGCACGACACACCGCCATACCTGGCCACAGGAGCGGCCAGTGACTATTTCCAGTTCACCCGCACCGAACTGCAGAAGTTCGAGATCGACCTGTCGGCGCAAAACCTGCGCGAGCGGCCCCCGCTGGCATCCAAGCTGACCGATCAGCGCGACATCAGCAGCGACCGCTCTTTGCTATGGAACAACCAGGTGCATTACTACCAGAACGGGGTCTGGCGCTCGGGGCTGTGGTGAATTCGTCTGTTTTTCCAACACTGCGTTGCCAAAATACCTACCTGTATTTCACAAGCGATAGCAAAACGCTGGGCCGAGGCTTCGGATTCTGGGCCCATAAGCCCTGAAACCCGTACTTTTTGACTGAGGCTTGCGTTTCAGTCTTTCAGTTGGAGGTGCTGGAGTAAAGGCCCGAATCCATCTACCGCGTCGTTGATACCGTTGCTGCGCAGCGCATGCCAATAGGTAGCGGTGTTGATTGCAATCACCGGTTTGCCCAGAAACGCCTCCGCATAGGGAGCCATGCGGGCCATGCTCAGATTGGTGCCAACCTGCACAATGGCGTCGATGTCATCGCCGTCGAGCTGCTTCAGTGCTGTCGCAATCTCGCGCTCGGTTACCCGGGAGATATCGGTCCAGCTTTTGCACCGCATCGGCAGGTCGCGTACAGTCTCAAAGCCGTAGTCACTGAAGTAGTTCGCCACATGTTGGTTGGCCAGCGGGTAATACGGCGAGAGCACTGCAATGCGGCGGATACCACCGTAGGCCTTCATCGCTTCAACGCACGACACCGAGCCGACACTCACCTGCTTGCCGGTCAGCTCGTGGATGTGGGCCAACAACTTGTCACACGCCAGTGCGCCGCCGATAAAGGTGATGGCTGAAACACCCATCACCAGGTAATCCGGCTCACATGTCATCGCGGTGCGCAGCGCGGCATCAACCGCGCCTTGAATGATTTCGGCGCCGGCCATGAACGCCTCATCCGAGAGCGCCTTGGCGTTCTCAATGTAAATGTCCCGGTACTGGTTGCTTACGCCGGCCGGCCGCATGGCAGCAAATTCCGGCTCAACCACGGTGTTGGTGGATGGACCAAACACGGCAAAGACGCGCCGCCAACCCTGCATGTCGCGTCCGGAGTTCATAAGTAGCTTGGATCCTTCATCGGACCGATCGAACGCGAACGCGTTGGCTGCAATAACACCGGCGGCTCTGAACCGGGGTAGTCAGGACCCCAGTTAAGCGCTTTGCCGTGCATCTCCACCCGTGCCTCCTCGGTATACCAGTCCACCAGGCGTCCATCGCAGCGCAACAGCCAGGTTGTGCCCTCCGGACCCGCGGTGAAGTCGCCATGACGAACCCCGGCAGGCCGGAAAAAATAGGTGCCAGGCCACATGCTGCCGTAGTTGTAATCGAATGATCCTTCGAGGCAATAGGCCTCCTCGTAGCAAGGGTGGTGGGCCAGAGGATGCTCGGCCCAGTTGGGCTTGGCGCGAATCAGGCGTGTGTAGAAGCCCGTCACCGGGTTGTGGTGTAACAGCTTGATGTACAGGCCGGGCACCGGTGTGCCGCCCCGCGAGAAGTCCATAGGGCTACCGTTGACTGGATCTGTCACCTCAAACCAGTCCAATTGGCTGGCACGCTTGACGACCAGGCTTTGCTGCGGGTCGGATTGTGCGCTGGAAGTGCCCGCCGGTGTAAAGCCCCAGTCGCCAAACTCGCGGAACAACAGGACGCGCGTACCCGCCTTGACTTTGAGTGCAGGAGTCAAGGCCCCTACCGGCGCCATGAAATAGTCGTCTTTGACCAGGACATCATCGCCGATCTCGACCTCGCCCTGCAGAACGAACCATTCCGTCTGGGCGGCGTGCACCCCCGCGGGCCGCGACCAGTCGGTTTCAAACTCAACTGCCAGGGAAGCCTCCCCTTTTTCTTCGCAATAGTTGAGATTGCGCTGGCGCGCCTGCCCGGCACCGTGGGGCAGTTCTGCCATGTGCCATATCAAATCTTTCTCGTCAATCAACTCTACGTGGGGTCTCATTGGGGGTCTCCATTCATCGGGTAATTCAAAGGGTTCACAGACGACTCAGCAAGGTGCGTGCCAAATCGATCTCGACGGATTTAATTTTCGTGGAATCCAGCTGCAAATGCCTGCGCGCAAAGCAATTGCCAGAAACTCAAGGGGCTTTGATGTTTTCTGCAGGACGTGGGCGGGCCATTAGCTGGTCCTGCAGCCATTGGCACAAACCGCTGTGCGCGTCTTCAAAACCATGAATCGCAGTGAAGTGGTTGGCACCCGGCTGGGCTTCGAGCAAAGCCTGATTCCCCTGCGCCAACCAGACCTTGTGGAACACTTGGGATTGCCGTGCGAACTCGCTGGTCTCTGCACCCCCCCAGGTGATCCACAAAGGCGTAGTACAAGACCGCGCGCCGAACACCGGTGAATTGCGGGCAATCGTTCCCTCATCCAATTGAATCATCGGTTGCAAGTAGCTATAACGCAGCGGCGCCAGGTCATACAGACCGCTGACTAGCACCGCAGCGGCAAACGGGTTCTGGGGTAAACCGTAATCGCGAGTCCACTGTGTTTGAAGACACATTGCGGTGAGATGCCCACCCGCTGAATGACCGCCAATGGCAACCCTGGCAGGATCACCGCCATGCTCTGCAATGTTGCGCAAAACCCAGGCGCACGCCGCACGGCACTGGCGCACGATTTCGTCGATAGTGACCACAGGGCACAAGGCATAGTTGACGACCACCGTGGTGATGCCCTGCGCGTGCAAGCCCAGTGCGATACCGCTGAAATCCTTGCTTGAGAGCGCGCGCCAATAGCCGCCATGTAGAAATATGAAAACCGGGGCATTGGGCTGGCTGGCCGGAAAAATATCGAGTATTTCTGCGAGCGTCGGCCCAAAGGGAATGCCGAGAACTCCGTGAAGATGGGCTCTAGCGCGCTCTGCCGAACGCGCATAGTGCAGCATCGGGTTGTCGTTGGCCGCGAGCAGTAGAGACGGGTTGTACTGCGCGTCGATCTGCGCTTGCGTTTCAAACTCGCGGTACAGCTTTGGCATCAGTTCAGGTAGGACTCGGCTTGCGCCTCGAAGTCTTCAGCATCAATAGCTGCATCATAGGCTGCACGGGCTGCCAGGGCCGCGCTGGTGTAGGGAATCAGTGGCTTGTCCAGGGGACGCAGTTTGTGGCGACGCAAGCCGCGCAATTGCTGTGAACGCTCCATGGTTTGCAGAACCAGTTCGGGCTCCATCATCAGGGTAAAGGGGTTCAGTGCGATTGCGGCTGCGTTCATGTTGGTTCTCCGGTTGCTGGTGGGCACCCTTGGTGAGGGCTTGTAGCAACTTTAGTCGCGGCCAGAAAAATGTGTAGTCGGCAAATGGATACAAACCGTGTAGGTATTTGCCCTACACAGATGTGGCCCCCACGCTCCGCCGCTGCGCGGGTCGCTGCCCCTCAAGGGGGTCGCATTTCAGCTTGGGGCGGCCCGGCGCTGAAACTGGCCCCCACGCTCCGCCGCTGCGCGGGTCGCTACCCTACGGCAGGGTGCGTGCCCGTACGCTCTTGCCCTTGACCTTGCCGTTGTTGAGCTTGGCGCAGGCGGCTTCGGCGACGTCGCGCGTTACGGCAACAAAAGTGCAGAACTCGGTGACCTGAATCTTGCCAATCTGTTCACGCGTGTAGGCCACACCGCCTTCGGTGCTGGTCAGTGCGCCCAGCACATCGCCTGGGCGAATCTTCTCTTTGCGGCCGCCCAAAATCTGCAGCGTCACCATCGGCGGCAACAGGGGGGCATTGCTGGTGGGTGCAAGCTGGTCCAACGGGTACCAGGTTGAAGGCTGCTTCTGGTACTGCTCGATCTTGCCCACGGAACCCATGTCCTGCAGGCTCGCAAGGGTGAGCGCCAGCCCGGAGGCTCCCGCTCGCCCGGTACGCCCGATGCGGTGCACATGCACTTCGGGGTCGGGCGTGGTGTCGACGTTGATCACCGCCTCCAATTGGTCGATATCCAGCCCGCGCGACGCCACATCGGTGGCCACCAGCACGGAGCAACTGCGGTTGGCAAATTGCGCCAGCACCAGATCCCGCTCGCGCTGCTCCAGTTCACCGAACAGCGCCAGCGCATGAAAGCCTTCCGTCTGCAACAGCGTCACCAGGTCCTTGCACTGCTGCTTGGTGTTGCAAAAGGCCAGTGTGCTGACCGGTCGAAAGTGCCGCAACAGTTGGCCCACTGCCTGCAAGCGGTTGCTGCGGGTCACTTCAAAAAAGCGTTGCGCAATCTGGCCTTCTGACTTGCTGGAGGCCACCTCCACGCGCTGCGGCTCGTGCATGAACTGACGGGCCAGCTTCTCGATGCCTTCAGGGTACGTTGCCGAGAATAGTAAAGTCTGCCGATTGGCAGGGCACTGCCTGGCCACCGTGGCGATGTCATCGAAAAAACCCATGTCCAGCATGCGATCGGCTTCATCCAGCACCAGGGTGTTGAGACCTTCCAGGGTAAGGTAGCCGCGTGCCAGATGGTCCATCACCCGCCCGGGGGTACCCACCACCACATGCGCGCCATGCTCCAGGGAGGCCCTTTGACCACGCAGCGCCACACCACCACACAGCGTTACCACCTTGATGTTCTCTTCGGCGCGCGCCAGACGCCGAATTTCTCCCGTGACCTGGTCTGCCAGTTCCCGTGTAGGACACAGCACCAGCGCCTGCACTGCAAACCAGCGCGGGTTGAGCTTGGCCAGCATGGCCAATGCGAAAGCGGCGGTTTTACCGCTGCCGGTCTGTGCCTGGGCAATCAGGTCTTTGCCGGCCAGCGCGACGGGCAAACTGGCCGCCTGGATGGGCGTCATCTCCAGGTAACCGAGTTGCTGCAGATTGGCCAGCACGGCGGGAGAGAGAGGCAAGGAAGAGAAGACAGTCATACGCCGATTATCGACGCCGCCAACGCATCGACACGGTGTCATCATACGTACGACGGCTTCTACAATGCGGTCGACTTCTGCACTTCGATACAAACGCTATGCCTACGCTTCACATCTCCACCCAGTTCGACTCCGGCGCCATTGAAGTCGTCAACCTGGAAGACCCGCGTGATATTCAGCTGCGCATCCGCAAGGACTCGGCGGCGGAATTTGCGCAGTGGTTCCACTTCTGTCTGCACGGTGCGCGAGGGCATGCCGTGACGATGCGCTTTGTCAATGCGGGGGCTTGCGCGTACCCGGACGGATGGGAACATTACCGTGTCGTAGCAAGTACCGATCGGCAACGCTGGTTTCGCATCGACACCGAGTTTGATGGGCAGGTGATGACGGCGCGCATGACGCCAGACGCCAATGCCGTCTACTTTGCCTACTTTGAGCCGTACTCGTATGAGCAGCATCTCGATCTGCTGGGCGCCGCCTGTGGGTCGGAGTACGTGATGTTGCACCGTCTGGGCGCGACCGTCGAAGGACGTGACATGAGCGTGTTGCGCATCACCAAACCCGTTGATGGCGTGGATGACGCGCAAAAGAAAAAGGTCTGGCTGATTGCACGCCAGCACCCCGGTGAAAGCATGGCCGAGTGGTTTGCTGAAGGCTTTCTGGAGCGCCTTCTGGACACCGACGACTCGGTTAGCCGGGTGCTGCTTGAGCGTTGCGTGTTCTACGTGGTGCCCAACATGAATCCCGATGGTGCGGTGCTTGGCAACCTGCGCACCAATGCCTCCGGAGCCAACCTGAACCGGGAATGGGCGAACCCAACCATGGAACGGTCACCCGAGGTTTTTCTGGTGCGCCAGAAGATGCTGGAAGTGGGCGTGGATGTGTGCCTGGACGCCCATGGCGATGAAGGCTTGCCCTACAACTTTGTGGTGGGGTCCGAGGGCAACCCCACCTACAGCGCACACATTGCCGCACTGGAAGCCACTTTCAAAACGGCGTGGACATCGTCCTGCCCGGACTTTCAGGACGAATTCAACTACGGTGCCAAAGAGCCCGGCACGGCCAACCCCACCCTGGCCACCAACTGGATCGCCAACCAGTTTGGCTGCCTGGCGTTCACCATCGAGATGCCCTTCAAGGACAACGCAGCGCACCCGGATGTCGTTACGGGCTGGAGTGGTGAGCGCTCAAGGAAATTGGGAGCCAGCGTTCTGCAGCCACTGCTGGCCGTGGTGTAGTCGACAATGCTACGCAAAAAATTCTGCCTGCTTCTGGTTGCCTCACTTTGCGCTGCCTGCGGTGGCACCGACCCTGAGCCGATCGAGATTCCGCTGGCGCACGTGACGTTCAACGAACTCGGTTTCGTCGACGCAGGAACCTATGTATTCCGGAATCGCGCTGAGTGGGAAGCGTTCTGGCTAGCGCATCCGCATGCCGGTTATCCAGCCCGGCAGGTACCCCTTGTTGACTTTGCGAACGCCGCCGTTGCTGGCATTTTTGCTGGCCCGAAGGGTCGATGCAACCGCCTCGATATCACTTCGGGTAGCACATTCAAAGGTACTGTCACCCTGCGCTATCGCATCAGCACCTTTGGCGCAGGAACGCCATCATCGTGCATCGGAAACGACCAGTTCACACTCAATCTGGCAGACCTGGTCAAGTTTCCAAAAGAGTCAACGGCAGTAAAGTTCGAAGCCGAATGACGATCACCTTAGGGTCAAATCCGGCTAGGGGACTTTTGGCTTCACATCTTCAGCGCTGATTTCTGTCAGCACGAAAGACAGGTTGCGCTCGTCAGTGCCTGATTTTTGATGTTTTGGGTTGACCGCACAGGTGGACAAGATTTTCAAATCGACTGACTTGCCGATCTGACTTTTGGGAACGGGTATGGACCATTCAATGGTCCCGTCGGCCGTAAATGTCCGCGAGACGACTTTGGCGCCGGCAACCAACCCATCGAGCGTGCAACCACCTGCTTGCTTAAAAAGACTCGGTTGTATGTAACCCAGCACCTTGATTGCCGGCGTATGAACCGCAATTCGGACCTGTACCTCTGGACCAGCCCATGCAAACCATCTCGCACCCTCTTGCTCGGGCGTATAGACACCTGCAATCTGTGAGAACGAGCTGTTATTCGCCTCGTACCGCGATAGGGCCGCACCACCGTTATCAAGCGCCTTGTTCAGCGCCTGGATGTCTGGCAGATGACGGCCCGGCCCGCCAAGGGAGTCGCGCACCCCGCCGATTTGTGTAAAGTTAAACAACTGCACATCGGTCACGCGAATGGAGCCTTCGTCACTGCGGATCGCCAGGTCCAGGCTCGTACCAAAAGCCACAGGGAACGTCAAGTTGACCAGGTCTTCCTTGGCGCCTAGCTGGATGCGATTGGTGCGCCCGGCATAGGATGCGGTCATCACCCCCGGGCCGGATGCCCGCAGCCGCAAGCTTGTGGACTTGGCGAAGCCCCGGTAAAGATCGCGGTCCGAGGAAATGGTTTGAACGACTGATGCACCGCGTGGCAAGGAGGCGTAGAACGTGTCGTTGGACTTCACGACCTTGGCGCCGGGGGCGAACTTCCAATCCATCGTCCCCAGGCTAAAGGATCCGTTAAACACCGTGCTGGCATCGTAGTCGCGCGCACCCCACAGGGCATAGCCTGCGGTCTGCTTGAGCATCGGGGCGGCGACATTTTTGAGGAAATCACTCACCTCATTGGGGGAAATCACGGCGTTGTGGGACATCGCCGGCGTGTTGTCCTTGAACAAAAATTGCTCGATGAATATCTTGTTGCTGGTGTCGTCTGAAATCTTCTTCTGCATGTAGACAAAGCGATCAACAACCTTTTTTGCTGACTCGGCTTCGCCACGATTGTCTGCACCCATTGCAGGCGCCCAATAGGTCATCAACAGCGGTGAGGACGGCACTTTGTAAGTCTTCTTGTGGCTGTACCACCCGACCAGTTTCTCTCCATCGTAGATCGGGTCATCGTCCACTCGCGCCTCGATACTGGCAAAAGGCAAGTTCTTTGCAACTGCTGGCAGCAAACGATCCATCAACTGGTCGTCAAACCATCGGTAGACCTGGCGAAAGTCTGGACTCTTGCGACTCGGGACCGGATACGCACCCAGGCGTTTTTCCGCCGCTGCATACTTTGCGAGGAAATCCTTGTCGGCATGCTTTCTGGCCCATGCATCGAACCCGACCTGTCGCGACACAGTGGCACTATCCGCTTCCGACGCGGCCACTTCAACCACGTGAATGATGGACCAAAAATCTTCCCACGAAATGAAGGAACCGGCAGCACAATCTTTGGTCGCATTGCCGATACGCGCAAGATACTGCTGCCAGGCTGGCATCAGCGTGTCGCCCGCAACCAGCGCGTTGACGCGTTCCATGTTGGGCAATTGCCGCCCCGGGTACATGTCCCAAAGATACGAAACACGCAAGAAAACTTTGAGACCATTTGCTTTCGCCGCCTGGCATACCTTGGCAAGACGCCGGTAAGCATCGTCGTTGTAGCGAACGGGATCAAGACCGGGCTGAAACTCGCCCCACGGGATTACCAGGACCACGGCATTGAACCCATCGCCCTTTATTTCCCTGAAGTCTGCCTCTGATCGATAGAGGTTCGAGTTCCAGAAATTGATCGGCCAGGCCGAGCCGAAATAGGTGACCCCTTTAATGTATTCAGTGCCGCTGGCCATTACTGACGCAAAGCAGAAGAAGGATATGGCCAACCACTTGGCCAACATACGGGGTACGGGATGACGGGTCATTTTGCTAGCAGTCGATTGGTCGGTTTCAACTTGAGCATCGGTCTTTCAACGAGTTTCCAAGAAAGAAACGCGAACCCGTAGGTGAGCAACGCCGATATCGCCAATGTTGGCCAAAATCCTAGCGTTGAGAAATTCGCGATCACAAACTGCTGAACCGGGAAGGCATACAAATACATGCCATACGAACAATCGTTCTGCAGTTCGAACTGCCTGCTGACCACTTGCCGACCCAGATAGATCGACATGCAGGCAATGATCAAAATGGCCGCAACAGTCCGAAATGTAGGTTGCTCGATAAGAATATACAGTGCCAGGAGCAAAGTCATTCGTGCTGATGTCAAAAGCAACGGCGCAAAAAATGACAACGCAACTCCTGTAAAGAAATAGGTAAAGAAAAGTGGGGCGAAGCGCCAGTCATTACCCCAAACAACAATAGGCGATACAGGATGCCACCACAGTTCGACCACCATTCCAAGTACTACCAAACAGGGGCTTAACCACCGCAAGTGATTGTGGAACATCGCACCCACTATCACGAGCACAACGTAGGCTGCCACTTCGAATGGAAGGGTCCACAATGATCCGTTAACTGCGTAGGGAAAGATTGCCGTTTCCAACACGCCGGGTAGCTGAAAGGTTGGACTGAGCAAAATATTCTTGAAATAGGCCCACGTCGTAGCGTGTTGAAAGTAGTCGGCCAACGGAATGGTGGTCAAGAGTACGCCAAAGAAAACCACGCAAACGATCACATTGACGATCAAGCCTGGCATGATTCGCAGAGCCCGTCTCAAAAAAAAGCGTCCGACGTGGGCATCAGCGACGAAGCTCTTGGTGACAAGATAACCTGACAACGCAAAAAAGATAGCTAAACCTAGATGTCCGATGGTGCTGCCCAAGGCGCGAGGTTCCGGCAACCCCGACAATGCGAAATGGTGCGAGAACAGAACGAGCGCCGCCGCCATCAATCGAATGTGGTCAAAGGCATTCCTATCGTGGATCAAGTGAACATCTCCGCTATATATTCGGCGCAGAGCATTTTCTGAGCGGCCTGAAGTATCGCATCTTTGTTTTGATCGCCAGTATCACCCAGCACCTGGCAGCCCGCTCGGTACAAAAAATCCAAACAGCCAAAGCGACCGCTTGCTATTGAAACCTGTCTCAAGGTCATCGGCGACGACGTAGGCGTGCTCCACTCCAGCAATCTGCTTGAAACCTTTTTTCTTGCCCCCCCAACTCAAAGCTATAGCCGCCATTGACCATAAAGTCACCACTGCCAGCCAACTCGACGGTGCTGTCCAGCACATGGGGGTGCATGGCATGGGCGTTGCGCAGTTGGCTCACAAAAAACAGCTCACGCAGGGCAGCTTTGCGCTATTTTGTCTCTCTCAGGGACTGGCTTTGGATAGCCGGACTCTGTCCGCGGCATCGCCGCATGGGCGCAAGAAAATATCTATGGCGTTGACACCGAAAGCCACATTGTCAGAAAGGTCGATCCTTCCGGGGTGTTGAACACACTGGTGGGGAGCAACGCGGTGGCCGCCCACCAGCTGCAACTACTTGCCGTTGATGCCGAGCAATTCGACTTCAAACAGCAGCGTGGCTCCCGGTGGAATCGCTCCACCACCGGCACCACGCTCGCCATAGGCGATGTTGGGCGGGCAGGTCAGCTTGGCCTTGCCGCCCACCTTCATGCGCTGCACGCCTTCGGTCCAGCACCGGATCACACCGCCAAGCGGAAACTCGGCCGGCTGGTTGGTCTTGTAGGAGCTGTCAAACTCCTTCCCGTCCGGGAAAGTGCCGCGGTAATGCACCTTCACCTTGTCCACCGGCGTTGGGCTGGCACCCGTGCCGTCCTTGAGCGAGCGGTACACCAACCCGGTGGACGTGACGACGGCACCCGGCTCCTTGGCGGCGGCGTCGGTCACGGGGTTCTTTGCCCAGACGAGGGACACGGTGACGAATGGCAACGCGAGGGCTACGATCTTGAAGTGTGATTTCATAGGTATTCAAGTGTGAATGAAGGGTTCCCGACTCAGGTGAATGTTAACTGCAAGCCTACGGACAAATCTATTTGCGCGAGCAACCGCTACATTTTCCGCAGCACCTCACGCACAGCCCACGGGCGCTAGCGCCCGATTTGGCTTGCAACAATCAGACCAGCAGGGCGTTTACCCGCTTCACGTACGCCGCCGGGTCGGCTGGCATGCCGCCCTCGGCCAGCAGGGCCTGGTCGAACAGAATGTGGGCCAGGTCATGGAAGTGGACGCTACCGTCGAGCTTCTTCACCAGGGCATGCTCGGCGTTGACTTCCAGCACGGGCTTCACCTCGGGGGCGCTCTGGCCAGCCTGCTTGAGCATGCGGGCGAGTTGGGTGCTCATGCCGTCGTCTTTCACCACCAGGCAGGCCGGGCTGTCGACCAGGCGGGTCGTCACGCGCACGTCTTCGGCCTTGTCCTTCAGGGCTTCCTTCAGTCTGGCCAGCAGCGGCTTGAAGGTTTCTGCGGCTTCTTCGGCGGCCTTTTTCTCGGCTTCGTCCTGCAGGCTACCCAAATCTACCGCGCCCTTGGCCACGCTTTGCAGCGGTGTGCCATCGAACTCGTGCACAAAGTTGAGCGCCCACTCGTCCACGCGGTCGGTCATCAGGAGCACTTCGATGCCCTTCTTCTTGAAAACCTCGAGTTGCGGGCTGTTCTTGGCAGCGGCCAGGGTGTCGGCGGTGATGTAGTAGATGGCCTCCTGGCCTTCCTTCATGCGCGCCTTGTAGTCGGCAAAACTCACGCTGGGCGTGTCGGTGGTGGTGGAGGCAAAACGCAGCAGCTTGGACAGACGCTCCTTGTTGGCAAAGTCTTCGCCCAGGCCTTCCTTCAGCACGGCGCCAAACTCGGCGTAGAACTTGGTGTATTTGCCCACGTTCTTCTCGGCTTCAGCTTTCTCCTCGGCACTCAGCACGTCCGTCACGCCATCAGCGGAAGCTTCGGGTGCCTTGTCGTTCTTCGCCAGGTCTTCCAGCATCGACAGCACGCGCTTGGTACAGCCTTCGCGGATGGCTTTGACGTCGCGGCTTTCCTGCAGCAACTCGCGGCTGACGTTCAGCGGCAGGTCGGCAGAATCCACCACGCCCTTCACAAAACGCAGGTAGGTGGGCAGCAAGGCTTCGGCGTCGTCCATGATGAAGACGCGCTTCACATAGAGCTTCAGGCCGCCCTTTTTCTCGCGGTTCCATAGGTCCATGGGCGCTTTGCCGGGCAGATACAGCAACTGGGTGTACTCGGTGCTGCCTTCCACGCGGTTGTGCGTGTTGGCCAGGGGTGCCTCAAAGTCGTGGCTGATCTGCTTGTAAAACTCGTCGTACTGCTCTTGTGTAATGTCTTTCTTGGGGCGGGTCCAGATGGCACTGGCCTTGTTGACGGTTTCCCACTCGCCGGTTTTGACCATGGCGCCTGGTTGGCGGCCGCCTTTTTCGTCGCTGGGGTTGATCAGCTCGCCGTCTTTCCACTCTTCCTTTTCCATCTGGATGGGCAGGCTAATGTGGTCGGAGTACTTGTTGATGATGTTCTTGACCTTCCAGGTCTGTGTGTAGTCCTGCGAGTCTTCGCGCAGGTGCAAGGTCACGCTGGTGCCGCGTGCGGCGCGGTCAATCGTTTCCACTTCAAAAGCGCCGCCACCGCTGGCGCCGCCGTCGCTGACCCAGCGCACACCTTCGGACTCTTTCATGCCGGCGCGGCGTGACTCGACCGTGATCTTGTCGGCCACGATAAAGCCGGAATAAAAGCCCACGCCAAACTGGCCGATGAGCTGCGAGTCGGTTTTCTGATCGCCGCTGAGTTTGCTGACGAAATCCTTGGTGCCGCTCTTGGCGATGGTGCCCAGGTTGTCGATGGCTTCCTGCGCACTCATGCCGATACCGTTGTCAGTGATGGTGAGCGTCTTGGCGTCCTTGTCAAAGGTGACCTTGACCTTCAGCTCGGAATCGTTCTCGTACAAACCGCCGTCGTTGATGGCCTCAAAGCGCAGCTTGTCGCAGGCGTCAGAAGCATTGGAAATCAGTTCGCGCAGGAAAATTTCCTTGTTGGAATACAGCGAATGGGTCACCAGGTGCAACAGTTGTGCAACTTCGGCCTGGAAGGAAAGGGTTTGTTTGCTCATGGGATAAAACTCTCTATCGAACGTCAAGAAATGAAGGGCCGGCACCGCTGGAGCGATGCGCGAAGCCTTCAATTATGGGCGATAGGGGCTATTTCAAGAGGCAGCATCCTCGTGCCGGGGTGCGATTCAAGGTCTGTGATTTCGGGATGTCACGGCAAAAATATGCCCATCGGGCTACGTTGATCCGTCTACGCGAACTGGGTCTTGTACATAAGTTACCGCCAGGGCTTTACAGCCCCCGGTTGACGGCCGACCAACCGCTGATGATTACCGCTCCTACGCTGGCACCACTGCTAAGCACATTCCGCTGCGCAGCGGCGCCATATGCTGCAATCAGTGCTTGTGTTCGCCGCTCGCCATGCCTGAAGCAGGAGGTTTTTCCCCGCCAGTCGGGGCGACCTTTACATCGATACTTCCGCGCATGCCGGCTTCATAGTGGCCGGGAATCAGGCAAGCTACCTGCAACTGACGGGCTTGCCCAAGCGCTGCCCAGACAGAGCTGAAACGCAATAGCAAAGACCATAAACCATGGAAGTCGGCGCATGAAGGCATCATAGAAGAAATCACCCTCGCGGTTGCTCGAAGGGTTTTGCGGCTGGAGGGAATTCGAATGACGAAAAGCGGACAGATAATCTTGCACGATGCACACCTTCGCTTTCCAGGTAGTCTGACCCGTCCGCCATGTCAAAGGCTGTCGGCGCCTCACGTTCTGATGGTCATCTGGTGTGGCAACTGAGCCCGGCGGGTGGCCTTGTGGCAGCTGGCCCAGGCGATTGCCAAAACCGTGGAGTAGACCGTTGGAGAAAAAATCTACTTGGCGATGTAATAAATCGCGACTTGCAGCGACCAACGACTACCAACAGTTCTCCTTGGTTGGAGTTTCTGGTCCTCTCGCCCCTCTGTCGGTAACACCACGCCACCTATGAATCTTAAAAAGCTCCTGCTGCTCGCTGCCGTTGTTTGTGCGATTGTTGTTTTTGTTGCCTTCGACCTTGGACGCTACCTGAGCCTGGACTATTTGAAGCAAAGCCAGGCCGGGTTTGCCGATCTGTATGCGCAACGCCCCCTGATGGTGGTGGCAAGCTATTTCGGCGTCTACGTACTGGTGACTGCGCTGTCGTTTCCGGGGGCTGCGATTCTGACCCTCGCTGGCGGCGCGATTTTTGGCCTGGGTTGGGGCCTGTTAATCGTCTCGTTCGCCTCCACTATGGGTGCCACACTGGCATTTCTGACTGCGCGGTTTGTGCTGCGTGACAGCATCGAGGCGAAGTTTGCCAAACGCCTGACCGACATCAACCAGGGCATTCAAAAGGACGGTGCGTTCTACCTGTTTACCTTGCGACTGGTGCCTTTAGTACCGTTTTTTGTCATCAATCTGGTGATGGGCTTGACCACAATGCGGGTCTGGGTGTTTTATGTAGTGAGCCAGCTGGGCATGCTGGCGGGCACCGCCGTGTTTGTGAATGCCGGCACCCAGCTTTCGCAAGTCGCCTCGCTCAAGGGCATTTTGAGCCCGGCACTGATTGGCTCGTTTGTGCTACTGGGCGTGTTTCCGCTGCTGGCGCGAAAAGCGGTAGACGCTATCAAGAGGCGCCAAGTCTATGCCCGCTGGGTAGCCGTGCGCCCCAAAACCTTTGATCGCAACCTGGTGGTGATTGGTGGCGGTGCCGGGGGCTTGGTGTCGGCGTATATCGCCGCAGCTGTCAAAGCGAAGGTCACCTTGGTGGAAGCCCACAAAATGGGGGGTGACTGCCTGAATTACGGCTGCGTCCCCAGCAAGGCGTTGATCAAAAGCGCGAAACTGGCACACCAGATGCGGCATGCCGAGCGCTATGGATTGAATAGCTACTCACGCCTATCCGACGAGGGCTACAAGCCTATTTCATTCAAGAAAGTCATGCAAAGGGTGTTGGACGTGGTGGCAGCCATTGAGCCGCATGACAGCATTGAGCGCTACACCGGTCTGGGCGTGGAGGTGCTGCAGGGTTACGCCAAGATCATCAACCCCTGGACAGTGGAGATCGCCCTCAACGACGGCGGCAAACAGACTTTGACCACCCGCAACATCGTCATCGCCGCCGGTGCGCGCCCGTTTGTGCCACCGCTGCCGGGCTTGGGTGAGGTGGGTTATGTCACCAGCGACACCCTGTGGGACCGCTTTGCGCAATTGGACGAGGTGCCCAAGCGCCTGGTGGTGCTGGGTGGCGGGCCGATTGGCTGTGAGCTGGCGCAAAGTTTCGCGCGCCTGGGTTCAGAGGTCATCCAGGTTGAAATGGCCGCGCGCCTGATGGTGCGGGAAGACACTGAGGTTTCTGGCCAGGTGGCGGATGCCTTGCGCGCCGACGGCGTTCAGGTGCTGACCAGCCACAAGGCGCTGCGCTGTGAGCAGACTGATGGCCGCAAAGTGCTGGTGGTCGAGCACGCAGGTGCTGAAAAGCGCATTGAATTCGATGAGCTGCTGTGCGCCGTGGGCCGGGTGGCACGCTTGAGTGGCTACGGACTGGAAGACCTCGGCATTCCGACCCAGCGAACGGTGGAAGTCAACGACTACTTGCAAACCATTTACCCCAATATTTTTGCGGCCGGCGACGTGGCCGGGCCATTCCAGTTCACTCACACGGCCGCACACCAGGCCTGGTACGCGGCGGTAAACGCCCTGTTTGGTGACTTCAAGAAGTTCAAGGCGGACTATTCGGTCATTCCCTGGGCCACTTTTACCGACCCCGAGGTGGCGCGGGTGGGACTGAATGAACACGACGCGCTGGCGCAGGGCGTGGCCTTTGAGGTGACGCGCTACGGTATTGACGACCTGGACCGCGCGATTGCCGATAGCGAAGCCCATGGCTTTGTCAAGGTGCTAACTGTGCCGGGCAAAGACCGCATTTTGGGCGTGACGATTGTCGGCACCCATGCCGGTGATTTGCTGGCCGAGTTTGTGTTGGCGATGAAACACGGGCTGGGTTTGAATAAGATTCTGGGCACCATTCACACCTACCCCACCTTGTCGGAAGCCAACAAATACGCCGCTGGCGAGTGGAAGCGTGCCCACCAGCCGCATAAACTGCTGGCCTGGGTGCGCAAATTTCACGACTGGAAGAGAGGCTGACTTTGCAGAATACCAATCTGCGCCGAAATGCTATTCAATTCATAGCTGCTTGCGCACTATCCATAAGGGCTGGGGCCTTATTTGCTCAAAATTTAGGGGTGTTTGACCACAGCTACGCCGGATTCGACGCCTTGCTGAAAAAGCATGTGCGCTGGCTGCCCGACGGAAAGCAGTCGCGGGTCGATTACGCGGGTCTGGCAGCACAGCGCAGCAGCTTGCAGAAGGTACTGGCCGAGTGGTCGGCGGTGTCGCCAGCGCAGTTTGCGGCCTTTAGCCGTGAACAGCGCATGGCGTTTTTGATCAATGCTTACAACGGTTTCACGCTGGAGTTGATCCTGACCCGCTACCCGGATGTCAAATCCATCAAGGACATCGGATCGCTGTTTCAGTCACCGTGGAAAAACAAGTTCTTCAACCTGCTGGGCGAGCCACGCCACCTGGACTGGATCGAGCACGAACAACTGCGTCCGCTCTACAACGAACCCCGTGTGCACGCCGCGGTGAATTGCGCCAGCATCGGCTGCCCGGCGCTGCGCCCGGAGGCTTTTACTGCTGCCACGCTGGAAGCGCAATTGGCCGACGGGATGCAGCGTTTCATGGGGGACCGCACCCGCAACCGCTTCAACGCCGCCAGCGGCAAGGCCGAGGTCAACTCCATCTTCAAGTGGTTTCGGGAAGACTTTGAAAAAGGTCACCGTGGTTTTCACAAGCTCGAAGACTTCTTGGCTTTTTACGCCGACCAACTGGCCGACGATGGCCCCAGCCGCTACAAGTTACGCGCCAAATCGGTTGGCATTGTTTTTCTGGACTACGACTGGTCGCTGAACAAAATATGACGGGGCAGTCGGGTCGATGAGAACACTGGTTTTATTCAACTACGACTGGGATCGGGTCGGGTATGCACGCAACGAGGCGGTTTATCCATTTGACGAAGCCGGTTTCGATTTATTCAGCTTTCCCAGCAACGCCCAGCTGGCCTGGTTTGACCTGACGCGCTTTGTGAATAAGCTGGCCAAACAAGCCAAACGCCGGGGCTGGACGGCGGTAGTGTCCAACCACGAGCAGTTTGGCGCGCTGGCGGCGGCCCTGCTGGCCGAGCGCATGGGCTGGCCCGGCACGTCGGTGGACGCAGTGCTGGCCTGTCAGCACAAACTCTACGCGCGTCAAATACTGGACCAGGTTTGCCCGCAGGCCAACTGTAAATTTGCACCCCTGAACACAGCATATGGCGAATCGATTCCGCCGGGATTGCGCTACCCCGCTTTTGTCAAGCCCGTCAAGGCAGCTTTTTCGGTGCTGGCGCGCACTGTCAATAATCGTGACGAATTGCAAGCGCACACCCGCTTTGACTGGTGGGAGTTGTGGGTGATTCGCCACCTGGTAGAGCCCTTCGAGCAGATTGCCCGCGCCCGCCTGCCGCAGGCCGGTAGTGCGCATAACCTGCTGCTGGAGCAACCCATGGCGGGCGCGCAGTACAACCTGGACGGTTATGTGTTTGATGGGGTCGCGCAGCTGGTTGGCGTGGTGGACGCAGTGCATTACCCCGGCACGCAGGCTTTCATGCGATTCGAGTTTCCCGGCAGTCTGAGTGAAACCCTTCAGCTGCGGGCGCTGGCGGTGGCGCAGCAGTTTCTGCGCAAAGTCGGCTTTACCCATGGCTTGTTCAACATGGAGTTTTTCTACGATGCAGCCAGTGACAAGCTCGGCGTGATCGAGTTCAACCCGCGCATGGCTTCCCAGTTTTCTGACATGTACCTGCGGGTGCTGGGCATCGATTTGCACCGCATGTCGCTGGCCTTGGCGCGCAACATCGACCCCGCGAGCCTGCCCCGGCAAAGCCCGAGCGCCGGTGCGGCAGCCAGCTTTGTGTACCGCAGCTTTACACCCGGTATACCAGTGGCGCAGCCTACGCCCGAGCAAAAATCGGCCCTGCACGCCGCCTTTGCTGACGCCCTGCTGTTTTGCTTTGCCAAGGGGGCCAGCGAGATCGCCCGCGACTTCAAGTGGCTGGGCAGTTACCGCTACGGCATCATTAACCTGGCTGCTGCCGATGCACATCAATTGCGCCTGGACTGCGAGCGCGCCAGTGCCCTGCTGGGCTGGCCCGCTCCCTATGCTGACAGGTCAGGCGACACAATACCCACCGGGTTAAGCTCTGCACCCACCGAGAAAAAGGCTCGGGCAGCGCTGGAAGTGGTCGCACTTTAAGCATCCAAAGATATTTCAACTGGAGATTTTTCATGATTACAAGCTCAAACACCCGCTGCAACGGTTTACGGCGCACCATTGCCCCGGTGCTGGTGTCGCTCACGCTGGCGCTTTCGGGCTGCGGCGCGATGGTGGCGCAAAACCCATCGGGCAGTTACAAACCGGTCAACGCCGTCGCCGACAACCCCGAGGCACGCCTGCTGCTCAAGGGTGCTGACGTCACGGCCTATTTCACCCAGGGAAAGTTTGTTCAGGGCGATGTGCAGTATCGAAGCAGTTATGAGGGCGTCGATTTCCGCTTTGCTTCAGCCGAGGCCAAGGCCTTGTTTGACAAAGAACCAACCCGGTACTTGCCGCAATATGGTGGCTACTGCGCCAATGGTTTGGTCTATGGCATTCCGTGGGGAGGTGACGCAGACACCTGGAAAATCGTCAACGGCAAGCTGTACATCTTTGGCGGCCAGGGCTCCATGGATGCCTTTTTGCTCGACGAAAAGCAAAATCTGGCCTTGGCCGACAAATATTGGCAAGAGGAAGCGCAAGGCACCAACAGTTTTTGGCAGCGCGGCAAACGCATGATTTTGCGGGTGCCCCATTACAAAAGCGGTGAAGAGCTGGCCCGATTAGTGGCCGCCTCCAAGACAAAACCCTGAGGAGGGTGTCGTGTGAAGTAGCCGGATCGTTGCCAATGAAATCCCCCGAATTCATCCAGTTGCATCACGACAGCACGGAGGAAGTTCGCCAGGAGCTTCTGAAAGGCTTGACGGCCAACCCTCTGCCGGGTGGGGCCGAAGTGTCGCCCAAGTTTTTGTATGACGCCTTGGGTTCGCGCCTGTTCGAAGCTATCACCGAGCTGCCCGAGTACTACCCAACGCGGGTCGAGGCCGCTATTTTTAGTACCCACGCCCAGGCCATGGCTAGCCACATACCGAAGGGCGCTACGCTGATTGATCTGGGTGCGGGTAACTGTGGCAAAGCGGCGAAATTGTTTGTCCACCTGGCACCGGCCCGGTATGTGGCGGTGGACATTTCGGTGGATTTTTTGCGTGATGCACTGGCGAGTTTGCAGCGGCAGTATCCGGCCATAGATATGGTGGGGGTTGGACTGGATTTTTCGCATACGCTCGATTTGCCAGCCCAGGTTGGAGCCGCAGACGACGGTGCGCGGGTTTTGTTTTACCCGGGGTCAAGTATTGGCAATTTCACGCCAGAGCAGGCGCTGGTATTTTTGCGACAGGTACGAAACGCCTGTGGCCCGGTGGCAGGAAGTGGCCTGTTGATCGGGGTGGATCTGGTGAAAGGCATTGACGAACTGGAAGCCGCTTATGACGATGCGCTGGGGGTGACGGCAGCGTTCAACCGCAACCTGCTGTCCAACGTCAATCGCATGGTGGGTAGTGACCTGCGCCTGGCCGACTGGGCGCATCGGGCGTTGTTTAACACGGCGGAGTCGCGCATCGAGATGCATCTGGAAGCCCTGCGTGATGTGCTGGTGCAGTGGCCAGGTGGCAGCCGCGCGTTCAGTCAGGGTGAGCGCATCCACACCGAAAACTCTTACAAATGGACGGTCGCGGGCTTTTCGCAATTGCTGTGCGAAGCAGGCTTCACCCAGCCGACGGTATGGACTGACGCGCAGACCCCGGAGCACGGACGCTTTGCGGTGTTATGGGCAGGTACCAATGCCTGACAACACCCGGTTGGCGGCGTACTTTTCGTGGGCTTCAGCCCAGGGAGCGGCTTCTGAACCCGGCGTGCAGGTCATTGCGCTCAGGCGTGAAATAGTTGCGGTAGCGCGGGTGCATCATGCGTGGCGAGGTGGCCCAGCTGGCACCGCGCAATACCGGGCGAGAACCAAACCACGGGGCGCTGTAGTCCACATAAGGGTGCGGCTCAAAACCGGGGTAAGGCTTGAACGCACTGGCCGTCCATTCCCAAACCCTGCCCCAGTCAAAGTCGGGCTGGGTCATGGCTGCGTATTCCCATTGCGCCTCGGTGGGCAGTTGCCGACCGGCCCAGCGGCACCAGGCCTCAGCCTCAAAAAAACTCAGATGGCACGCCGGTGCATCCAGGTCCAGGGCGTGCCATTGTCCAAACTGGCAGGCAAGCCAGTCATGTTCTGTCTGGCGCAAGCCCGCAGGGCGCAGATAGCGCGGGCAAACCTGGGCGGGCGCTTGTTGCGCTGGCACGCTCAGCCCAGCACCTTGTCCCGACTGCAGCCATTGCCAGCCCGGCTCGCTCCAAAAGCTGGCTTGCGCATAGCCACCGGCCATTACAAACGGCAAATAGCGCCGCCAGGTCACGGGGCTGGCATCGATCTCACAGGCCTTCACACTCACCCGGTTTGGTCCCAGTTCGTTGTCGAAAGCAAAACCGGGAGCGCCAGTGCCTGGAAGGGCGTTGTTGGTCGGCGTTTCGGCCTGGGTATCGCCCTGGGTGACACCTTGGTTGTTGGCATACCCGAGCAGCCATTCAGCGGCTGGCAGATGCAGTGTCGTCGCGTTGACGTCTGGCGTGGGTACAGCGCCGGCGGTTTGCTGAGAGGAAATCAATGCCGCTGGCAGCGCCAGCCCCAAGGCTTGCGCCATGTAGATCGCTGCCTCGCTGTGCATATCCTCGTGAAACAGAGCCAGCCTGAAAAAGTACAACGCGGCATCACCTGGCGGGCTATTGGCCAACAACGCCAGGGTGCTTGCCAGGGTGTCACGCAAATAACGCTTGGTGGCAGCCAGATCGGGCAAGTGCAATTGCCAGCGGCTGGCGTGCGCGACCAGGCTGGAGTTGTACAGAGCGTCGGACTGGGGCAAGAGGGAGGCGCTGCGCGTGCAGTTCGGGTCCGCCCGGAGACCCAGAGCGCGTTGCGGGTTGCGCGTCAGCCAGAATTCTTGAAACCAGCCGATATGGCCCAACTCCCACAGGGGCGGGTTCAGCTGCGTGTTGTAGGGCACAACCAAACCATCACCCAAAGCCGCAGCATAGGCATCGGCCAGCGCCAGCGTGCGGGCCCGGCTGGCGCACAGCAGATCTATCAAAACCAAAGCGCTCGACGTACGCGCCGCATGGGCTGCAGCCCATTTTGATGTCAAGGATTGTGATGCCAGCTGCATGCGATGCACACTCAGAAGTAAGATCGGTGGTGATTATCAGCCCGGCATTGGCTGCAGCCAACAATGGCAACTGGCAAACCGCAAGGCGTTGGCAACAATTGCTGCAGTCTGCCACGCTGCCTGTCGGACGGATATGTGCCCGTATCGTGAGCGACTGGCCAGATGGCCCATTGTCAGCGCACGACGACTGCATGCTGGCGCTGCATGCGCGCCGCTCTGCGTCCTCGGTGCAGGCGTGGGCGCAAAGGCGTGGTGTGGCGGGCTTGGCGGTGGTGCTGACTGGCACCGATTTGTACCGTGACATCCAGACCGACCCAGAGGCCCAGCGGTCCTTGCAACTGGCACAGCGGCTGGTGGTCCTGCAAGACCTAGGCTTGCAGGCATTGCCGCCGGCGCTGCAAGCACGCACCCAGGTTATTTTTCAATCAACTTCGAATCGTCAAACCTTGCACAAATCGGCCCATCGGCTACGGGCGCTGATGGTTGGCCATTTGCGCGAAGAAAAGTCGCCGCAAACCGTGTTTGCCGTGGCCCGCGTGCTTGGCCCGCAAGAAGGCATTTTGATCGACCACATTGGCGCGCCGCTGGACCCGGCTCTGGCGGAACTGGCACAAGCCACAGCCGCAGCTTGCCCCCGCTATCGCTATTTGGGTGGCTTACCCCATGAGACCACCCGCCGACGTATTCAGCGAGCCCACGTGCTAGTGCATGCCAGCCGCATGGAGGGCGGCGCGCATGTGGTGATGGAGGCGGTGTGTTCCGGCACACCCGTGCTGGCATCCAAAATTGCCGGCAATGTTGGCATGCTGGGGCCGGATTACGCCGGATATTTTGACTGGAACAATGCCGCCCAGCTACTGGCCTTGCTGCGCCGCTGTCACCACGACCGTGATTTTTATGCGCTGCTGCAGTCCCAGTGCGCTGCGCGTGCGCCTCTGTTCGACCGCCAGGCTGAGCAACGCGCGCTGACACAGCTGGTGTGTGAGCTTCTGGCGGGTGTGCCTGCCGGGCCACGTGAGTGATTTGAATCTGTTTGAAGCGCGTTTCCCATGCAACAACCTACCCAACCCATTGCCAGAGACATTGTGCTGATTGGCGGCGGCCACAGCCATGTGGGTGTGCTCAAGCGTTTTGGCATGCAGCCCGAACCCGGCGTGCGCCTGACCGTGATCTGCACAGATGTGCATACGCCGTATTCGGGCATGCTGCCGGGCTACATTTCCGGCCACTACAGCTACGACGATGTGCACATCGACCTGGCGCGCCTGGCGGTGTTTGCCGGCGCACGTTTGTACTGCGATGAGGTGGTGGGCATTGACCGCGCCGGGCAAAAAGTGTTGTGCCGCAACCGCCCGCCGGTGGTTTATGACAGTTTGTCGATCAACATTGGTTCCACCCCCAGCTTGGGTGGTGTGCCCGGTGCAGATGCGTTTACTACTCCGGTCAAACCCATCACCCGCTTCAACGCACGCTGGCTGGCCTTGCTGGCGCGGGTGCAGCAGCACACCCGGGGCGTGTTGCATGTAGCCGTGGTGGGCGCGGGTGCCGGTGGGGTGGAGCTGCTGCTGTCAATGCAGTACCGGCTGCGCCATGAGTTGAAGTTGCTGGGTCGCAACCCTGATTTGCTTGAGTTTCATTTGCTGAGTGCCTCGGCCCAGATCCTTCCGACCCACAACCCACGTGTGCGGCAAGAGTTTGCCAAAGTGTTGGCACGGCGTGGCGTGCATGTGCACGTCAACGCCAAGGTGACGCGGGTCGAGCCGGGCCAACTGATGTGCGCCAATGGCGAAAACGTGGCAGCAGACGAAACCATGTGGGTCACCCAGGCAGGGGGTGCACCCTGGCTGCAGTCCACCGGGCTGGCTTTGAACGAGGGCGGTTTTGTGCGCGTCAACGACCAGCTGCAAACCTTGACTGACCCGCGCATATTTGCCGCCGGCGACATTGTTGCCATGGAGAACTACCCACTCGAAAAAGCCGGTGTATTCGCCGTGCGCATGGGGCCACCGCTAGCCGACAACCTGCGTCTGAGCGTGCAGGGCCGCGCGCTCAAGGCCTATCGCCCGCAGTCGAGCTGGCTGGCCCTGATCAGCACAGGCGACAAATTTGCCGTGGCTTCGCGCGGGGCATTGGGGTTTTGGGGTGCTTGGGTCTGGCGCTGGAAAGACCACATCGACCGCAGTTTCATGCGTAAATTTGCCGAGTTCCCGGCTATGGCAGGCCAGGTCGCAACGGCACCCAACTCGCAACTGGCGCTGACTGCAGACGAGTCACTGCAAGCCATCTCGGCCATCGCCATGCGCTGCGGTGGCTGTGGTGCCAAGGTGGGTTCCACCGTGCTGTCGCGCGCGTTGGGCCAATTGCAGGTGGTAGCCCGCGATGATGTGCTGATTGGCTTGCATGACCCCGACGACGCAGCCGTGGTGCGGGTACCGCCAGGCAAGGCGCTGGTGCATTCGGTCGATTTTTTCCGGGCATTTGTGGACGACCCGTATTTGTTTGGCAAGGTCGCGGCCAACCACGCCCTGGGCGATATTTTTGCCATGGGGGCTGATCCGCAATCCGCCACTGCGATCGCCACCGTGCCTCCGGGGCTGGAGGCCAAGGTCGAAGACTTGTTGTTTCAGATGATGCGTGGCGCGGTCGAGGTCCTCAACGAAGCCGGTTGTGCCCTGGTGGGCGGCCACACGGGCGAGGGGGCCGAGCTGGCGCTGGGTTTTGCGGTGAATGGGCTGATTGACGAGAGCCTGGTCAACGTCACCCGCAAAGGCGGCATGCAGCCCGGCGATGTGTTGATTTTGACCAAACCCATCGGCACAGGCACGTTGTTTGCCGCGCACGCCCGCCTGGCTGCCAAAGGCCGCTGGATTGACGCGGCATTGCAATCCATGGTGGTGTCAAACCGGCTGGCTGCGCAGTGTCTGCGCGAGTTCGGGGCCACGGCCTGTACCGATCTGACTGGTTTTGGTTTGCTGGGTCATCTGGTTGAAATGACCAAACCCTCGGGCGTGGATGCCGAACTGGTGCTCTCAAACCTGCCCTTGCTGGACGGCGCGTTGGAAACGGTGGCGGCCGGCATTGTCAGTTCACTACAACCGGCCAATGTGCGCCTGCGCAGAGCCATGCGCAATCAGGAACAGTTTGTCAACCATCCGCGCTACCCATTGATTTTCGATCCCCAGACCGCCGGTGGCCTGCTGGCCAGCGTGCCAGCGGATCGGGTGGCGGACTGTGTGGCCGCCTTGCAGGCACTGGGTTATCAGCACACCGCCATCATTGGGCGAATTCTGGAACAGGGTGATGCGCTGGAGCCGGTGGTGCTGTTGCCTTGACGCGCTGCGCAGTTCGCACTTCGCTCTTCGCAGTGAAACTGCTGGGCCTGGGTGCTCACAGCGTTGCCCCGTTGTAGCAACCGCTAGCGATGTAGTCCATGCCCCACTGTGTGCTGTGCCAATTACATCCTTCGCAGTGGGATGCCACGATGCTTCAGGGCTTCCATAGGTCTGCAGCCCGGGCGTTGTACGGACGGTTTTTCAGCCTCGCTAGCAGGTTGAGCGGGCCTGTCCACCAGGGGGAAAACTTCATGCTTTACACCTGAACCCGCGACGCCGAATGCAAGCCCATGACACCAATGACGATCAGCCCGATGCTCACCATCTTGATGGCTGTGGCGGGCTCCTTGAAGTAGTAGATGCCGATCATCGCGGTGAGCACCGTGCCCACGCCGGACCACACGCCGTACACCACGCTGAGGCCCAAGGTGCGGATGATCATGGTGTTTAGCGCGAACGAGCCGGCGTAGAAAACGAAGATCAGCACCGAAGGCGTGAGCCGCGTGAAGCTCTCAGACAGCCGCATCGACGTGGTTCCTGCAACCTCCAGCAAGATCGCCACCGACAGGACCAGCCAGGCTTGGGTGTGTGTCAAAGTAGGCATTTTCGGTGTTCTTTCGGGAAGTTCAGCGGGTCAACAGGCGCCGCGATGTGTGACTGGCCGCGTCCACCACGGCCACCATCAGCAGCATGGCGCCCAGAATGGTGGCGGTTTTGTTCATCTGGAACAAACCCATATGAAATGCCAGCAGTTGCCCCAGGCCACCTGCACCCACCACACCCAGCACTGCGGCAGCGCGAATATTGTTTTCCCAGCGGTACAGCGTGTAGCTCATCAGCTGCGGCAGCACCTGCGGTAGTGTGGCGTAGACGAATACGCGGAAACTGCCCACGCCTTGTACCCGCAGAGCAGCACCCGGGCCGGGTGGGGTGTTTTCAATGGCTTCGGCAAACAGCCTGCCCAGAACGCCCGTGGTGTGAAAGGCCAGTGCCAGCGTACCGGCAAATGGCCCCAAGCCAGCCGAGATTAGCAGCAGTGCGGCCCACACCAGTTCGGGAATGCTGCGCAGCGCATTGAGGATCAGGCGCGTGGGCGTTCGGCCCCAGGCGGAGTCAGCGTCGTGCATACGGCTGGCCGGTAACGCCAGCGCCAGCCCGGCCACGGCTGCCAGCACGGTGCCCAGTGCCGACATGGCCAGCGTCTCCCAGGCACCCAGTGCTACCTTCGTCAAGAATTGGGGCGAGGTGTCGGGCGGGAAAAATTCGGCCACAAAGCGGCCCATGCTGCGCGCTGCGTCCATTGAAAAGAATTGACCCCACTGCAGGTCAAGCGACCAGAAGCTGGCCACGACCAGAACCAGCAGTGCGACCACAAACCAGCAGGCCTTGCAGCGCGCATCAAACAGCGGCGGCGGCAGCTTGTAGGTCTGGTTGGCGGCGCGGGCTTGGGTCATCCGAGTGCCTTGCGAAGCCAGGCGCTCACCTGGTCGGCCAGCGCCACCAGCGCGATGAACACCAGCAGCATGCTGGCGACTTCGCCACCGTTGAACATCTTCATGGAGTTGTCGAGCTGCTGCCCCAGGCCACCCGCACCCACAAAACCCAGCACCACCGAGGAGCGGATGGCGCATTCCCAGCGGTACACGGTGTAGCTGGTCAACTCGGCTGCGCTGGTGGGCAGCAAACCGTAAAAAAAAGCTTGCAGGCGCCCGCTGCCGTTGCGCAGCAGGGTCTGCGTGGCATGGGTCTCACCGCTCTCCAGAATCTCGCCATAGACCTTGCCCAGCATGCCACCGTAGGTCAGCGCAATGGCCAGCACGCCCGCAGTTGGCCCCAAGCCCACCACGCGCACAAATACCAGCGCCCACACCAGCTCGGGGATGCTGCGCAGAACAATCAAAAGCCAACGCACGAATTGGCGCAGCCAGTAAGGCCCACGCGCCATGCGGCCCGACAAGGCTGAAATCGACAGCACCCGCGTGTTGAGCAGCGTGAGCGGCACCGCCACCAGCAGCGCCAACGTGACACCCGCAGTGGCCATGGCCACCGTGCGCCAGGTTTCGCGTGCCACCATGGTCAGAAACTCGGCATCAGCAACCAGCGGCCAGAAACTGGCAATGAACTTGGCGCTGATCCTGAGGTTGTCAGGCTCCAGCAGCACCCATGGCTTGAACTCGGTCGCCACGCCCAGTGGCCACAGCAGCACCAGGCTCAGGCCGATCCAGAATACGCGCCCCAGCCACGCCGGATCGCGCGTTGGCGCACACTGCGCGGGCAAAGCGGTGGTCGTCATGGGCCTCAGGGTCAGCGGCAGTGCATGACCACCGGTTGTGGCGCAGCCGGCAGTTCCTGCGTCGGTACATTTGGCACTTCGCCGCGCAGCTCATGCTCAAACTGGTCATACAGCCGAGCCAGTCGCTCGCGTGTCACTTCGGTCGCTGGTAAATCGAAAGCCAGAGCGCCGTCGCGCAGGCCGATGATGCGTGGAAAGTGCGCCAAAGCCACGTCTACCTGGTGCAGCGTGGCCACCAGCGTGACTCCGCGTTGGCGTGCACCGTTCAGCAAGGTGCTGATAGCCTGGCTTGAGCGGGTCGGGTCAAGCGCCGACAGGGGTTCGTCAATCAGCCAGAGCCGCGCTGGCGCCAACAGCGCACGCGCCAGGCCCGCCCGCTGACGTTCGCCGCCGGACAGGCGGTCAACCCGCTCAAAGAGTTTGTCGGCGAGGTCAAAACTGTCCAGTGCGTCGTATGCGGCGGGAATATCGGTCGGGTAAAACAGTGAGCGCAGGCTGGCTAACAAACCCATGGCGGGCAAGCGCCCAGCCAGCACCGTTGTCACCACGCGTTGGCGTGGTGGAAGAGGCGGCACCTGGGGTGCCAAGAAAAGGCTGCCGCGCAAGCGCTGCAAGGCACTACGCGGCAATTGCCAGGGGTTGATGTCATCCAACGCCACAGTGCCCGCCGTGGGGGGCATGGCACAGGTCAGCACTTGCAATAGCGTGGTTTTACCCGCGCCCGAAGGGCCAATCACCGCAACAGGTTCGCCAGCTGCGATGTGCAGGCTCAGTTGCTTCAGCGCAGGTGCAGCCCCCGGCCGGGCGGCCGGGTGGCGTGCGCTGACGCCAAGCAATTGGATTTTCAACCCGAAGCCCATCCCAGGCAACTCAGAGCAGACCTGCGCTGCGAGCAGCGGCTTCCAGTCCTTTGTAGTTGTCTGGCGTGGTGGCGATGTAGCGTGAGGCGCGGTTGAGCTTGAGAATCTCGGCATGCTCAGGGTTGGCCGGATCCAGTGCCAGCAGTGCAGCCTTCACCTTGGCCTGCATAGCTGCCGGCATGTCAGCATGCACGGACCAGTTGTAATTAAAGTAACCCGGCGTGGTGTAAAACACGTTGACCGCTTGGGTGTCGACCTTGTTTTCGCTCACAAACTTTTTCCACACGGTGATGTCGAGCGCAGCGGCATCCACCTTGCCGCTTACCACCGATGCAATGGTGGCATCATGCGCGCCGCTGTAGGCAACGCGGCGGAAGTCTTTCTCGGGGTTGATATTGGCTTGCAGCAAAAAGCTGCGCGGCATGAGGTGGCCTGAAGTGCTGCTTTGCGAACCAAAGGAAATTTGTTTGCCTTTCATGTCGGCCAGGCTCTTGATGCCGGAGTCGGTCTTGGCAATGAACACGGATTGAAACTTGGTGTCTTCTTCACGTTGCGCCAGTGGCACCACTTTTCCGCCCGAACGCAAATTGGCCTGCACAAAAGTAAAACCACCAAACCACACCAGATCCACCTTTTTGTTGACCAGCGTTTCAACAGCGGCGGGGTAATCGCTCACCGGGGTGAACTCCACCTTCACGCCCAATGCCTTCTCCAGATAACTGGCCAGCGGGGTGAACTTGCGGACCTGCTCCGTGGCGGCTTCTTCCGGAATGGTGGTGACGCGAAACACGTTTTGCGCCTGTGCCATGTCGGTGAAGGCGGTTACGGCAGCAAGCAGGGCGCTGGCCACCAGTGCGCGTTTGGCGCGGGAAAACTTGGAAGTGTTTATGGGCATTGGCTACCAATAGGTTACGGATAAGGCGCACATGGTAACCGCGTCGGCGAAGTCATAGGTTCGAGAAGGGCCTGGCCACCCACTAAGAAGGTTGGCGCGACGATCCTGCCCCGTATGACGGACTCCGTTTACCCCGCACCATACGCACAAGGCCGCGGTACACCAGACGAATGAACAGCAGCGTCAGGATGACCTCGATAAAAGTCAGCACGAAGGCCACAAAACCGTTCCACCGGTCGGCACGGCGCTGGAACTTGGCCAACAGGCGGTCGCGCGAGATTTCGATGCTGTCGTAAAAAGTGGGCACCACCAGCAAGGTGAGCAGCGTGGACGTGATGGTGCCGCCGATGATAGCCACGGCCAGCGGACGGTAAAACTCCCCCCCCTCACCCAGGCCGATGGCCACCGGCGTCATGCCGGCTATCAGTGCAAACGTGGTCATCAAAATCGGGCGCAGGCGCTTGCGACCGGCATGCATCAGTGCGTCTTCGCGGTCCTTGCCTTGCGCCTCCTCTTTGCGTGCCGCATCGAGCAACAATATCGCGTTCTTGGCGACCAGACCCATCAGCATGATGATGCCGATGAAGCTCATCAGGTTGATGGTGCTGCCCGTCACCAGCAGCGCCAGCACCACACCGATCAATGAAAGGGGCAGTGACAGCATCACCCCCAGCGGCGCCGTGAATGAGCCAAATTGCATGACCAGAATCAGGTACATCAGCCCGATGCCCGACACCAGCGCGATGGTCATTTGAGTGAACAGTTCCTTCTGGTCCTCACCGGTTCCGCCCAGCGACAGGCCATAGCCAGGCGGATAGTCAAAGCTCTTGGCGAGTTTCATTGCATCATCGGTCACTTCACCATTGGAGCGTCCCTGCGCGTTGGCCGACACGGTAATCGTGCGCTTGCCATTGGCATGCTGGATGCCAGACGGCCCTTTGCCCATGGTGATGCTGGCAATCTGGTCCAGCGGCACCATCTGGTTGGTGCCTGCCACCGCAATGGGCAGACGCTCGATATTCTCTTTGCTGACCCGGTCGTCCGGGTGCAGACGCACGGCCACATCGCGCGTCTCTCCGGTGGGGTCAACCCAGTCGCCCACCTCGATTCCGGCAAAAGCCACCCGCAACGCTTGCGCCGCATCGTTGGCGGAGATGCCCATGGAGTTGGCCAAGCCGCGGTTGAGTTCGATCTTTAGCTCTTTCTTGGGGTCTTGCTGCGATAAGCCCACATCCACCGCGCCCGGAACCAGACGCAACTTGTCCATGTAGGCACTGGTGATTTCCAGCAACTTGCGCGAATCGGGACCGGTGAATTCGATCTGAATCGGTTTGCGTGCCCCGTTGTTCAGGTCATCAAGCACCACGTATTCCGCCCCCATCAACGGGCGAACCTTCTCGCGCAGTTCCACCGCGATTTCCTTGGCCGATCGAGCGCGCGTGTTGCGCTTGCCGATGTCCACGTAGATACGTCCGCCGCTGGCCGAGATGTTGCTGTTGGTTTCCTTGGTCTCGGGGATAGAGCGTGCAATTTCGGCGGCACGTTCCATTTTCAGGCGCGCATATTCCACCGACGACGATGAGGGTGTGCGCACTTCGATCATCAGATTTCCGGAGTCGGATGCGGGCAGGAAACTGGTGCCACCGAATTTCACCTGCAGCACCAGAGCGGCAACCAAACTGCCCAGCGCAATAGCGGCCATCCAGCGGCGGTGGTGCAGTGCCCAGGCGATGACGTTGCCGTAGCGATCCGCCTGATGGTCAAACCAGTCGTTGAAGCGGGCCAGCTGTTTGCCAAGACCTTTCTTGGGTGCCGTGTGGTGGTCCGGCGGATCGCCCCAGTAGGCCGACAGCATCGGGTCGAGCGTGAACGAAATGCCCAGGCTCACCAGCACCGAGCAGGTCACCGTTAGCGCAAAGGGGCGAAACCACTCACCGGACACCCCCGGCATGAATGCCACCGGGATGAATACTGCAATGATGGAGAAGGTGGTGGCAGCGACGGCCAGTCCAATTTCGGCCGTTCCCTCCAGCGACGCGGTGCGCCGGTCTGAGCCACGCTGCATGTGCCGCACAATGTTTTCGCGCACCACGATCGCATCGTCAATCAGCACGCCGATGGCCAGCGACAGACCCAGCAGGGTCATGAAATTGAGCGTAAAGCCGCACAACCACACGGCAATAAAGGCAGCAATCACCGAGGTGGGCAAGCTCAGCGCAGTAATCAGCGTGGAGCGCCAGGAATTCAGGAACGCATACACCACAAAGATGGTCAACACGGCGCCGAGCACCAGCGACTCGATCACGTTATTGAGGCTGCGTTGTGCGTCGACGCCACCGTCGCGGGTGATTTCGAGCTTGGTACCTGGCTGGTCTTTCTCGAGTTCGGTGTTGATCTCCTTGACCTTGTCGCGGATGGCGTTGGCCACACTCACCGT
>JAIFLV010000125.1 GCA_020048895.1 Rhodoferax sp. | reverse complement strand
CGGGATTGGGTTTGCGGTACGCTCTGCCCAATGTGCTGCTCACGCTGGACTATGGGCGGGTGGTGACGGGCAGCAGTTTGCCGTTCACGCCTAACTCGAGCGTGCCGCAGGTGGGCGACCAGAAGCTGCACCTTAATCTGTCGGCGAGGTTTTAGGGTTTTTAATTGTTTGAGGATGTTCAGATGGCGGGTTTGAAGAGTGGAGCACCAGCGCCGCAGGGCATTACCGTGCACGGACAGACGCGTGTGCTGGAAATCTCGTTTTCCGACGGGGCGAATTTTCGGATTCCGTTTGAGTTGATGCGCGTGTATTCGCCATCGGCGGAGGTGCAGGGGCACGGCCCGGGGCAGGAGACGCTGCAGACCGGCAAGCGTGATGTGGTGCTTGAAGCACTGGAGCCCGTGGGCAACTACGCCGTGCAGCCGCGTTTCTCGGATGGGCACGACACCGGCATTTTTTCCTGGGACTACCTGTACTTTCTGGGTTCGCAGCAGGATGATCTGTGGCGGGATTACACCGAGCGGCTGACGGCTGCCAATCTGGACCGTGATGCGCCCATGGCGGCCAAGAGCGGCTCCAGCTGCGCCAGTCACTGAGTCGATTTGCTATATTTTTGAGAGCTGCTTGCGCACGTTCTGCGGGCCTAAACGGCACTTTTTGTTTAAATTGTTATGTCTACTACCCACTTTGGTTACCAGTCTGTTGATGAGTCCGAAAAGGCCAAGCACGTGCGCGGCGTGTTCGACTCGGTTGCCCCCAAGTACGACCTGATGAACGATCTGATGTCGATGGGCATGCACCGGGCCTGGAAGGCTTATACGGTGATGGTGGCCAACTTGCACGAGGGCGACAAGGCGCTGGACATTGCCGGGGGCACGGGCGACCTGGCGCTGGCGTTTTCACAGAAAGTAGGCAAGTCCGGGCAGGTGGTGCACACCGACATCAACGAAGCCATGCTGCGCACCGGGCGCAACCGTTTGCTCGATGCTGGCGTGGTATTGCCCACTCTGGTGTGCGATGCAGAGAAGCTGCCGTTCCCCGACAACCATTTCAATCTGGTGAGTGTGGCCTTTGGCCTGCGCAACATGACGCACAAGGATGTAGCGCTCGCCGAGATGAACCGGGTGCTGCGGCCCGGGGGCAAATTACTGGTGCTGGAGTTTTCCAAGGTGGCGGCACCGTTGGAAAAAGTCTACGACTGGTATTCGTTCAAGGTCTTGCCTCAGTTAGGCAAGATGGTCGCGGGCGATGACGCAAGTTACCGCTACTTGGCCGAGTCCATTCGCATGCACCCGGACCAAAAGGAACTCAAGACGCTCATGCAAAGCGCAGGTTTTGGCCATGTGGACTACCACAACCTGACGGGTGGGGTAGTGGCTTTGCATGTCGGCATCAAATGCTAATTCCATTTCTAAATCATCCGTGTCGTTGTTGCTTCGCCTTGTCGTGCCTTGGCACTGCCTGCGGCTTCGCGCCTAAACACAAATGATTTGGAAACGGAATAAGTCTTGTGAAACGCACTGGCATCCTCACTTGTGGGAATAGTTTTACCGGGGAAAATGAATGAAGTTCTGGGTTCTTGTTCTTGTAACGATGATGGCGCTGCTGGGTTCGGATGCTGAGGCCGCGCGACGCCTGGGTGGTGGCAAGTCGGTTGGCCAGCAGTCGTCCAATGTGGCGCAGCGCGATGCGGCACCCACTGCACCGGCGCAGGGAGTAACCAGCCCGGCACAAAAATCTGCTCCCGCGGCGGCACCTGCAGCGGCAGCGCCGAAGCGCCCGTGGGGTGCCATGCTTGGCGGCCTCGCAGCTGGTTTGGGGCTGGCATGGCTTGCCCATTCGTTGGGGCTGGGCGAAGGGTTCGGGCAAATTTTGATGTTTGCGCTGCTGGCAATCGGTGTGTTGATGGCAGTGCGATGGTTCATGCGGAGTCGAACCGCAGCGGCGGCAAGGGCGCAGGCCAACCCATTTGCTTTCCAGGGGGCAGGCAATGTTCCGCTGGTACAGCGTTCAGCCTACCGGCCGGAAAACGTGGGTAACGATGCCTCGGCACGGCCGTGGGAGCGCAGCGGGGCGATGCCACTTGACGGTGCCGCGACGCAGTCTGGCTCGATGATCGGTTCAGCCTTGTCGGGGCCGCAAAACTGGGGTGTTCCCGCTGGTTTTGATTCCGAAGGATTTCTCTCGGCGGCAAAGTCCAACTTTGTGACGCTGCAAGCGGCATGGGATCGCTCCGATATACCGGCCTTGCGTGCCATGATGACCGATGGAATGCTGCAGGAAATCCGCAGTCAGTTGGCTGAGCGCGAAGCACATGGCGCCGGTGGAGCGAACGTCACCGATGTGATCGTGGTGGATGCGCGTTTGCTGGGTATTGAGGAACTTGACCATGAGTACATGGCCAGCGTCGAGTTTTCCGGGATGATCCGTGAGGAACCCTCGGCTGGTCCCAATCCGTTCCGTGAAGTCTGGAACATGACCAAAGCCAAAAAGGGCAGCAGTGGCTGGCTCGTGGCGGGAGTGCAGGCACTGCAATAGGGCCGCATGGGTTGTGCCAGGCAGCAGTCGGGACGTGCCTGATAATACGGGGCTATGGCAACACAGACCCCTTTTTCCATGCTGGAGGGCATCCTCCAGAACTTCAATCTTCCGGTTGCACCACCCGCATGGGCGGTCGAGGAAACCCACCGTCGCACGGTGTTGTTGCTCAACCATGTGCTGATGCAGGAACCGCCGGCGATGGAGCGTCTGGCGCGACACAAGTCGCGTGTGGTGTTGGCTCAGTGGCGCAGTTTCACGTTCAAGGTCGCCGTTACCCCTGCCGGTCTGCTCGACGTGGCAGCCAATGACGCTTTGCCCGATCTGACCCTGGAAGTCACTGAGACGTCACCTTTTGCCATCGCGCAGACCCTGATGCAGGGCGACAAACCCGCGGTGCAAATTTCTGGAGATGTGCAGTTGGCCGCCGATGTGAGTTGGTTGGCGGAAAACCTGCGCTGGGACATCGAGGAAGATCTTTCGCGCGTGCTGGGCGACGCCCCGGCGCACGGATTGGTCCAAGCCGCGCAGACGTTTGCGGCAGCGCTGCGACAGTTTGTGGGCAAACGCAGTCGTGGTGGACCCACCGGACCTGCTGCATGACGCGCATTGCTCGCGGTGCATTCATTGTCTGGGTGATTTTTCGCTTCGGACTTGATGAACTGGTACTGAGCAGTTTCAACAGACCGGGTCTTGCCCGGTTAGCCCGCATACTTTCTTTTGGGCGCAACCTGGATGCTCCGCGCGGGCAGCGATTGCGCTTGGCGCTAGAAAACCTGGGCCCCATATTTGTCAAGTTCGGTCAGGTGTTGTCGACCCGGCGCGACCTGATGCCAGTCGATATTGCGGACGAACTGGCGCGGCTGCAGGATCGTGTGCCGCCCTTTGCGTCAGACATTGCAGTAGCCACCATTGAGCGCGAGCTTGGCAAGCCCCTGAGTGAGTTGTTCGTGTCGTTCGAGCGTGAGCCGGTTGCCAGCGCGTCGATTGCACAAGTCCACTTTGCCGTACTGCGCGACCGTACCGGGCGCGAGCGGGAGGTGGCGGTTAAGGTGCTGCGCCCTGGCATGGTGGACGCGTTTGAAAAAGACCTGAACCTGATGCGCATGATGGCGGGCTGGGTGGATGGCCTGTCATCCGAGGGCAAACGCCTCAAGCCACGCGAAGTGGTCGCCGAGTTTGACAAGTACCTGCATGACGAACTGGACCTGGTGCGCGAGGCTGCCAGTGCAGCGCAGTTGCGTCGCAACATGGAAGACCTGAAGCTGGTGCTTATTCCCGAGATGCTGTGGGACTACTGCACACGCGATGTGATGGTGATGGAGCGTATGCATGGCGTGCCCGTCAGCCAGGTGGACCGACTCAGGGCCGCAGGCGTTGATATTCCCAAACTGGCGCGTGACGGGGTGACGATTTTCTTCACCCAGGTATTTCGCGATGGGTTTTTTCATGCCGACATGCACCCGGGCAATATTCAGGTCAGCATCGCGCCCGAGACCCTGGGGCGCTACATTTCGCTGGATTTCGGGATTGTGGGAACGCTCACGTCGTCTGACAAAGAGTACCTGGCGCAAAATTTTGCGGCGTTTTTCCGTCGTGATTACAAGCGCGTGGCCGAGTTGCATATCGAGTCGGGTTGGGTGCCGCAGAGTACCCGCGTGGATGAACTCGAAGCCGGCATTCGTACTGTCTGCGAGCCCTATTTCGACCGGCCTTTGAAGGAAATTTCGCTCGGGTTGCTGCTCATGCGCCTGTTTCAGATCTCGCGGCGCTTTCAGGTGGAAATTCAGCCGCAATTGGTGCTGCTACAGAAAACGCTGCTCAACATCGAGGGCCTGGGTCGCCAGTTGGACCCTGATCTCGACCTCTGGTCGACTGCCAAACCTTTCCTGGAGCAATGGATGCTAAGCCAGGTAGGCCCCCAAAAGCTGATGGAGCAACTCAAGGCGCAGGCTCCCCATTACGCCAAGTTGGTGCCTGAATTGCCCATGTTGTTGCACAACTACCTCAAACAAGGCACCGTCGATTCAGGAGTGGCTTTGCGAGAACTGCTCGCCGAGCAGCGCCGGACCAACCGCCTGCTGCAGGGCTTGGTCTATACCATTCTCGGCTTCGCACTGGGCATGGTCGTTATGCAGCTAGTGCTTAAGACACGCTTCTTTTAGACGCAGCCCTATAATCGAGGGCTTTGCAACCTGTGAGTTAAAGCCACTACGCCATGCCAATTTATGCCTATAAATGCGAGTCCTGCGGATTTGCCAAGGACGTATTGCAAAAGATGTCCGATCCGCTATTGGAAACGTGTCCGCAGTGCGCGCAGGCGACGTTTCGCAAACAGGTCACCTCAGCTGGCTTTCAGCTTAAAGGCGCCGGCTGGTACGTGACAGACTTCAAGGGTGGCAATAACGCTGGTGCGCCTGCCGCGCCGACCACAGAAACGGCCACGACGGATGCTGCCGCAACTCCTGCAGCTTCCACGCCGACACCTGCGGCCAAGACAGAGTCCGTTGTCGCTCCTGCAGCTGCGTCGGCACCCGCTGCAGCAGCGGGCAGCTGATCGGCGAAATCGGTACCACCATGCCGTTCAAAAAGTACATGCTGACAGGCTTGATGGTGTGGTTGCCACTGGCCATCACTCTGTGGGTATTGCTGTGGCTTGTGGGACTGTTGGATGGTCTTTTTGGCAGTTTCTTGGCGGGCCTGGCAGCTGTTACGCCTGACAGCCTGCAACCGGTGCTCGTACGCCTGCACAATATTCATGGCCTGGGCGTTGTGCTTGTGGTGCTGTTCATGCTGGTGACTGGGGCGCTGGTATCGAATGTTGCCGGGCGTTGGTGGATCAAGCAATGGGATCGGTTGTTTACCAATATTCCCATCGTCAAGTCGATTTATGTCAGTGTCAAAAAAGTATCCGACACGCTGTTCTCCAGCAACGGCAATGCCTTTCGCACGGCTCTGCTGGTGCAGTATCCGCGCGCCGGGTGCTGGACCATTGCATTCCAGACGGGAGTGCCAGGTGGCGAAGTGCAGAGCTATCTTGGGCCGGACTTTGTCAGCGTGTACGTGCCCACCACTCCCAACCCCACCAGCGGATTTTTTCTGATGCTGCCGCGCTCCGATGTCATCGAATTGAAAATGAGTGTCGATGAAGCCTTGACCTACGTGATCTCCATGGGGTCGGTGGCGCCATCGGATGCCAAGCAATCCGCGGTTCCCCACAATCCATCCATTCGTTAATCCTGCTGCCCACTGAGGCAGCGCCTAGAAAGCAAGCTATGGCCATGCGTTCCCACTATTGCGGTCTGGTGACCGAAGCCCAAATGGGCCAAACAGTTTCTTTGTGCGGTTGGGTCAACCGTCGCCGCGACCACGGTGGCGTGATTTTCGTCGACGTGCGTGACCGCGAGGGCTACGTTCAAGTGGTATGCGACCCCGACCGACCCGAAATGTTCGCAGTGGCCGAAGGTCTGCGCAACGAGTTTTGTATTCAGGTCAAGGGCTTGGTGCGTGCGCGCCCCGAAGGCACGACCAACGACAACATGAAGAGCGGCAAGATCGAAGTGCTATGCCACGAGCTGAACGTGCTCAACCCGTCGGTGACACCCCCGTTCCAGCTCGACGACGACAATCTATCGGAGACCACGCGGCTGACGCACCGGGTGCTCGATCTGCGCCGCCCGTACATGCAGAACAACCTGATGCTGCGCTATCGCGTGTCGATGGAGGTGCGCAAGTTTCTGGACGCCAATGGTTTCGTCGACATTGAGACACCGATGCTGACCAAGAGCACGCCCGAAGGTGCGCGCGATTACCTGGTGCCAAGCCGTGTACACGACGGGCATTTCTTTGCCTTGCCGCAGTCGCCGCAATTGTTCAAGCAGTTGTTGATGGTGGCCGGGTTTGACCGCTACTACCAGATCACCAAGTGTTTCCGCGACGAAGACCTGCGCGCCGACCGCCAGCCCGAGTTCACGCAGATTGATATTGAAACCTCGTTCCTCAGCGAAGAGGAAATCCGTGACATCTTCCAGGGCATGATCAAGACGGTGTTCCAGAACACGATCAACGTCGATCTGGGTGAGTTTCCCGTCATGACGTATCAGGATGCGATGCACCGCTTTGGCTCGGACAAGCCGGATTTGCGCGTGAAGCTCGAATTCTGCGATGTGACCGATGTGATGGCCGATGTGGACTTCAAGGTATTCTCTGGTGCTGCGACCATGAAAAATGGACGCGTGGTGGCACTGCGTGTACCCGGTGGTGCCCGTGAAAACGGCGGCATGCCACGCAGCGAGATCGATGCCTATGCCGAATTTGTCAAGATTTATGGCGCTAAGGGCTTGGCCTACATCAAGGTCAACGAAGCGTCCAAGGGTCGCGATGGTCTGCAAAGCCCGATCGTCAAGAACATTCACGACAAGGCCATCGGCGAAGTGCTGGCGCGCACGGGGGCCCAGGATGGTGACCTGATTTTCTTTGGCGCTGACAAAGCCAAGATCGTCAACGATGCGATTGGTGCACTGCGCATCAAGATCGGTCACAGCGAGTTCGGCAAGAAAAATGGCCTGTTTGAAAAAGGCTGGCGTCCGATGTGGGTGGTGGACTTTCCGATGTTCGAGTATGACGAAGAAGCACAGCGCTATACCGCCACGCACCACCCCTTTACCGCACCCAAGGATGGCCACGAAGACTGGATGGTGTCGGCACCCGAGAAGTGCATTTCCAAGGGCTACGACATGGTGTTGAACGGCTGGGAGATGGGCGGCGGCTCGGTGCGTATCCACCGCGCTGATGTGCAGCAAAAAGTGTTTGATGCGCTGAAGATCACGCCCGACGAAGCGCAGATCAAGTTCGGCTTTCTGCTCGATGCGTTGCAGTACGGCGCGCCGCCCCACGGTGGGTTGGCGTTTGGCCTGGACCGCATCGTCACGCTCATGACAGGCGCCGAATCGATCCGTGACGTGATTGCTTTCCCCAAGACGCAGCGTGCGCAGTGCTTGTTGACGCAAGCCCCGAGCCTGGTTGACGAAAAACAGTTGCGTGAACTGCACATCCGTTTACGCAACGCCGATCTCGTCAAGCCTGCTTGACACGAGCGATAGTGCACAATGAAAGGGCGCTTGATGCGCCCTTTTTTCATGAACTCATCCTTCAAAATTCCCGAGTCGGTTCTGGTGGTGATTTACACGCCGGCGCTGGATGTGCTGCTGATCCGGCGTGCCGATGTCGGTGCGGCTGAGGACTTCTGGCAGTCCGTGACGGGTAGCAAGGATGCGCAAGACGAGCCGTGGGCACTCACTGCGGCGCGCGAGGTGATGGAGGAGACGGCGATTGATTGTTCCGCCGGTTCGCACTATGCGGATGCACTGCAGGACTGGCAGTTGGAGAACGTGTACAGCATCTACCCGCGTTGGTTGCACCGCTACGCGCCGGGGATCACGCACAACCGCGAGCATCTGTTTGGTTTGCGGGTGGATGCGGGCTGTTCCGTGCGGTTGAATCCGCGCGAGCATACCCACTACCAGTGGCTACCCCACCGGCTGGCCGCCGAACGCTGTTTTTCACCCTCGAACGCCGAGGCCATCCTCCTGCTGGACTGGTTTGCTGCGCCGGACACTCTGCAGGCCCGAAAGGCGGTACCGTGACCGTGCTGCGTGTTGCCACCTACAACATCCACAAGGGCGTGCAGGGGCTCGGGCCGCGTCGTCGGCTGGAGATTCACAATTTGGGCCATGCGGTGGAGCAGTTCGATGCTGACATCGTGTGTTTGCAAGAAGTACGCAAGATGCACCGCCGGGAAGAGAGTTTCTTTACCCGTTGGCCGGACCTGCCGCAGGCCGAGTTTCTTGCGCCCGAAGGTTATACCCCGGTGTACCGCACCAATGCGGTAACGCGCCATGGTGAACACGGTAACGCGATGCTGAGTCGCTGGCCCGTCGTATCGCACCAGCACGAGGACATGTCCGACCACAGCTTCGAGCAACGGGGCTTGTTGCACACCGAGGTGCAGTTCCACGGGCTGGCAGTGCATGTGGTGGTGGTTCACCTGGGATTGATTCGCTCCAGTCGGCAACGCCAGCTTGCGCAGTTGTTGCGTTTCGTGGAACGTGAACTCCCTATCGATGCGCCGCTGGTCGTGGCGGGCGATTTCAACGACACCGAGCGTTTTGTTGCGAGGGCGCTGGCTGCGAGTGGCTTGGCCGCTCTGGCCGGGCAGCGTTTGCCCACGTTTCCATCGCGTCTGCCATTGATGCAGTTCGACCATGTCTTTGCACGCGGGATGCGCCCGCTGTCGCTGACGGTGCCGCGTGGGCCAATCTGGAGCCGCATGTCGGATCATTTGCCGCTGATCGCAGAGTTTGATGTACTGGTGAGGGGCAGGTGATCGCGACCGCCTTGAGCGCGGGCCATGTGCTGCGCCTGCTGCAGTGTGGACGGGAATTTTTTCCGGCGATGGTGCAAGCCATTGATTCCAGCAGCACCGAGGTGCGACTGGAAACCTACATTTTCCATTTTGACGCTTCCGGATGTGAAATTGCGCATGCCCTGTGCAGGGCTGGCCAGCGGGGTGTGCGGGTGTATCTGCTCATGGATGGCGTTGGGTCACCAGATGTACCCTTGGAGTGGCAGCAACGATTTGTTGAGGCACGTGTCCAGTGGCACCGGTTTTCACCGCTGGGCAGGCTGGGGCTGCTGGTGCCCATGCGCTGGCGCAGATTGCACCGCAAACTGTGCGTGGTCGATGGGGAGATAGCCTTCTGCGGCGGCATCAACATTCTGGACGATCTGTTGGACCCGGTGTTCGGCACCCTGGAGTCGCCCCGTTTTGACTTTTCTGTGCAAATCACTGGCCCGCTGGTGGCCGACGTCTTGCGCGCCATGGTGCAGTTTTGGCGCCGACTGGTGGTAACGCGCCAGATCAAGCAGTTGGCATTTCACAGCGCAAGGCAGTCATGGGAAATCGAGGGTGACTCGTTGCTGCTGGCAGGGGCTGGCCGGAAGAATGCATCGGGTAGTGCCAAGGGTGGTGCCAGCGCGGCCTTGGTGCTGCGCGACAACGTGCGCAACCGAAGCAGCATTGAGCGCGTCTACCGCAAGGCCATTGCCATGGCCCGGCACGAAGTGGTGATTGCCAACGCCTATTTCTTGCCGGGTGGCAAATTGCGCCGGGCGCTGGAATTTGCCGCCCGGCGGGGCGTTCGGGTGCGGTTGCTGATCCAGGGACGGTACGAATACTTCATGCAGTACCACGCGGCCCGACCGGTGCTGCTGTCACTGCTGGAAGCCGGGGTGGAGATTTACGAGTATCGCTCGGGTTTTCTGCATGCCAAGGTCGCTCTGGTGGATGGAGTTTGGGCGACGGTTGGGTCATCCAATCTCGATCCGTTAAGCCTTTTGCTGGCGCGTGAGGCGAACATCGTTGTCGAGAATGCAGATTTTGCGAATCACTTGCGCGAACGGCTGCAAGATGCGATCAATGACCACAGCGTTCCGATGAACATCGATCGCCATGCGGCGCGTCCCTGGACGCAGCATGGGATGGACTGGATCGCTTACGGTGCCATGCGTCTGTTGCTGTTTCTGACCGGTAGGCGCTACTAACTTGATAGCTGCCTACGCAAACACTGCGGGCGATACTGGCAAATAACCTTGTTAACCAAAGACTGGTAGTATTCCTGCATGTTAATGAAAACGTGCAACACCATGAACCCAAGCGATGTGGATGAGGGTACGCCGGTTTCCGTGAAAATCCGGGAACGTGTGATGGCCGCGCGCAAGCGCTTCAACGCCAACGACAATATCGCTGACTTCATCGAGCCCGGTGAGTTGGAGAAACTGCTCGACGAGGTTGAGGAAAAAATGAAGGGCGTTCTGTCGAGTCTGGTCATTGACACGGATCGCGACCACAACACCGACAACACGGCGCGACGCGTGGCAAAGATGTATGTCAATGAGGTGTTCCGCGGCCGTTATGTGCAGGCACCCGCCATCACAGAATTTCCCAATGCCGAGCATCTCAATGAATTGATGATCGTAGGCCCCATCACGGTGCGCTCGGCCTGCAGCCACCATTTCTGCCCTGTCATCGGCAAGATCTGGATCGGGGTGCTGCCCAATGAGCATACGAATGTCATTGGTCTGTCCAAATACGCACGGCTTGCGGAGTGGGTAATGGGGCGTCCCCAAATTCAGGAAGAGGCCGTGGTGCAATTGGCCGATCTGATTCAGGAAAAAACGCAGCCCGATGGTCTGGCCATCGTGATGGAGGCCAGCCACTACTGCATGGCCTGGCGCGGCGTGAAAGACATGGACAGCAAGATGATCAATTCGGTGATGCGTGGTGTGTTTTTGAAAGACTCGAATTTGCGCCGTGAGTTTTTGTCGTTGATTCCCAGGAAAGGTTGAACGCCATGTTGGTACGTTTGTTGTATGCCAGTCGCGCAGTGGACCCGAGTGCCGCGGCGATCGAAGACATTCTCTCGAAGGCACGCCAGTACAACCCCACTTGCGGCATCACGGGCATTCTTTGCTATGGCGGTGGCATCTTTTTGCAAGCCATCGAAGGCGGTCGTATGCCGGTGAGTGACCTGTATGGTCATATCCAGAAAGACGTGCGCCACAAGGATGTGGTGCTGCTCCACTACGAGGAAATCTCCGAGCGACGGTTTGGTGGCTGGACCATGGGCCAGGTCAACATGTCCAAGATAAATGCCAGCATCCTGCTCAAATATGCAGAGAAACCTGAGCTGGATCCCTACTCGGTCTCCGGCAAGGTGTCGCTTGCGTTGCTTGAAGAGCTGATGGCCACGGCGTCGATCATCGGGCGTGCCTGATTTTTCCAGCGGATGCCGGGCTCCGCGCTAGCGCTCGTTGTCTTTGCGGGTCTGATTCACGCCTCCTGGAATATTGCGGCCAAAAAGGCGCAAGGCGATGCTCGCTTTGCCTTCTTTACGGTAGTCGTCATGCTGGTGTTCTGGGCGCCGCTGGGATGGTGGCTGGGGTACCAGCAACTGCCACATTGGCGTGTTGCACAGTGGACGCTTGTGGCGGTCAGTGGTGTCCTGCATGTCGTGTACTACGTCGTGCTGTTGCGAGGGTACCGCAAAGCCGATCTCACCGTGGTGTACCCGTTGGCACGTGGGTCTGGGCCGCTTTTGTCGTCGCTGGTGGCGGTGGTACTGCTGGGTGAGCAGGTTTCTGCGCTTGGAGGGCTGGGCATTCTCGGTGTGGTGGTGGGCGTCTTCCTCATTGCCGGCGGCACCGGGCTGTGGCGCGCCGCCCATGACGCGAACCAGCGTTTGCGTATTCTCAGGGGTGTTCGCTATGGCTTGGTGACCGGCTGCTTCATAGCGAGCTACACCGTGGTGGACGGCTACGGGGTGAAGGTGTTGCTGTTGTCGCCCATTCTGCTGGACTACTTTGGGAGTTTCATCCGGCTGTTTTTTCTGCTTCCGGTGGTCGTGCGTGACACGGGCGCTGCGCTCCATCTGTGGCGCCAGCAATGGAAGTACGCACTGTTCGTCGGGATAGTCAGCCCGATCTCGTATGTGATGGTGCTATACGCCATGCAAGTGGCACCCTTGAGCCACGTCGCACCCGCTCGCGAAGTGTCGATGTTGTTCGCGGCGCTGCTTGGTGGGCACCTATTGGGAGAAGGAGACCGCAAGGCGCGACTGGCCGGAGCGGTCTGCATCGCGGCGGGCGTCATGGCATTGGGGCATGGATAGCATGTACCAAGGGTTGCTGCTGGGCTGCGATTTTTCCTCCAGCCCGTCGCCCCGAAAATGCATCTTAATTGCGCTGGGACGCTTGATTGGCGGGCGCATGCAGCTATCAGAATTAGAGCGCATCAGTAATCTGGAGGACTTTTCCGACTGGCTAGGGAAGCGCAGATCAAATCAACTTTGATCTGCTCGATGACGCAGCGCACATTTTTTTGTTCGCGCAACGCCGAATTTTGCGATCTC
>JAIFLV010000132.1 GCA_020048895.1 Rhodoferax sp. | reverse complement strand
GTGCACAGTTGTCGCTGTTGAAGTTGCCTTGGCAGTACCCCACCCGAATCCAATGGGCCACCAAATGCGACAAACGCACACCAAACTCACGGGCCATGGCGACGACCTTGTCCGCTAGCGTCACATCAGGGCCGTGCAGGACGGCGGCCAAATCCGGATATTCGCGTTCGAGTGCATGCAGAAAAATCAACTCCAGCTCGGCCAGCGCACGCGGGTGCGCGTTGTGCCTAGCGCGCCGACCGAACAATTCGAGTTGACCGACCCGTAAGAAGGAAGGGGCCGCACGAGTAGTGATGGCCGCCGGTTCGTCCACCATGCGGTCGGGCTCCTCGGTTTTGGCACCGGGTGAATACCAGGGACGTCTGACCGTTTCAGTTTCCGAGACAAAGAGGCACAGGGCCCGCGCGCTTGGCACTCCCAGGGCCACCATGACTTCCGAGGCCAAAAACTCACGGATGCTGGAGCGCAGCACGGCACGGCCGTCGCCACCGCGGCAATACGGGGTGGTGCCGCCGCCTTTGAGCTGGAACTCCCAATGTTGCCCGTCGGCGAGCAACGCCTCCAGCACCGATATGGCGCGTCCGTCACCGTAGCCATTGCCGGTTCTGAAAGGGCAGTTGTTCACCATTTCCTGCCCGTAAATGCTGAGTGCGTAGCCGGTCGCCCAGCCGCTGGAGCGCACGGTGGGGGACGCCCCTGCGGCGTTGGCTGCTTCCACGCCGGGGTCCAGATCACCCGTGAAGAACTGCATAAAGACCGGGTCACTGGCAAACTCGTCTGCCAACCCCAAGTCCTGAAAGAAGGCTCGGCTGTGAATGACGTAGCGGGGCGCTGGCAGTGGGGTTGGGCGCACCTCAACGTAATGACCGGAATTCACCTGGCGCGCGGTCTTATTGGGCGCATGGCGGGCCTGCTCCGGGTCCGGGGTGAGATTCCGCAGAAAGGCTGGGTGCGACCGTTGCAACAGGGCGGTTAAAGAGGGCGCAGGGATGCTATTCATACAACTGGGTGCGGAAATTGCGTATGTTGGGATTGTCTGCCAAGCAATCAGCGGCTCAAGTTGAAAGTACCAGCACCACCCACGAGGGCGCGCAGGATGCGTCGGCGCAAGGTGACTGGCGCTTTGGCCACTGCGGCTACAACCATGCACTGTGCAGTCGAAGACACTCCCAAATTGGTGAGCCAGGCTTTGAAGCGCGCGCAGACTTCGAGGGTAGATGGGTCGAATTTTGCGGTGACACAATCACCCTTTTTTGATCGACAGCCGGCGCGGCTTTTGGCATAAACAGGCTGTTGAGTCGCCTCGTAGAGATTCTTCGTTCCTTTAGGCCTGATGAACATGCTCAAAACTTTTGGAATTTTTGCGCTGACCTTAGCGGGAGTGTTCTCCGCCTCCACGGTTGCAGCATCTTCTGTGGATGATTCCGACGCGGCGCGCCTGGCGGCGATAGCGCGGCTGCGTGCTGTGCCTCACTCTACCGTCTGCGGCGACCCGGCGCTGAACAGTCGCAGCTACGGTACCTCGTGCGAGAGCCGCGAGTTCCGGGCGCCGGCCATTGTCGAAGCGCCGCGTATCCGCTGGGAGGTGGATTTCGGCTGGTGGGGTACCTGGTCGCCATGGATCGGGGAGGGCTTGATGCTCACCGGTAGCTGTAACAATGACACGAACAAGGGACTCAGCGCCATCGACATGCAGACTGGCAAGGTGCGCTGGCGCAATGCGGCGATTTGTGATGACGGCGCCCGTGCCGGCACCACGGGTAACGCCAATTTCCAGGAGTACGGCCCCGGCCAGGTGTTCTTTGGTCTCAGCCGCGTTGATGGCAAGCCGGTGGATCTGCACATCGTTGACCTCAAGACGGGCCGCATTATCGAAGTACTCGCCCCAGTCAAGCGCGGCCCCTCGAGCGAAGTGGGTGGCGTGTTCACGGTCATCACAGCTTCGAAGGAAGCGAAGCGCACTTACCTTAACGTGCTCTCGCCGAGAATGGATCGCATCGTGTGGCGTCAGGAGATGTTCAACATCGCCTGCGATCGGCTCGACGCATTCTGTCGTCCCATCTTTTCACGCAGTGCCTCGTCCAACGGCATGCTGTTCATCGGTGCATCAAACATCGACCAAACGGAGCCCCCCACGCGTGAGACGCATGCCTTTGACATGGTCACCGGCGCGCTGCGCTGGCGTCACACCGCCCAGCCTATCGAGGGCCTCGACAGCCGCGGGCGCAAGATGCGCAGCGACGACGGCAACCCGATGGTCGTGGACGGCAAGGTCATCATCCGGCTCAAAGATGAGAATGGCTTCATGTTGCGCGCGCTCGATCCGGCCTCTGGGCGCACCCTGTGGACCACCGACCCGCAACCCCGCAGGGTGATGGAAGCCCGTGGCCTCCTAGGTCGCCGCGAACTGCAGTCGTGGATCGGTGCCGGGCAGGTGATCGTGGCGTACTTCTGGAGCGGCGAGAAGAACGAACTGATGGCTTGGCGCGCGAGTGACGGACGCCTGCTGTGGACACGCGATGCGCCACACGGCCTTGATCTCACAGCATCTTCTGGGGGAGCGTTCTACACCGCTGTCCTTGGTAAAGGTTCCGAAGCGAAGGACGACATCATTGAAGGGTTCGAAGCAGCGACGGGCACGCGGCTGTGGCGCATTACCCTCCCGACGCACAACCGCCCCTTCACCGGCCAGTGGAGCATCACTGACCTTGGGGGCAACGGTCCGCAAGGGCCGTCGTGGCGCATCGGGCCCGACGGTGCGATCTACGGTGTCACTCTCAAGGGCGCGTACAAGCTGCAGTGATTCAGGGGTTTTTGAGGGTCATCCTCCTTGGGGAAAATTGATCTGACACTCGGATTGGCAGGTCAAGAGTGATGAGGATCGGCTGAGCCTGTATCAGATTTATTGTTTTCTACGAACCATCAGGAAGCGGTGGCTTATGAACTATGTCTAACAGCACTCTTGCAGAGCAGACGTGGACACTCATCATTGAACCGGTCGGCATCTGGATCACGCCATTACGTAAGGCAGGACGCTCGGTGGATTCCCAAGCGTTGATTTCGACTTGAGCAACTGCTTCGTCGACTTATACTTTGTGACCATGGTACGTGACTATAGGAACAACTTATGCATCCAACAAATCAAGCGACCATCGGCGCCGGAGCATTCAAGAGCCAGTGTCTCAAGCTCATCGATACCGTGGCAGAAACGCGTGAACCGCTGATCATCACCAAGCACGGTAAGGCGGTGGCCCAACTCGTGCCAATGCCTGAGGCAATCGATCTGCTCGGGGCACTTAAGGGAAGTGTCTTGCATGCCACCGACATCGTCACGCCGTTGGACAACGAATGGGATGCGGTACGTTGATGGCCGCATTACTCGATACCCACGCCTTGGTTTGGCTGCTCGAAGGCAATGAACACCTTGGAGAGACGTCGCGTGATTTGGTACGCGCTGCTGCCACTAACCGCACCTTGTACGTATCTGCCATTACCCCCTGGGAAACCTCCATGCTAGTGACCAAAGGCCGCCTGGCTTTCAATCGTGAGGTGGGGCAGTGGCTCAACGTTGCACTGGCGATGCCGGGAATGAGCTTGATTCCTCTATCGGTGGAGATCTCGGTGGCCAGCACGCGGTTGCCAGGGGACTTCCACGCCGATCCCGCCGACAGGATCATTGTTGCAACGGCCAGGCAGTTTGGCGCAACGCTCATCACCGAAGACAAATTGATACTGGACTACGCTCAGGCCGGCCATGTCCAAGTCCACCGCGCCGGACTCTAGTGGATTGCCGTCACGCAAGGAACTACCCATGAACGAAATCATCTGTCCACATTGCAGCAAGGCATTCAAGATTGACGAGGCGGGATACGCAGCCATCCTCAAACAGGTCCACGACAGCGAGTTCGAGCAACAACTCCACGACCGCCTGGAATTGGCAGAACAGGACAAACGCAATGCCGTGGAGCTTGCCAGGACAAAACTTACCAGCGAGTTGAGCCAAGCTGCTGCTGCCAAGGAAGCCGAAATCCAGGGGCTCAAGGCCAAACTGGACGCCGGTGAGACCGAGCGCAAGCTCGCAGTCTCCCAAGCCCTCAGTGCAGTGGAGAAAGAGCGTGACACCCTCGCTCATGCACTAGCGCAAGCCAGAACTGAGCAGCTCACCGCCTCCAAACTGGCCGAAGCGAAGTTGCTTGCCGAGTTGCAAAGTGCCGCCGCAGCCAAGGACCTGCAAATCCAGAGTCTCAACGCCAAACTCGAGGCCAGTGAGGTCGCGCAAAAGTTGGCCGTTGCGCAGGCTCTGGGGTCGGTCGAGAAAGAACGCGATGAAATGAAGAGTGGCCTTGAGCGCGCCCAGCTTGAAAAACAGCTCGCAGAAAAGTCGCTCAAGGACAAGTACGAAACCCAACTCAAAGATCGGGACGACGCGATCGAACGCCTCAAGGACATGAAAGTGCGACTGTCCACCAAGATGGTCGGGGAAACCCTGGAGCAGCACTGTGAGACCGAGTTCAACCGCGTGCGCTCGATGGCGTTTCCAAGAGCTTATTTTGAGAAAGACAACGACGCCAGGACCGGCAGCAAAGGCGACTACATCTTTCGAGACCTCGATGAGAGCGGCACCGAGATCGTCTCCATCATGTTTGAGATGAAAAATGAGAGCGACCACACGGCGACGAAGAAGCGAAACGAGGATTTCCTGAAGGAACTCGACAAGGATCGCACTGAGAAGGGATGCGAGTACGCGGTGCTGGTCACCCTGCTTGAGCCCGACAGCGAGCTCTACAACGCGGGCATCGTCGATGTGTTTCACCGCTATCCCAAGATGTATGTGGTGCGGCCACAGTTCTTTCTTCCGATCATCACGCTCCTGCGCAATGCGGCGACGAACTCGCTCCAGTACAAGTCCGAGCTTGCATTGGTGAAGGCGCAGAACATCGACATCACCAACTTCGAGTCCAACCTGGAGACGTTCAAGGCCGCATTTGCCCGCAATTACGACCTCGCGTCCAACAGCTTCAAGAAAGCGATCGATGAGATCGACAAGTCGATTGACCACCTCCAGAAGACCAAAGATGCGCTGCTGGGTACCGATCGAAACCTTCGGCTGGCCAATGACAAGGCCCAGGATGTGACGATCAAGAAGCTGACCAAGGGCAATCCGACCATGGCTACCAAGTTTGCGGAACTCAAGGATCCTGGGGTTTCTCCGGTTTGAGAGGTTGAATGACCCATGCCATTCACCACCTTGGGTTTAAGCGCTTGTGCCGCATGGGTTAACGAAGATGACTTTAGGGGGCGGGATGGTATTTTCCTTACCTGAATAAGCTTGACTCATAACTAAGGCAAATTGCCACAAAAGATTGCTCAAATTAGCATATACAATAATAAAATACTACGAGTCATAACTTAAATCAAAACATGCGCCCCAGGATCGAACATGCACGCGACGCGCTGCCTACGTTGCTTCGGCGGCATCCAGGTGTACGAGCAGCGCAACTGGCCACTCTGTCGCAGGTCAGTCCGGCGACCATGGTGCGCATGTTGAAGGAGGCTGGACCTGGCGTCATTCGTATTGGCAACACCTCAGCGACACGCTACTTTCTGCGCCGTCCGCTAGGTGGTATCCAATCAGCCGTTCCCGTCTATGCAATCGATTCAGGAGGCCAGGCATCCCAGGTGGGGGAACTCCAGTTGATCGAACCAGGAGGGACTCTGCTTGATGTCGCCGCCATGGGGTGGGTGCTGGACAAAGAGTTTGCACAGGGGGTCTGGAGCGATGGTCTGCCGTATCCCTTGCAGGATATGCGTCCCCAAGGATTCCTGGGCAGGCAGTTCGCTTCTTCCCAAGCATCGTATCTGGGCGTTTCCAGCAACCCCAGGGAATGGAACGACGACGAGGTGGTCCATGTGCTTCTGCAATGGGGAATCGACACCACCGGAAACCTGATTCTTGGCGACCTGGCTTTGCAGCGCTGGCTGCAATCCAAGGCTGCCACTCCGGTGATCTTCAACGACAAGACACTCGCACCCGGTTATGCCGAGTTGGCCTCGCAATCCAGCGCTCGGGGAGCTGCCGGGTCGAGCGCAGCAGGCGAGTTTCCGAAGTTCACCGCACTGCGTGAACTGGCAGGCGCCAAGACTGAACATGTCATCGTCAAGTACACCGCCGCCGACAGATCCGATACGGTGCAGCGGTGGTCTGACATGTTGGTATGCGAGCACCTGGCGCTCGAAGCACTTCGCAGCGTAGGCAACATTCCCAGTGCGCGCAGTCGCATCCTGCAATCGGGTGGGCGCACCTTGATTGAGGTAGAACGGTTCGACCGCAACGGTCTGTATGGTCGCAGTCCACTTTGCACGCTGGAGACGATAGAGGCATCTCTGCTGGCATCGACCAGTCGGGATTGGGGTGATGCGGCCATGATGATGCACGCTCAAGGGTGGATTGGAATGGAGGCAGTGCATTTAGTGCAAGTGATCTGGGCTTTTGGTCGCCTGATCGGAAACTCCGACATGCACCGTGGCAATCTGAGCTTTGTTCCCACTTTGCCCATGCAAGTGGCTCCGGTGTACGACATGCTGCCGATGATGTATGCCCCGTTGCAGGGGGGGGAGATTCCACTAGTGACCTTTGCACCCGAATTGCCGATGCCTTCCCAGAGGCAGGCCTGGAACCAAGCCAGCGTTGCGGCACAGGCCTTTTGGGAGGCCACCGCCCATGATCAGCGCATCAGCAAGCGGTTTCGAACTGTGTGCGCCGAGAACCTGGCGATGGTGCGTCGTTTGATTGCCCTGCAAGGGCCATTGACCTAACTGTTGCCAGAACGTTGGACGTCTATTTGCATGAAAACGTTCCTGCGTGAACCAAGGCATCGGCCCCGTCGTTGGAGAAACAATTTGGACAAACACAACGTCAGATCCTTTGCATTTTGTCAGATACTAAGTTATATTTCTGACAAACGCAAACTCCCATGAGCCAACTCGCGCAATCAATCCTCTGTGCTGCCCAAGACCTCCCTGAAGGCGGCTTGTTGTCGCCCAAGGAGTTCTTGCATCTAGGCACCCGTGCTGCGGTGGATCAGACACTGACGCGCCTGACGCGTGAAGGCATGCTGTTGCGAGTAGGGCGGGGTTTGTATGCTGCGCCCGTTCAGAGTCGCTTTGGTGCTCGCCCCCCCGCAACACAGGCAGTTGTGGAGGCTATTGAATCCACCCAAGGCGAAGTCATCGTGGCAAGCGGTGCGGCCGAGGCCAACGCGTTAGGTTTGACTACACAAGTTCCAATCCGCGAAGTATTCCTGACATCAGGTGCCTCGAGAACTTTGTACTTGGGTAATCGCACCGTGCAACTGCAACACGCCAACGGATGGTTGCTGTCCCTTGGAAAACGTCCTGCCGGCAAGGCCATTCGTGCCCTGTCATGGTTAGGGCCAGAGGAGGGGGCTTCTGCAGTCAAGGTTTTGCGCGAACAGTTACCGGCCAACGAGTGGGCTGCCATGCGTTCTGCCAGGGCAATGCTTCCGAGCTGGATGGCACGCGCAGTCAGCCAGATGAGCGAGGCTCGCGAGAGTGGCTGAGTCCTGGTTTGCGCTGAATCAGAAGGACCAGGTCGACGCACTTGAAGTTGCCGCTGGCCGAAGTGGACGTCCCGCCCATCTGCTGGAGAAAGATATCTGGGTTGTCTGGGCGCTCTCGGTGATCTACGGTTCCCCTTTGGGCCACACACTAACCTTCAAAGGTGGAACGTCCTTGTCCAAGGTGTACCGGATCATCGACAGGTTCTCGGAAGACATTGATCTCACCTACGACATTCGTGCCCTCGTACCCGATTTGCTCAACGAAGGAGATCCGATCCCGACATCGTCGAGTCAGGTCAAGAAAATCAGCAGTGAAGTGCGTGCTCGTCTGCCTGCGTGGATTGAAAGGGCCGTTCTGCCGAATTTTGAAGAGTCGGTATTGAAAACGGGACTCAAGGTAGTGTTGAGCATCGCCGGTGAAGACCGCGAAAAGCTGCTGGTTTCCTATGACGCAGTGCGCACAGGAACGGGCTATGCGGCGCCCACCATACAACTCGAATTCGGCGCCAGGGCCACGGGTGAGCCGCATCAGGTCATGCCAGTGCAATGCGACATGGCTGCGCACATTGAAGGAGTCGACTTTCCGGTAGCACAGCCATTGGTGATGGCCGCAGAGCGAACTTTTTGGGAAAAAGCAACCGCGGCCCATGTGTACTGCCTGCAAGGACGCTTGCGTGGTGAGAGGTATTCACGGCACTGGTATGACCTTGCGGCGCTGGCTCGCTCGCGATTCTTTGAAAGTGCCGTAAACGACCATGCACTTGCGATGCAGGTGGCCAAGCACAAATCCATGTTCTTTGCGGAGAAGGACCTCGCCGGTCAGTGGATCGATTACGAGCAGGCAGTGTCCGGGTCTCTGCGGCTCGTTCCTGAAGGGGCATCGCTGGCAGCCCTTGAAAGAGACTACACAGCCATGCTCGAGGATGGTTTGCTGAGTTTGCATCAACCGGGCTTTGCTGAGCTCCTCGAGAGTTGTCGCGCCATCGAAGACCGTGCGCGTCAAAGTAGCCTTCGGAAAACGTGACATGGCGGTGCCTGAAGTTGTAAGACAAATGGATCCCCTGTTCCACAGCGCCCCCCCGCGCAAAGCAGGCCGACCGAAAGGCTCCAAAGCCCAGGTCGTGCGCGATGCCCGCTCCCTTGGCATCCACCACTTTTCCTTTGTCCGCTCCAGCCTCTTGGGTCTGGATTTGCGGGAATCCTTTCAACGCTACCTAGCCTGGAGTGAGACCACCTCGGATCTGCGTTACATCCAGAACCGCCGGGACGCACTGCTCAAACACATCATCGAAGCCGGTCGCCACCTCGATGCGGGGTTGCCAGAACACTCAAAGATCACACGCCAGTTGGAGTTGTTGCGCAGTGATGTGGCTGCAAAACCCGCTGTGGAGCTGCCAACCCTGGAGGATTGGGTCGAGTCCGAACGCATGGACCCGGATGCCTGGAGTGAAGCCGACCTAATTGCCGAATACAAGGCAGCCTTTGGTCTGGACAATGAAGATGCCGCGGAAGCCGCAAATGGATTGCAGGATCCTGTGGCCGAGCGGGTGAGGGCGCTGAACTATTTGGAGACCATCCTCTCCGTCAAGCCGGCTGCAACCGACCGGCTGGAATCGTGGTTTGCGAAGTCAGTCGTCAAGTGTCTGCGCAATGCAGGACTTCTCACCCTGGGGGACCTGGTACGGTTCGTCAATGTCTATGGCTACCGCTGGCATGGACGCATCGAAGGATTTGGAGTGCAACGTGCAGAACAGGTGGTAGCGTGGCTGCGCATGCAGTACGAGCACCTCAACATGCTTGTCAGCGACAACGTGCGGGAGCCCAAATCCAAGCGGGAGTTGTTCAAGAGTTCGCAAAGCGCCTTGACCCTTCCCTTGGCAGATGCCAAGTTCAGTCAATTTGGTCAAGGCACGTTGGTACAGATTGGACTCAACCGAATCCAGAGTTCACCCGGTTTGGCAGGTACTGTTGGCGAGTTTCGCTCCCACATGGCCAATTCATTGGGGGCGACCAATGACCTGGAAGCGGTCAATTCTTGGCTGGCGTACTACCAAGAGAAACCTTCCACCCAGCGCTCCTACCGAAAAGAGGTCGAACGCTTCATGCTCTGGTGCGCGCAGGAACTCAAGAAACCGCTATCTTCAGTCACTTCACCGGATTGTCTGAAGTACCGCGAATTTCTGGCCAAGGTGCCAGGAACCTGGATCCATCCCGCTCCCGTCAAGCGAACCGATCCGATGTGGCGAGCATTTCGCGGTCAACCCAATCCGGCATCGCAAAAGCAGGCTCTGGTCATTATTCAGACCATGTTCGGTGCGTTGTGCGATGCCGGCTACCTGGTGGCCAATCCGATGCGAGCGCTGATGAAGGGGTTTGACCTGCCGACGTCCAAAGTCGATATCCGACGCTCGTTTACCGAAGCTGAGTGGAATCATGTCCTGCTATGTCTGGATGCACTGCCAGTGGGACCGGAGCGAATACGGCTCAAATGCATTCTGGAGTTGTTGGTCACATCGGGTATTCGACTGGATGAACTGGCCAGTGCCAGACATGCCGACTTGCGCCTGGAATCATTGCCGGGTCTGGCAGACACCTGGGTTTTGACCGTCACCGGAAAACGCAACAAGACCCGGGAGGTTCCGCTCAATGACGATGTGGTGCGTTTGCTGGCCACCCACGGCAAGGAGTTCATGGAAGAGGACAAGGAGAATCCTGATTCATCGAACTTGCCGCTGATCCGGACCTTGCACACGTCGGTAGCACAGTGGGGCAGGGCAGGGGACGGTGCTCTGGTTGCACAACCTTTGTCACAAACACCTGGTAGCGCGCTTTCGGCTTCAGGGATTTATGCCGTGCTCAAGCGCTTCTTTGCACAGGCTGCCAAGTCTGCCAACGATGCTGGATTGGACTCGGCTCGGTTTGAGAGGGCATCGACCCACTGGATGCGTCATACCTTTGTGCGCCAGGCGCTCGTTGATGGCGTGCCGATTGAGGTTGTCAGCGAATTGGCGGGGCATGCCAGTATTGATACCACCTCGATCTACTCAACGCAGGAACTGGCCAGGAAAATCTTGGCGGTGCAGAAGATGAAGCGTCGGGTCGTGGCGCAAGACTCGGTCTGATGCAAGCAACAAGCGAGGGGATACGGTGTGAACTTTTCTGAGGTGACAAAAGCGCTCAATGATGCGAGCGCATTTGATCTTTACCGCATACGTGCCGCGATAGATCGGGTGCTGGATGAGCCGCGTTGGATGCAGTCGGTGCAAGTTCGGCTGAAGGTGGGACAGGAAGTGGAGTACTTTGATCCGCAGGCCAATGCACTAAGGAATGGGATGGTGCTTGAAATGCGCAGAAAGCAGGCCGTGGTGCTGGATCGAAGTGATGCCCGGCGCTGGTTGATTTCTTACGCTGCGATCAACTTGGATGGCATCGATGTACATATCCGTGAGAACAAACCGCAAGGCTTGGGCCGCAACGAAGTGTCGCTGGGTGATGTCGTCGGGTTTGTCGACCGGGATCAGAATCAACGTACTGGCAAAATCATTCGTCTCAATGACAAGACGGTCACTTTGCTGTGCGGTGGCGCGCAGTGGCGTGTCGCTTATGCCTATCTCCATCGGGTGGTGGATGCCGACATGCACGATCAAGGCACGATAGAGGGAGGTGTTGTGCAACTGCGCCTGGATGGCTCATCGCAATGACGGGAGTCGCGGGCATTTGTGCATTTGTATTTGTAAAGCGAATCCTCCATGAGCGAAGAAGTGACCCTGCGCATTGAGATGCCCAGTCCGACCGGAGAGCAGCTAAAGGCCGCACGCCTGAAAACCGGTTTGAGTCAGGTGGACGCAGCGGCACTCATGGGCTATCCAGTCCAGACCGGTAGCCGCGGAGGGTTGCAGTCTCGTACCTGGCAAGCCCTGGAGAGTACAAGTGATTCGCGCAGTATGCCGGGACCGGTCTTTGCGATGTTCCAACTGCTGACCGCAACCCATCGAGACTATGCCTTGGTCGAGAAGGATGTACCACCCGGGTGAATGCAGCGCCCAAACCCGAAGATTTCTTTGCCCAATTTTTGAAGCTCCCCCAGTGACGAGCACCATCCCCATCCGCTATATCAGTCCGGTCTTTCGCCCACCCAGCGAAGCTGATTCGTTAATTCTCCCGGTGACCAACGGCTGCTCCTGGAACAGGTGCACGTACTGCGAGATGTACACCGCACCGCAAAAGAAGTTTGCCGTTCGCGATGAACAGGAGACTCTGGATTCCATCCGGCTGGTGGGTGAGCAGTTTGCCGAAAAGGTCCAGCGGGTGTTCATGGGCGATGGCGATGCGATGGCACTGTCCACCCGGAGGCTGATGACCCTGTTGCAAGCGATCAAAGACCATTTGCCAAGGGTTCGCCGGATTTCCAGCTATTGCCTGCCCCGCAACGTGCGCGACAAAACGGTAGCTGAGTTACAGGAGTTGCGACAAGCTGGTTTGTCCCTGGCCTATATCGGTGCCGAGTCAGGTGATGATGTTGTCTTGCAAAGAATAAACAAAGGCGAAACCTTTGAGAGCACCCGTGATGCACTGGACAAATTGGGTCAAGCGGGCATAAGTCGTTCGGTCATGCTCCTCAATGGACTCGGTGGACGCGTGCATTCAATGCGACACGCATTGAACTCCGCTAGACTTCGTCCAAAGTGGCAACGTGGACTGTGAAGGCGGCCGGCTCTGATGTCAACAAGGATTCAGTACACCTATTGGCTTGAGATCGTGACATGAACCATGCCGTAGCCCGACTTCGGTCGATACGAATGGCACTCAGCGCCAAGCCGTTCTTGTCCCGCGGATTGCGCTCACCCCGTTGCCCGCACTGCCGGGTATTCTTCAGCCATTGTCTGTGTCGCGACCAAGGCCGGTATGTGTCTGATCATGGGCGACATCGAAGCACTCAAGCCCACCAACACCGGCTGGTTGATTGCTGATGTCGTGCAGGACACCTTTGCATTTGGCTGGGCTAGAACCGAGGTGGATTCAGCCCTGCTAACCCTGCTGGCTGACCCACAGTGGGATCCGTACGTCGTATTTCCTGGCGAGTTTGTTGCAGCACCGCGCGTAGTGACTACCGTGCAGGTCCACGCCAGCAAGCGACCTTTGTTCATTCTGCTCGATGGAACCTGGGCCGAAGCTTGCAAGATGTGTCGCAAGAGCCCCTATCTGAACCACCTACCAGTGCTCAGCATGCATCCTGTACAACTATCACGCTACCGATTACGTCGCTCTAACTTTCATGAATCCAGAGCGACGCCCCGGATGATGAAAGAAACTTGAGGGTGGAGGTGGCGGGGTAGAAGCCGAGAAAATTCTTTGG
>JAIFLV010000024.1 GCA_020048895.1 Rhodoferax sp. | reverse complement strand
GTAGACAGCGCACCAACCGCCAAAGCAACGGCCAAAACTATGCGTTTCATGAAAAAACCCCAAAAAAAAAGAAAGGTGTCTCCTGGTTAACCTTGGGCCCTCACCGGCCAGGAGACGGATCCGGTGAGGGCGTACAACCGAATCGCTTAGCAGCCAGCCGTCTTCTTGAAAGACTTGCTGGTGTTCTTGCCGTCTTTTTCCCAGCGGGCGCGAATTTCGTCACCTTCGACGATACGTTTGTCTTTGAACTTGTCCAGTGTCAACGTATCGGTGACGGTGAGCGTAGCCGCTTCACCGGACTTGGCGTCTTTCAGAATTGCCGTGGCCGATTTCCCGTCTGCAGCGATCGTGATTTTGGTGACGGGTCCAACCATCTTGCCTTCCTCGGCCCATGCGCTGGCGCTGAAAGTGGCACCAGAAAGGCCCAGAACGATGGTCATGGCGAGTGTAGAGAGTTTGGATTTCATAAGGTTCTCCTTAAAGAAGTTAGGGTTTAAAACTTGGCTTCGAAAGTGGCGTAGATGTTGGTCGCGCTCTCCAGCGGGGTCATGGTCATCATCTGGCCATTGACTGTGGAAATCTCGACCGGGGCACCCACCCAATTGTTGGATCCAGTGTATTTCAGATCGTAGCGTTGCATACCCATGCGGAAGAATGCTTTACTGAAGTAGGAGGAAATCGGCATGCGGTCGAGTTCCTGGATCAGGTAAGCCTCATATACGTCCCCGCGTGCGCCCACTTTGGAAGTCCACATGTCCTGTGCGGCCGGAGCGAAGGTGATCCAGTCTTTGGAGCCGTGGTTGTACTCCAGGCCGAACATGGTTCTGGAGGGCAGGTCATACCGCAAGCCGAGTGCCACGGCGGTGCCGGTCTTGCTGGTGGGAGCTTCCGGATTGAAGAAGCCGCCGGTCATCAGGCCCTGGAAGCCGAACTGTGCTGAAACATTGTTGTTCGGATGGGTCACGCTCATGCCCACATCACCAAACACATGCAGATTGCCGGGGCCTACCTTCTTGAAGGTGCTCATGAAGCCCATGCCGTACCAGTCAATATCGCCCAGATTGGTTCTGGCTGCGGTATTGCCAAAGTAGGTGTTGTTCATGGTCGGAGCATCAAAAATACTCATGCCCCGGTTCCACTGCAGCCAGACCCGCAGGGGATCTGTGTCAATTGGAATGATCGACAGCCCGACCATATCGGTATCCGACAGGGAGTTGGTCGGGCTGCTGAATCCACTCTCGAACCCGCGGCCATAACAAATCTTGGCATAGGCACCCGGCAATGCGTCGATTTCGGGAGCGTAACCCACGGTCACGCCGTCAAAGGCGTAGTCCACCAGCAAGGAGGGAGTTCCACCATTGCCCGGACGTGGATTGTTCAGCTTGAGATTGCTCGGTGCACCACCCGTGGAGGGGCGCCGCCCCACAGAGAACCACATCTCCTGGTCGGCGATGTTGCTCCAGGTGGCATACACGCGGTCTACATTGAGATAGCTTGTTGATGGAACCCGGCTCAGGGTGCCGTCAAACACGCCGACACGGTCGGCAAAGAACGGAGCGGAAGCCCCATTGGTCAGTGCGGATTCATTTTGTGCGCCCCAGACCTTGTACATCTGCAGGTGCGCAGTGACACTCACGTCCTGCGTGGCTTTCGCATGGAGGTCTAGTCCAAACTTGTTGCTGTATATGCCGCTGTTCTGCGGCTCGTAAGAGGGAATAGTGGCGACGAAACCACCCAGGCCTTGCACCAAGCCGCCATTCATCGGGTTGCCCAGGAATGCACGTGCTTGATCAAACGTCGCCACGTTGTTCATGGCGGGCTGGAACGCCATTAGCGCAGACAGCGCCCCGGCGGTGGACATGCCACCGGCTTGCGGCGCGCCAAAGTAGCGCGACGAACCCGCCGTCGTGGAGGGGTTGGCAAAGAAATCGCCTTGCAATGCCTGAGCGGCGTTACCAAAGGTGGCGTTCACGTCAGTGAAGGTCTTGGTTTGACCCTTGAGGTAGTCATAACGGAACTGGTAGTCGCCGCCCACGGTGAGCCATTTGCCTAACGTCTTGTCGTCGAGCTTTTTGACCTGAGACTTGAGTTCGTCGACCACGGCGACTTATGCTTTTTGCGCCGCTTGCGCCTTGGCGGCCTGCTCGCGATCAGCCTTTACCTGGCTCTTCAGCGCTTCAATCTCCTGCGCCAAAATTTCGATCTTCTTCAGCAAATCGGCCTCTGCAGCTTGCGCGCCAATCGGCACCAGCATGGCTGCGATCAGTGCCGCGAGCAGGGTTCTTTTGAATTTGGTATCCATGACTATCTCCTTGGTTACTATCGTTGCGATTTGGTTGGCTCGGCTGCCTTGGGTTCGTGGCCCAGGTCTTCCCAACCGGTGATCATGGCCATCACTTGCGAGTGAATCTTGTGGCCGGTGGTGGCAAGGTACAGGTGAGAAATCAGGAAGGCGAGCATCAGAAATGCGCCGAGCGTGTGGCCAATGGCAACCCACTCGAGTTTTAGCCAAGACAGACCCAAGGCAGGCCAGTCGGCGTAAAAGAGGTACAAGCCGCCGGTGACCCAGATCAGTGGACTTAGCAGCGTGAGCACGGCCAGATAAGTCAGGCGCTGCAGCGGGTTGTGCTTTTTCGCTGCCGTAGGCTTGTACGGGTGATCTTCTCCCTTGAAGATGCCTGACGAGTAGTAGTTTGCAATGGCCACGATCTTGTCGGTGGTGGGGATGTATTGCTTCCATTCACCGGTGGCAACGTGCCAGAAGATGGCAAATATCCACAACCCCACCAGCGTCCAGGCGGCAATGGTGTGGTAACTGACCGCTTTTGCAAAGCCAAACAGGGCGTAGGTTCCGTGCACTTCAAAGCCCGTCAGCAGCATGGTGATGATTAACGCAGCCTGCGACCAGTGCCAGAAGCGCTCAAAGGGTTTGAAGAGGTAAACGCGTGACATAGTGGGTTCTCCGTTTAGCTAGAGCGTTTTTTGGAAATGATGCGCAGCAGGCCGTGGCCACTCACGCCGAGCAGCGTACCGCCCACCATCAGCCAGCCACCGATTTCGAGCCAGCGAGCGTGGTCGCTACCACGGCCAGGCATGTAGACGCCGTCTATGGCTTGCAGGCGGCCGTTGCTCATATGGCATTCCACGCAACCAACGGCCTTCTCCTTGGGTGCCACCATGTGGGTGATGGGCCAGGCGCTTTCGGTCTCGATGAAATCGATCTTGCCGGAGAACTCGGCCTTGGCATTGGTCATGCCCGTGGCGGCGGCTTTGTCCCAGTTCAGGTTCTTCCAGAAAGCGGTGTCGTCATTGCCGCCCAAATGGGCAATGATCAGCGACTTGTTGACCGGGTCATAAGCCTGCTTGCCGCGGAACATCTTGACCGGCCAGATCATGGAATTGCCGTCCGTGGCGCTGCCTTCGAACGCATTGATCTTGACCGGCTTGTCGCCCTTTTCGATCTTGTCGCCCACCAGCGTGTATTTCACGGTACCGTTGAACCAGATGTACTCTGGCGTAACGTTTGCCTTCCAGGTGAAGTCGCCCTTGGCGGATAAATAGGTGTCGTATCCATCGTCATCTTTTTCAGAATACTGCTTACCATCCTTGTCCACTTTGCCGGCAGTAGACCAGTCCCACGTCATCTTGGTTGGTTGACCGCCGCGCGCAAAGGCCGGGATGTGGCAGGTTTGGCAGGCAATTTTGGCCGTGTGCTCATTGAGCTTGACGGTCTGGTGGGGTGCCTGGCCGTGGCACGCCTGGCAAGTGGCGGGGTTGGTGGTCTCAGCCTTGCCGCGCAGGTGGGCCGGGTCCTTGTCTTTCGCGGTGGGGTTGTAGCGGCTGCCGGGCACCTGGTGGCCATCGGTCTTGTGGCAGGTGGCGCAGCTGAAGTTGTTGCCATCTACGTCCATATGGACATCGAGGTCTTTACTGGGGGCTTCGAGCGAACTGTCCAGATCGCCGTGCTTCACGCCGTCGCCGCCGCCGCCATTGAAGTGGCATGCGCCGCAGGTCGTGCGCTTGGTCGGGCCAACCTTTTGAGCGATTTCGCTGAGATTGATGCCACGAATGATCTTGCCAGAACCTGGCGGGTACTCGGTGTCCTTGGTGACGGGCAGGCCGGCAAATCCACTGGGTTTCCTGTATTTGCCTGTTGCATCGTGGCAGGACAGGCAGTCGACATTTTCTTCTGCGTTGAATTCTGTTTGCACATCCTTCCAGCCATACCCGATGTGGCACGTATTGCAGCCACCCTCATTCGATTTGACCGATGTGCAGAAGTTGTTGACGATGTGCTTTTTGCCCAGAAGTTGTTGGGTCTTTGGGTTCACGTACTCCCATTTCCAGTGCTGGGTCTGGTGAATTTGCTTGGAAGCTTCCGTGTGGCACGCCAAGCAGGCCTTGGTGACCTCGGGGCCGGAGTCAAAGGTTTTCTGGAGTTCCTTGAACTTGCTGTGGTCGGCGGTGGATTTGGCGAGTTTGACAGGCGCTGTTTGGGTCACGGCGTGGGCGTTCCCTACAAACACGGCTGCGAGAAAAATCGCTTGGATAAAGTGAATGCGCATTGCCTTCTCTCATAAAGGGAGCGGCTTGCTGCTTGTCAATCTGCCTCGCAATCAGTCGCTCGAAAGGGGAGCAGGCATTGTTGCGCTTTGCAGGGAAAAAAACTTGATATAAATCAGTTCCAGCGAATATTCGATCCAATAAATATAGCTTTCTTAGTGGTCATTCTCTAGTTCTACCGGCAACGGGGCCCCATCTTCCGGAGCGACACGGGAGCAAACCGAGTGGCACAACTCGGTAACGCGCGGGTCGATCACGCGGTAGTACATCTGCACTCCCTCGCGGCGCTTACCCAAAATGCCTGCCTTGTACAAGGTATTGAGGTGTTGCGACATATTCGGTTGTGTGGTGTTCACCTCTTTCAGAATGTCGGTCACGTTCTTTTCAGAGTCGCAAACGCTTTTGATAATGCGCAGTCGAATGGGTGCCGACAAAACCGAAAAGAGTTCCGCTGCCAACTCAAATGTCTGGTCCGTCACGGGTTCAGTGGGCGATGGCAACTGGGCACTGTGGCGCTTTGGCATGGGGAAATACTCCTCTTGGAATCAGCTCTAGTCTAGACCCATAGCCTTAGCAGCCGCTTGCAACCTCCGAACTGCCCATGAAACTGAAGAACTGGAGTCGTAAAAGAACCCTTTTTATGTCAATGGTTGAGCCGCCCAAGACCATGATTGAATCAGCTTTACATTGTTCACAGGAGGTGCCATGGAAAGCTTCATTCTGCAGGTCAGGAACAACGGACGGTGGGTGCAGTACCCGGAGCAGGACGGCGACACCTCGCTGGCGCTGATGGAATTCATGCTGGAACGCGGCGTCGAATCGCGGGCCTTGACGCGAGTCGATGGCCGCGTGGAAGTCTTCAATATCAATGAGATGCGCGAAGCGCTACAGGCCTGGGCTTAATTGCCAAAGTGACCGCTGGCGATCAGGCGGTCTATCTCTGCCTCGGCGGCCAGCCAGTCGTCCATGGGGTTGGCTGCGGCAAAACCACGCCGCTCAGCGATGTAAAAAGCGGCAACTTCGACGTAGTTCGCGCGCTGTGCAGCGTCCAGTTGCTTTGCGACGGCAGCGGCTTTCTTAGCTGCCGCTGGCTTGGTAGCAACCTTAGCAGCAGGTTTGGCGGCTGCCTTCGCGACGGGCTTGCTGGCTACTGCAGTTGGCTTGGCGGGCACTTTTTTCGCTGCTGGTGCCTTCGCAACAACAGGACTTTTCTCAGCCGGTTTCGGTGCGACGGGTGCCTTGCTGGGCGCAGGCTTTTTGGCAGCTTCAACTGCAACGGGCGTGATTTTCTTTGCGGTGGCCATAGGAAGTCCTCAGGTAATCGATGGTTAATTGTGCGTAAATGGGGGCAAATTCCGCTTGATCAAGATCAGTAGTTTAGTCAGCAATTTCCATGCCGAGCCGACCGTTGGGTACCAGACGGTCACGAAAGCAGGATGGCTACCTCAGTCCTTGAAAACAGCCGGGCGTTTCGTCATGTTCGCGGTCATGGCTTCGGTAAGGTCTTTGCTCATCAGCATGGCAGCGTTCCAGGTGGCGATGTAGTTCAGGCTGTCTGCCACCGAGTGGTCGCGTGCGTACACGATCATCTCTTTGGTGCCACGAATCGAAAGGGGCGATTTGGCAGCGATGGATGCTGCTATTTCCAATACCCCGGCATACAGCGCGTCCCGACTGTCAAACACCCGGTTGACCAGGCCAATGCGTTGCGCCTCATCGGCCAGGCATTTGCGCCCGGTATAGGCCAGCTCGCGCGTGATGCCGTCGCCTACCAGTTTGGGCAGGCGCTGCAGCGTGCCGACGTCTGCGGTCATGCCAATATCGATCTCCTTGATCGTGAAGCTGGCCTCTGCGCTGCAGTAGCGCATGTCAGCACAGGTCACCAGGTCAATGCCGCCACCGACACAGGTGCCGTGGATGGCGGCCAGCACCGGCTTGCGGCAGCGCTCCAGGCTGGTGAGGGTGTCCTGCATATCCAGAATGACGCGGCGCAAAGCTTCCCGGGTGCGGGCGTCGCATTCATTCTGAATTTGGGAGTTCAATCCCATCATCATCTGCAGGTCAATACCGGCGCAGAAGAGTTTTCCTTCGCCTTGCAATACCGCTACGCGGGCTTGCGGCGTTGCATCCACCCATTGAAAGGCCTTGCGAATTTCCTGCCACATGGTCGCGTTCATGGCGTTGGCCTTGTCAGGGCGATTCAAACGCACGGTGGCGATGTGATTTTCCAGTGTGACGGTCAGGGTTTCATATTTCATGATAGCTCTCGATTTATGTACTTTTGGCCTGCAGCGCCCGTCAATCAAGCGTAGGGTGCTTCTGAATTAATAGCAAACCGGCTTAAGGCTTGGCGCTCTTCATGGCGGCGAGGTGGGGCGCCAGACGCTTGGCCATCTCGTCGCCCAGCGCCTGCAATCCGCTCATCGGACGCACCATCACCTCAAAGTCGGTGATGCGGCCCTCATCATCAAACTGGATCATGTCAATGCCTTTGAGGTCTTTGCCATGCACCTGGGCACTGAATTCCAGCACCACACTATTACCCTGCGGATTGGCAAACTCGCGGTGGTAAGTGAAGTTCTCAAAAACCTTCACCACAGTACCCAAAATGAGTTGCACTGCCTGCGCGCTGGGGTAGGGCGTATGTGCCATGGGCGAGCGAAATACCGCCTGGGGGCTCAGGATGCTTCCCAACTCAGCCAGGTTGCCCTCAGTCACCATGGCGTGCCACTTCTGCATGGTGGCATTCACTGCGGGCGACAGGCGCTGCGACAAAGTGGCCGTGGTCGGTGCTGCTGCGGTTTTGGCAATGGTGCCAAGCGCCAGGGCAAGCTCGGTGCCTTGTTTAATGGCCCGTTTGGCATCGAGTTCGGCGGCCTTGTCGGCACCCCCAATCAGGTGGACTGTGCAGCCTGCGGCTTCGAGAGCGGCCTGCAGTTCCCGCTGCGGGTCCTGCCCGGCACAAATGACCACGGTGTCGGCAGGAATGGTCATTTCCTTGTCGCCCACGGTGATGTGCAGACCCTCGTCGTCGACCTTGCGGTAGGTGACGTTGTTGACCATTTCGACGTCGCGATTTTTCAATGAGGTGCGGTGAATCCAGCCCGTGGTCTTGCCCAGACCATCGCCCACCTTGCTGGACTTGCGCTGCAGCAGATACACCTTGCGCGGGCTTTTCTCCAAGTGTGCGGGCTTCAAGCCACCGCGCTCGGTGTAGGTGCTGTCGACGCCCCATTCGGCAAAGAATTTCGCCTTGTCCAGGCTCGGGCTCACGCCCTCGTGGAGCAAATACTCCGCTACGTCAAAGCCAATACCGCCGGCGCCAATCAGCGCCACAGTCTTGCCCACCGGCTTCTTGTCGCGCAGCACGTCGAGATAGCCCAGCACCTTGGGGTGGTGGATGCCTTCAATCTCGGGGGTGCGCGGGGTCACGCCGGTCGCCAGTACCACCTGCTTGAAGCCCGCAGCAGCCAATTCACTGGCGCCAACCTTTTTGTTGAGTTGCAGCTTCACCCCGGTGAGTTCAATCTGCTTGCCAAAATAGCGCAGGGTTTCGTAAAACTCTTCCTTGCCTGGTACCTGCTTGGCAATGTTGAACTGGCCGCCAATCTCACTGGCAGCGTCAAACAGCGTCACATCAAAGCCGCGATGCGCGGCGGTCGTGGCAAATGCCAGGCCCGCAGGGCCTGCGCCTACCACGGCGATGCGTTCCTTGGAGGGTGCCGGCGTTTGCACCATCAGCGTCTCATTGCACGCTCGCGGGTTCACCAGGCAACTGGTGATCTTGCCGCCAAAGGTGTGGTCCAGGCAGGCCTGGTTGCAGCCAATGCAAGTGTTGATCTGGTCGGCTTTGCCGGCGGCCGCCTTATTGACAAAGTCCGCGTCGGCCAGGAATGGCCGTGCCATCGAGACCATGTCTGCCATGCCATCGGCAAGAATTTGCTCGGCCACTTCGGGCGTATTGATTCGGTTGGTGGCCACAAGGGGTATGCCCACCTTGCCCTTGAGTTGCTGCGTCACCCAGGCCCATGCCGCCCGCGGCACCTTGGTGGCAATGGTGGGTATGCGTGCTTCGTGCCAGCCAATACCCGTGTTGAGGATCGTGACGCCCGCTGCTTCCAGCGCTTGTGCCAACTGGACGACTTCCTCTTTGCTGGAGCCTCCTTCGACCAGATCAAGCATGGACAGGCGAAAGATGATGATGAAGTTGGCACCGACCCGGGCGCGGGTGCGGCGCACGATTTCCAGCGGGAAACGGATGCGGTTCTCGTAACTGCCGCCCCACGCGTCGTCGCGGTGGTTGGTCTGCGCGGCGATGAACTCGTTGATCAGATAGCCCTCGGAGCCCATGATCTCGACGCCGTCGTAGCCCGCGCTTTGGGCCAATCCAGCCGCGTTGGCATAGTCTTCGATGGTTTGTTCTACCTCGTCGCTGGTGAGGGCGTGAGGCCTGAACGGATTGATTGGCGCCTTGATTGCGCTAGGAGCCACCAGCTCGGGATGGTAGGCGTAGCGTCCAAAGTGCAGGATCTGCATGGCAATCTTGCCGCCGGCGTCGTGCACCGCCTGGGTTACCACCTTGTGCTTGTCCGCCTCTTCCTGCGTGGTCATGCGCGCGCCACCGGGCATGGGGCGGGCACGGTCGTTGGGCGCAATGCCTCCGGTCACGATGAGGGCCACGCCGCCGGCCGCGCGCTCGGCATAAAAGGCGGCCATGCGCGCGAAACCGTCTTTCGCTTCTTCGAGGCCCACGTGCATGGAGCCCATGAGCACGCGGTTTTTCAAGGTGGTAAAGCCCAGGTCGAGGGGCTTCAACATGTGGGGGTAGGCTGTCATAGAGGGTCCTTTTTTTTGCAATGGTAACCCGTTACAACGCCATCCCCTGTCCCGCTTCTTCCTCGGTGCGACCGTCGCGGATATGGTAAATCCGCTTGAACGTGGGGATGATCTTTTCATCGTGGGTGACCACGATGATCGCCGTATGGGCTTGCTTGGCCATCTGGTTAAGGATGCGCATGACCCCAAGAGCCCTTTCGCTGTCCAGGGGCGCCGTTGGCTCGTCCGCCAGAATCACCGGCGGGCGATTGGCCAGGGCGCGTGCAATCGACACACGCTGCTGTTCACCCCCCGACAGTTGCGATGGCTGGGCCTGGGCGCGGTGGGCCACATCGAGCGCGGTGAGCAGCTCGAGTGCGCGGGCGCGCGCCAGCGCATTGGGCTGGCCCGCCAGCATGGGCAGCAAGGCCACGTTGTCGGTCACGTCCAGGAACGGGATCAGGTAGGGTGCCTGAAACACGAATCCGATGCGATCACGGCGCAGGGCGCGCAAGTCAGATACTTGCCAGCCGTCGTTGTAGATGACATCGCTGCCCAGGGTCATGCGCCCCGAGGTCGGTTCAATGATGGCACCCAGGCACTTGAGCAGCGTGCTCTTTCCCGAGCCTGAGGGTCCGACGAGCCCTACCACTTCACCGGGTGCCACCTGCATGTCGACATTCTTCAGGGCCTCGACCGCGGTATCGCCATGGCCGTAGATTTTGCGCAAGCCTTCAATGCGGATGCCGCCGGAAATTTGGGGGGGTGTGGTGGTCACAGGGATACTTCCTTCACCCGATGGCCGCAGCCGGATCGACGGCCAGAGCCGCCCGGATGGCCAAAGTGCTTGCCAGCGCACAGATCACCAGCGTAGCGACCAGACCGAAAACGGCATCCTGGGTAAGCAGGAGCACGAACTTGGGAAACACCGGCGCCCACAGCGTGGCGGCAACTTTGCCAACCACAAAGCCGATCAACCCCAGGCCCAGTGCCTGCTGCAGGATCATGCTGGCGATGGTGACATTGCGCGTACCAATCAACTTGAGCACCGCTATCTCGCGGATCTTTCCCAGGGTCATGGTGTAGATGATGAAGGCCACGATGGCCGCGCTCACAATCGCCAGAATTGCCAGAAACATACCGATCTGCTTGGCCGACGTGGCGATCAGCTTGGCGACCAGAATTTCTTCCATTCCAGCGCGGGTAAACACTTCCAGATGTTTCCAGCGTCGTATCGGTTCGGCCACCTGTTCGGCACCAAACCCAGGTGCGAGCTGTACCAGCACGGCGTTCACACTGTGGCTGCTGGTTTGCAGACTTTGTACTGCTTCGAGTAAACCGGGCACGCCCGGGCGGTTGAACGCCGGGTTGGCTGCGGTGCGCGTCCGTTCATTGAGAATGGCATCGTTGTCTTTCAGGAACTGGGCTTCCTGCGCATCCTTGAGTGAGATAAATACCATCGGATCGCCGCCAGAGGACACCATGCGCTGCGTCAAGCCCACTACGGTGTAGGTGTGGCGGCGGATTTGAATGCGTTCACCGAGGTTAAAGCCGGTTTTGATGTCTGCCACTGCCTCGTAGTGTCCACGTGTCATCTGCCGTCCGGCCAGCAAATAGCCCGGTGCATTGCCCTGTCCGGCTTCGCTGCCCACCACCATGGCACGCGTATCTTCGCCATTCTGCCGACGTACCTGCATGGTGAAGTACGTGGTGTTGCGTGCCTGCGCAACACCGGGCATGCCGCGCACACTGCGCACCACGTCGTCCTTCAGACTGGACGCCTCGGCATAGGGCCCTTGTGTGTCCTTTTGCACGACCCACAAATCGGCCCCGCTGTTGTTGAGCAGTGCGTGGGCATCGTCCACCATGCCGCGGTAGACACCAGCCATAGTCAATGTCACGCCAATCAGCAATCCCAGCCCGATGCCGGTGAGAAAAAACTTTCCCCAACTGTGCGCAATGTCGCGCCCGGCCAGGCTGATCATGGTTTGCTTCCGGTATGCTGGTCCTTCACCAGTGCGTCCACAATCTGAATGCGTGCTCCGGGGGTTACGGCTTTCTGGCTGTAGACGATGATGCTGTCACCGGCCTTCAGGCCCTCCAGCACCTGCACCAGTCCGCCTGGGCTGCTGGCACCCAAACGCAGCGGGACAAAGTGCGGCTTCCCATTCTCAATTCGCCACGCCCCAACCGTGCCTTGCTGGTGTTGGATCGCTGCATTGGGTACCAAAGGGGCGGCAGTGGTTTCAGCGAGCAGTAATTCGACCTCGGCGAGCTCGCCAACTGACGATGACACGGCCGTGGCTGCAGAGGGCGCCTCAAAAACTACCTGTGCGATTCTTTCTTCCGTGACGGCATCGGCCATCAAATCGACGCGTGCCACCCGCCCGTTCAGCGTCTTTTGTGGTTGTGAGCGCAGCACGATTTTTGCTTCCAGTCCGGGCTTGAGCCCTTCTGAGCGTCCTTGGTCTACACGCAGCTTGATCCACAGGCTCGCGGGATCGAGTAGGCGTAGTACCGGTTGCCCGGCCACCACCGTAGACCCCGCTTCGGCATCGCGGGTCACCACCATGGCGTTCGCCGGGGCCAGCAGGCGCAGGTTGGCCCGTTGCTGCTGCAGCGCGACACGTTCCGCTTTTTGGCGGGCCAGATCCTGCCCGCTGGCTTGCCAATTGGCCTGTGCCGTCAACACAACGGCTTCCGCTGAAGCCTTCTCCTGCAGTCGGGACTCGAGGGCACCAGCGCTGATGAAGTTTTGCGCAGCCAGTTCGCTGTTGCGCTTGGCATTGATCACCGCCAATTCGTGTTTCGCCATGGCGTCAGCGAGCTGTGCCTGGGCCGCGAGCTGCGTATTGCGTGCGCGCTCGAGTGCGGCATCTAACGCGTTCAGACGGGCATCAAAATCCACCGGATCCATTTCCGCAAGCAGGTCCCCCGTTTTCACCTGGTCGCCGACGTCCACCCGGACGCTCTGCACCCGACCCGCAACGACAGGACCAACCATCCAGTTGCGTCGAGCCTCGACTGTCCCGATGCCGAAGATCGATGGGTTAATGCGGCCTTCTTGCACGGTCACCACCGTGACGCGGGTGGCCGCCAGTGGCCCGGTGCGAGTCATCACCAGCGCGATGGCGACGACAAATACGATTGCAAGTGCGCCAAAGCCGATGCGCCGAAGTGTGAGACGGTTTGGTTTCATAGAG
>JAIFLV010000111.1 GCA_020048895.1 Rhodoferax sp. | reverse complement strand
TCGCAGGCGATTGATCAGCTGCAGCCACGTTGAGCGTCGCACCACTGCTGTTGGTCAAGCCTCCATTGATCGCAGATGCAGTCGTTCCCGTCACCGTCACCGTGCCAGAGTTGGCCAGATCTGCGCTGGACGCAATGGTGTCGTTGTTGAGTGTCAGTGCCCCACCCACTGGCACGATCAGCTTGGTGCCAGCAGTGCCGGAGCTCACCGTCGCAGCACTACTCCCGTTGAGGTCCAACGTCACCAGGTTCACCCCCACCCCCAGCGTGAGGTTGCTGGCCAGGTCGAGCGTGGGCGTGTTGGTCAGGCTCAGTGTGCCTGTGCCTGAGAACGTCGTCCCAGCGCCCAGCGTTGTCGTGCCGCCGTTGACCGTCAGCGTTTTTCCACTTGCCACGCTCAACGCGCCGGCACTGCTGGTAAAGGTACGACCCGTGTTGGTGATGGACAGTGGCTGCACCACATTGATCGTGCCCAGGTTGGTCAGCACCGCATTCAGCGTGTTGGCGCTACCCGAACTGCCGGTGCTGCGCAATGTGGCTCCCGCCGCGTTGGTCAGCGTACCGCTGGTGACCGTCATCCCGGTGGGGAATTCGTTAAAGTAGTAAAGGTTGGTGAACTCCACCGTGCCACTGTTGGTAAAATCGCAGGCGATTGATCAGCTGCAGCCACGTTGAGCGTCGCACCACTGCTGTTGGTCAAGCCTCCATTGATCGCAGATGCAGTCGTTCCCGTTACCGTCACCGTGCCAGAGTTGGCTAGGCTTGTCCCCAAAGTCGCACCATTGAGTGTCAGCGTTCCACCGTTGGTAATGGCTCCTGAACCACCACCGATGTTGCTGAGTGTTACTGAATTCCCGCTCGTCACCTGCACGTTGCCGCCGGTTGAGGACAAGGTTCCTCCATTCAGGTTGACAGTGACCGAGTTACCCAAAGACGTGGTGCCGCCCGAACTCGCCTGGTTTGCGTTGAGTTCCAGGTTGAGTGCGCTCGTGGTCGCCGTGATACTGGCGTTGATATTGATATTGTTCGCCGCATTGAGCGTCAGCGTGGCACCTGTCGCGCCGGACTTGCTAATGGGGGCATCGACGGTAATGTTGCCGGCCTGAACTCCAGTACTCCCCGTGTCAATGACTACCGTGGTGCCCGCGGTCAATGCCGTGTTGATGACCGTGTTGAAGATGGTTGAGGTATCTACTGTCGGGCTGAAGGGGGGGGTATCGAGGTTTCCTGTGCTTGCCTGAATGGTCACGTTGTGCGGGTCCAGCAACCAGGTACCCGCTTTGCCATGGGTTGCGCCGGCATCCGGCGGAGTTGTCACCTCAAGGAGCTGTTTTCCGGACGTCTCGACAAACCCGCCATCCCCCCACATGGCACGACCCTTTGCAGAAATGCCGCCATAAGCCCGCGTAGTGTCATCGGCCCAGAGAATCACCCTGCCACCATCGCCTTGGTCAGTCGCATCTGCCTTGATGCTCGCCTGTGGCCCAAAGTACGTAATCTGCGCGTTCTGAATGTCCGCGTTTTTTCCCTGGTAGTCGCCCCCAATGCGCACGGTGCCACCCGCGTAGGTGCCAGACGCGTCAATGGCTGCCTGGTCTGTCACCGCCACGCGGTTGCCCAGCACATCCACACTACCGCCCTTGCTGCCGGTCGCCACAACTTTGCCGGCGCCTTCCACAAACGCGTCGCCCTTGGCCTTGAGAACCACCTTGCCGCCTTCCATTGCGGCGGTACTAGCCTGAATCAGCCCGCTGTGCTTCAAGGTGCCGGCAAATATGCCCACCGCGTCGCCCTTGAGCGTGCCCAGGTTCACTGCAGTATCAGCCGGTGCCTGCAATTCAAAGTTAATGCCTTCCAGGCCTCTGGCGCTTATGGATATTGCGTGACCAGCTACCAAACTAATAGCGCCATTGGGTGCTTGCACCAGTGCGTCTACTCCGGTGGAGACGTTGTTGCCTAGCAGCACCACGTCGCCGCTGCGCGCAATCACATTCCCCAGCACCGACACAGCGCCACCCGCGGTGCTGGCGTCGCCAAAGCGCAGTCTGCCTGCCAGTGCGTCGGCTTCGGTCATCTGTAGGGCAGAGGCGGCAAAGCCGGCGGTGTCGACCACGGCTCCAGCGCCCACCGTAATGCCAGCCTGGTTGACCAACACCAGATTGCCGTTGCTGCCCAGCGTGCCAAAGAGTTGTGAAGGAGTGTTGGTGACTACCCGGTTGATGGACGTGCTGTTTGTGGTGGGCTGCAGGAAGTAGGTGGACTCGCCCTTGCCAATCGAGAAACTTTGCCAGTTGATGACCGAATGGTTGGTGCCCAACGCGTTTTGAGTGGTGACCAGCAGCTTATTGCCAGTAGTGTTGAGGGCCGCTTGCCCTGCAACCACGGATGCACCGGTGGGGTTGGCCAGGGCTTGTGGCACCCCAGCTCCCCAACCCAGGGCGATACCGAGCGCCAATGTTGCGAGTCTGGATATTTCGTGCAGCCCCTGCGGTGCTTCGACGGGCGCACCGGCAGGCGAGCCAGCAGTTTTGCCACGGCCGCAGGTGGTTTCTGCGACCGCCACCATGGCGCCCAGAGCCTGGTTCCAGACACTGCGGTAGATGTGGTTGAGCGAGCCGTTCTTTGTCATGGTCTTCTCCCTATCGCTCATAAGAGGGTTACACAGTTAGTACGGCTTCCAATGAAGCCCCGTAGTTATGGTGTACGGAAATTGCCAGTGACTATGCAGGCAAGACTCGGTTATACAGGTTTTTCAATTGTCAGGTTTCTAGGATTCCACCAAGAAATTTCGGGTATTCCATAGGTTGTTTTAGGCCAAAGCCATGGGAAATCGGCGGTACGGTCGAATAGGCTATATTCAATTTTCACCAAGCATTTGCTTTTCAAAAGTAATCCAACCCAGGTCCTACAATGATCGAACGCACCCTCTTCACCCCAGATCACGAATCCTTTCGCGACAGTTTTCGCAAGTTCATCGACAAGGAAATTGCCCCGTTCCATGCCGACTGGGAAGAGCAGGGCTATGTGGCCCGCGAGGTCTGGAACAAGGCTGGTGATAACGGCTTTTTGTGCATGAGCATGCCTGAGGAATACGGCGGTTCGGACGCGGACAAGTTGTTCTCCGTCATCCAGTTTGAAGAGCTGGCGCGTGCGGGCGTGAGTGGCATTGGTTACAGCCTGCACAGTGAAATCGTGGCTCCCTACATCCTGCACTACGGCACACCCGAGCAGAAGGCCAAGTACCTGCCCAAGCTTGCCACCGGCGAAATGATTGGAGCCATCGCCATGAGCGAGCCTGCCGCGGGCTCGGACCTGCAGGGCATCAAGTCGACCGCCATCGAGCAATCTGACGGCAGCTACCTGCTCAACGGCAGCAAGACCTTCATCACCAATGGCTGGCATGCTGATCTGGTGATTGTGGTGGCCAAGACCAACCCCAGTGCTGGGGGCAAGGGCACCAGCCTGATGCTGGTCGAGCGCGGCATGCCGGGTTTCAGTGTTGGCAAACGCCTGAAGAAACTGGGCTTGAAAGCGCAAGACACGTCCGAATTGTTTTTTGACAACGTGCGCCTCGGTCCTGAGCATTTGCTGGGCGGCAAGGCGCATGAGAACAGGGGCTTCATTTGCCTGATGGAGCAGTTGCCTTGGGAGCGGCTGCAGATTGCCATCAGCGCCGTAGCGGGTGCACAAGCCGCCATCCACTGGACGGTGGACTATGTGAAGGAGCGCAAGGTCTTCGGCCAGCCGGTCGCGGCCTTTCAGAACACCCGTTACAAGCTGGCGGAGTTGCAGACCGAGGTGCAGGTGGCGCAGGTGTTTGTGGACAAATGCTCTGAGTTGATCTGCACGGACCAGCTCGACACCGCGACCGCCAGCATGGCCAAATACTGGTGTACCGATCTGCAATGCAAGGTGATGGACGAATGCGTGCAGCTCTTTGGCGGCTATGGCTACATGTGGGAATACCCCATTACCCGTGGCTTTGCCGATGCCCGCGTCGCCCGCATTTATGGTGGCACCAACGAGATCATGAAAGAGGTGATCACCCGTTCCATGGGCCTGGGCGGCAAGTGAGCCGATAGACTTGGGGCATGAGCCCGTACCACCAGCGCATCCAAATTTTCTTCACTGTCTGGCTGGCCCTCGCGGTCGCCGGTTTTTCCACGGTTGCTACTGCTGCGTCCAACGCAGCGCAGACAGCAAGTGTGCGCCCGCGCGTGGCCTTGGTGCTGTCAGGTGGCGGCGCACGTGGATTGGCCCATATCGGCGTCATTCGGGAACTGGAGCGCATGCGCATTCCCGTGGACTGCGTTGTCGGCACCAGCATGGGCGGTGTGGTGGGCGGCGTCTATGCGGCTGGGATGCCGATTGACGAAATGGAGCGGGCCACGCTTGCCATTGACTGGACACGTGCGTTTCAGGACCGGCCCGATCGTTTGGCGATGCGGGCACAACGCAAGAAAGATGAAAACGGGCACTTTGCCTTGCCCGAATTTGGCGTGCGCAATGGCGAGGTGGTCAGTCCCGCGGGTGTCATTTACGGGCAAAACCTCTCGGAAGTATTGAACCGGCTGACCCTGCGCGCCATGGGCACACAACGCTTTGATGAGTTGCCTATTCCGTTTCAGACGGTGGCTACCGACATTGCCACGGGGCATCGCGTGACGCTCGACAGTGGCCCGCTCCCCGCAGCATTGCGCGCCACGATGTCGGTTCCTGCGGTCATGGCACCGGTGGAAGTGGATGACAAGTTGTTGATCGATGGCGGGCTGGTGGACAACCTGCCTGTGCGCGCTGGGCGTGCCTTGTGCGGTGATGTGGTGATTGCAGTCAACCTGGGGACTCCCTTGTTGGCGCGCGAAGAAATCGGCTCGGCGTTTTCGGTCGGACTGCAGATGGTGAACATCCTCACGGAGCAAAACGTCAGGGCCTCACTGGCCTTGCTCGGCCCGAACGATGTGCTGGTGAGCCCGGTGCTTGATGCGCTCACGTCGGGGAGTTTTGACCAGGCACAGCCGCTGTTTCTGGCGGGCGAATTGGCCGTGCGGCGGGTGGCTGCGCAGTTACTAGGGCTGGCCGTGAGCGCGGACGATTTCGCGCAGTGGAAGGCTCGGCGCGACCGCCAGGTCGATGCCGACTTCCCGGTCGATGAAGTACGCATTGCGCCCATGAAAACAGTGAATCCCCAGGTGCTGCTGGCAGTGGTCAAGCCGCACGACACCAACCAGAGCGCGAACACCTTGATGCAGAGCACTGCAAGGGTCTTTCAGCGTGGCGAATTTGAGCGCGTGCAACTCAGCTTCGCCCAAGAGGACGGTAAAAACATTGCACTCCTGGAGCCCAAGGAAAAGTCCTGGGGACCCGACTATCTCCGTCTGGGGCTGAGCCTGACCGCACAGACCGGCGAGAGAACCTCGTTCAACATGGTGGTGGGGCATACCCAGACCTGGCTCAACCGCCTGGGTGCACGCTGGCAAAATGTGTTGCAGGTGGGTGAGAAGAACGCCTTGCACTCTGAATTTCTGCAGCCGCTGGCTCTGGACTCGCCGTGGTTTGTCGCACCACGTTTTTTGGCCTCGGTAGAGCAGTCGCCCATCTATTTTGGCGAGGCACAAGTGGCGCGCGTCAACCGCACGCAAACCCTGTTGGCGCTGGAAGCCGGCACCGAGCTGGGCAGGAGTGGCGATATCCGCCTGGGGCTGGAAGTCGGGCAGGAGAGATACCAGATTGACATTGGGCCTGCCCTTTCGGGAACCAACTGGGCAGCGCTGCGCGCCGCCACGGCGAGGCTGGATTTCGATACGCTGGACAAGGCCCATTTCCCCACGCAGGGCTATCGCACTGTGCTGGATGTGCACCATTCCGCCAGTGCCCTGGGTGCAAAGACCGACTACTTGCGGACTTCGATGGACTTCACCGCGGTGCAAACCTGGCGGCAGAACACTTTCCAGGTGCAGTTGCTTTACGCCAATGTCGATCATCCGGACACAACGGCTACCGATGTTGTTTTTGATCTGATCCCGCTCGGTGGCTTTCAGCGCTTGTCGGGCTATCCGGTCAACCGTTTTCGCGTGGATCAGGTGGCATTTGCGCGCTTGGGTTACCAGCGCAATATCGCGCCGTTCATGGGGTTGACACTGGGGGGCATCGTCTCACAAACCTATTTTGGAGCGTCGCTGGAGGCGGCCCGGTTGCAACAGTCTTACGACGCATCAACCGCCAACGGCCTGTACAAATCGGCGGCGCTATTCATCGGTGCCGACACCTTGCTGGGTCCAACCGCGCTGAGCCTGGGATTCGGCGAAAACGGGCAGCGCGCCGTGTGGTTTTCTGTAGGTGTACCGTGGACACTCAAATGAGCTGGGTAGGCGTCTTGAGTGTTAAAACAGTCCCACTATTTTTCCGTCCACCAGATCAATTCGGTTCGCGGCGGGCTGCTTGGGCAGGCCTGGCATGGTCATGATGTCACCGCACACCATCACCACAAACTCGGCACCGGCTGCCAGTCGCACTTCTCGGATGTCCAACGTGTGTCCCTCGGGTGCCCCTAGCAATTTTGCGTCGGTCGAAAAAGAGTAGGGCGTCTTGGCGATACACACCGGGTAGTGCCCGTAGCCGTCCGCCTGCAGTTTGTCAATGTGCGCCCGGACTTTGGCGCTGGCCGTGACCAATGCCGCCCGATAGACCTTGTGCGCCAATTGGGTCGCTTTTTGCCAGAGTGTGTCGGAATCTTCATAGACAAACTGCATGTCGGAGGGCTGGGCACAAAGATCCACCACAACGTTGGCGAGTTCCTCCGCACCAAAGCCGCCGTCGGCCCAGTGGGTGGTCAGGACGACTTGCACGCCCAAGGCCTGCATGCGGTCTTTGAGCATGGCGATTTCGGCTGCAGTGTCGGACGTAAAGTGGTTGATGGCCACGACACAGGGAATGCCATACACACGTTGCACGTTGTCGACATGCCGCTCCAGGTTCACCAACCCCTTCTCCAGCGCTGGCAGATTCTCCTGGCTGATCGATGGGAGTAGCGCGCCACCCTGATACTTGAGGGCACGCAGGGTCGCGACGACTACCGAAGCCGACGGGCGCAGGCCGCTTTTGCGGCACTTGATATTGACAAATTTCTCGGCTCCCAGGTCGGCACCGAAGCCCGCTTCGGTTACCACATAGTCTGCCAGCTTCAGGCCGGCCCGCGTGGCAATGACCGAGTTGCAACCGTGGGCGATGTTGGCAAATGGGCCTCCATGGATCAGCGCTGGCGTGTGCTCGAGAGTCTGTACCAGGTTTGGAGCCATGGCCTTTTGCAGCAGCACCGTCATGGCTCCATGGGCCTGCAGGTCACGGGCACATATGGGTTTTTGCTCGGTGGTGTAGCCCACCACAATGTTGCCAAGCCGTGTTTTCAGATCGTCCAGCGATTGGGCCAGGCAGAAAATTGCCATCACCTCGGACGCCACCACAATGTCAAAGCCGTCCTGACGCGGAAAACCATTGAGCGGCCCTCCGAGCGACACCACGATATCCCGCAAGGCCCGGTCGTTCATGTTCATCACCCGCTTCCAGGTGATGCGGCGCACATCAATGCCCAATGCGTTGCCGTGGTGAATATGGTTATCCAGCAATGCTGCCAGCAGGTTGTTAGCCAATGCAATGGCGGAAAAGTCACCCGTGAAGTGCAGGTTAATGTCTTCCATGGGCACTACCTGCGCATACCCTCCGCCTGCTGCGCCGCCTTTCATGCCAAACACCGGGCCCAGCGACGGCTCGCGCAGGCACACCATGGCTTTCTTGCCAATGCGATTGAGCGCATCGCCCAGGCCAATCACTGTGGTGGTCTTGCCTTCACCAGCGGGGGTCGGGCTAATCGCTGTGACCAGTATCAACTTGCCATCGGGCCGGTCTTGCAGGCTGTGAAGATAATCCAGTGAGACCTTTGCCTTGTAATGACCATAGGGCTCCAGATGTTCATCGGCAATGCCGAGTCGCCCCCGCGCCAGCTGGGAAATGCGCTGCATCCGGGTGGCTTGCGCTATGGCAATGTCGCTTGGAATGTAAGTCATGGCAGGTTCTCTCTATGCGCTCCAGGCGTTGCCCAAAATGGCCATCAGATCGACCCGCTCACTTTCTTTGGGATTGAACAGGATGGCGCCATCGTTGATCGCCATGTCGGCAATGGCACCAAGCTGGTCCGCCCGCACCTTGCCGCTTTCCTGCAACGTGCGGGGCAGGCCACAGCGCGCATGCAGATTGTCACGCAGCAAGCGAATGGTCTGGATGGCGCGGGTTGGCCGCTGCGAGAAAGGGGTTGATGCGAACACTTCCGGTCCGGCCAGTGGCAGCAGCAGTTCGCCAATTCGCATGGCAATGACACTCTGGTTGTACTCCAGCACGTACGGCAGCAGGATGCTCATGCACACCCCGTGCGGCAGGTGGGACACCGCACCGACCGAATGGCCCAATGCATGGACCAGGCCCACCATGCTGTTGGAAAACGCAATACCCGCCATGGTGGAGGCCTGGGCGAGTGCCAAACGCCCATCGGCATTCTGCGGGTTGTCGATAACGTCGAGCAGATGGCTGCTGACTTTCTGGATGGCAGCCGTTGCGTAAGCGTCGCTCATGGGGTTGGCAGCCAGGCACGTGTACGCCTCCACAGCGTGGGTGAGCGCATCCATGGCAGTTGCGGCCGTGATGAAGGGCGGCAGCGTCAATGTCATGCGTGGGTCCAGCACCGCGGCGGTGGGCAGCAGGAAATTGGAGGTAAACGGAATCTTGACGCCTGCCTCAGTGTCAGAAATCACGGCCACCATGGTCACCTCGCTGCCGGTACCCGAGGTTGTCGGCACCACGAACAGCGGCTTGAGCGCGCGCTTGAGGTTGTGCGCGCCGGAAAACTGCAACAGGTCGTCGCCACCCTCGGAAACCAGAACGTTGACACCTTTGCTGGTGTCTATGACGGAGCCGCCGCCTATTGCCACGATGGCATCGCATTGGTGCTCTCTGTACTGCGCGGCGGCCTTGCGCACCGCAACCAGACTGCTGTCGGGCGGAACATCGTCAAACACCACCACAATCGGTGTCTGCGATGCACTGAAAATGGACTCCATCAATGCCAGCAGTCCGGCACCACGCACCCCGATGTCTGTGATGACCATCGGGCGAACAATGGAACGGGTTGAAAGCTCGAATGGCAGGTGTTCCAGCGCGGCAAGGCCGGCAATGATCTTGACGGGGCTAAAGAACTCGTAAAAGGTGTTGGTCATGTCTTACCTGAACAGCACAAGATTTTTCATCACCTGTGCGTAGATGCGAATCGCTTTGACTATTTTCTCAGCGAACGGCATTTCCGGCAGACGCTTCACGGCGCGCGCCGCGATCCAGCGCGGCAGTATCAGCCCTTCCATGCGGTTGAGGCATCGCACCAACCGCATGGCATGCGATATGTCACCGTCGGCCACCAGGCGATCGTTGGCAAAGGCCTGCACCGTCGCCTCCTGAAAACTTAATACCAGGAACGCGTGCGAAACATGCTTGAAAGCGATGCGCAGATCCACGCGCGGTTTGACGGTCTTCGCCAGATCCACCGTGCCGTCGCCATTGCACTCGACAACGAACTCCGGGCCATTTGGGATCACCACCATCTGGATCTGGTAACCCTTGGGCAGGTCCGACAATTCACGCCGAATCCCTGGCTCCACGCGGCTGCTGGCAACCAGGCTGCGTCCCACCACCGACAGCATGATTGCGACGAACAATCGCTTCAATCCCGCACGGAGCTTGTACAGATGCATGGGCTTAACGCGTCTTTGGAGTTTGCGGTGGGTTCGCGGCCTCCAGCATTTCATGGATTTGCTGATCCTTGTCGTGCCAAAGCAGCTGTACCCAACTGGCAAACTCTGCCCGAAATGCGGCGTCTTGCGCGTAGTCACCACGCAACAGATGCTGCGGAATCGGCAGCACGCGCACACGCACCACCACACGATGCATTTGGCCCATGAGAAAGTGGGTAAACGTCGGAGCGCCATCCGGGTACACGATGGTGACATCCAGTATCGCCTGAAATTTGTCACCCATGGCGTTAAGTGCCAGTGCCATGCCTCCCGCCTTCGGTTTGAGCAAGTAGCGGTAGGGTGACTGCTGTCTGGCGTGTTTGGACACAGTGAACCGTGTGCCCTCCAGAAAATTCATGACGCTGGTGGGAATCAGGGCGAACTTCTCACAGGCTTTGCGTGTGGTTTCCTGGTCTTTACCCCGCATTTCGGGGTGCTTTTTCAGGAATTCTTCGCTGTGGCGGCGCATGAAGGGGAAATCAAGTGCCCACCAGGCCAATCCCATCACGGGCACCCAGATCAACTGCTGCTTGATAAAGAACTTCAATAGCGGGATACGCCGGTTCAACAAGTGCTGCAGTACCAGAATGTCCACCCACGACTGGTGGTTGCTGTTGACCAGGTACCAGCTGCGCGGCTCCAGACCCTCAATGCCTTGCACGTCCCACGTCGTGCGCTGGGTCAGACCCATCCAGGCGCTGTTGCAGGCAATCCACGACTCGGCAATGAATAGCAGCACCGGGTCCACCGCAAGGCGAACTGGTTTGAACGGCAGCAGAAACTTGAATGATGCAAAAACCAGCAGTATGGGTACCCAGAACAGGGCGTTGATCCCCATCAAAATGCATGCAATCAGAAATACCAGTGGCTGTGGCAAGGAGTTCAACATGGCGGGCAAAAAACAGGGCGCAGTGACGCTTACTTCAGGTTGCCCGATAGAAATTGAGCCAATCGTTCACTCTTGGGCGCGGCCATCACGGAGCGTGGGTCCCCTTGCTCTTCAATGAGGCCTTTGTGCAAAAAGATCAGGTGATTCGACACTTCGCGGGCGAAACCCATCTCGTGGGTGACAACCACCATGGTGCGACCTTCAAGGGCCAGATTTTTCATGACCTTCAGCACTTCGGAGACGAGTTCGGGGTCGAGCGCGCTGGTGGGCTCGTCAAACAGCATGACTTCAGGCTCGATAGCCAGCGCCCGTGCAATCGCGACGCGCTGCTGTTGGCCGCCACTGAGGTGCCCGGGGTAAACGTCTTCTCGCCCGGCGAGGTCGACCCGGGCCAGGTATTTGCGCGCGGTCTCCACCGCCTGCTCTTTGGGAATGCCCATCACATGCACGGGCGCTTCAATAATGTTTTGCAACACCGTCATGTGCGACCACAGGTTGAAGTGCTGAAACACCATCGCCAGTTTGGTGCGCATGCGCTGCAATTGCCGCGCATCCGTGGCGTGCAATTCGCCATTGGCGGCAGGCGCCAGCTTTAACTCTTCGCCCACGACGATGATGCGCCCTTCGTGGGGTTTTTCCAGCATGTTGATGCAGCGCAAAAAGGTGCTTTTGCCGGAACCCGAACTGCCAATAATGCTGATCACGTCACCCGCATGGGCTTCCAGCGAAACGCCCTTGAGCACTTCGTTGGTGCCAAATTTCTTGTGGATGTTGAGCGCCTGCAGCTTGAGAATCTTGCTTGTCATAGTTCGACTGTAGTTTATGCGCGGCCGTGCATGCCTTCAGGCACCGAGCAGATCGCCCGTGCGAAACGGCATTGCACCCGCAATTTTTCCCAACTCGGCCCCTGCAAGGGCGTACCGTTCCCGTACCCGCGCGTAAAACACCCCCGCCACCCCGGCGGTCACGCGTTGCACCGAGTTGGCAATCGGATCGATGATTTCCGCCACCAGGTCTCCGACCTGCAGTCGGTCCCCGACCTGCGCCGCAAACACAATAACGCCAGCCGAACCCGCCTTCAAGGTTTCTGAGCCCGCCAGAGGGGTTGGCTGGCATTTCAGAGGTGGAACGACAGGCGCCTTCGCGCAGGCGATGGCACCCTCGAGCTCCAGGTAGGCAAAGAGCGCTCTGGCATCGGCGCGGGCCCATTCATGCGCTACATCGCCTTCTCCGCGCAATTCGATCGTCGTGGTGCAGCAAGCCTGGGGCAGGACGACGGAGCGACCCTCTGCCGCCAGCAGGTTGGCAAGCTGCCACCAGACGCCAGAGAGACATTCGTCGATGGGACCGCCGCCAGAGTTTTTGGCCAGCAAAATCGCCTCGCTGCCCAGCAGTCGCGCCAGCGGCTCGAGCGCCGGCCAGCACGCTTCTTCGGTATAGAAGTGCATGACGCCTTCACAGTCACAGTGCAAATCGAGCATGCGATCCGCATCGTGTGACAGCGTCAGCAGCGTGCGGCGCAGGCTTTGCAACTCGGTTTGCGGCTGCATGGCGCGCAGAAAGTCACCGATGGCTGCGCGCACTAGCCTTACATTGACCGCGCCGTCCGTGCCGAGTTGCTCGCGCACGGTGGTCGTTATGGCCTGCATCAGGTCAGGGTAGTGGCGGTTGAAGTTCTCCGAGGTGTCCAACTCGAATCGACCCATGGCTTTGTGGTCCACCCGCTGCGCCAGGCCAATCGGGTTGGCGACCGGCACCAGAATGATCTCACCGCGGATTGCCCCCGCAGCTTCGGCGGCCTCCAGCAGTCCGCGCAGGTGGTAGGCAGCCAGCATGCCAGGCAGTTCCTCGGCGTGCAAGCTGGCCTGAATGTAGAACTTGGGGCCGGCACCCACCTGTCCAAAGTGAAAGCTGGTGAGTGTCTTGTGGACCCCCAGGCTGGGCGACATAAGTGGATGGTCAACGCGTTGCATAGAGTTCAGGCCTTGCGTGGTGCGAGGTGCGCAAGAAAGTGGCGCTCGGCCAGTCGAAATACGCCAATCAGGCAAAAGGTAGTGACAAGGTAGATCGCCGCAGCGGCCAGATAGGCTTCAAAGGGCAGGTAGTAGTCGGAATAGATCCGGCTGGCAGCCCCGGTGACATCGATCAGCGAAGGCACGGCACTGGCCAAACTGGTACTTTGCAGCATCATCACCACCTCGTTGCTATAAGCCGGCAAGGTGCGCCGCATGGCGCTGGGCAGCACCACGCGCAGCATCACCTGAAAGCGGCTCATGCCATATGCCTGTGCTGCTTCGATTTCACCCGCATTAGTCTCGCGAATGGCCCCGGCCAGCATCTCGGCGGTGTACCCGGCTGTGTTCAAACTGAACGCCAGCAAAGCACAGAAGAAGGGCTCCTTGAAGTGTGTCCAGGGCCACACGGTGTCCCAGCGGGCCTGAATCCACTCGAGTTGGCCCAGGCCGTAATAGATCAGGTAAACCTGAATCAGCAGTGGCGTGCCACGGATGA
>JAIFLV010000167.1 GCA_020048895.1 Rhodoferax sp. | reverse complement strand
TTGATGTCAGCTCGAAGGTCAATGCAGCTGTCACCTATAACAAGATCAGCATATTCCCCAACTTCCTGGTCGCTGAAGCCACCAATACCACTTACTATTTTGATGACATCGTTTACAAGACTGTGACTGCTACGGCAGACGGTGGAAATACTACTACGCCGGTCGCCGGCGGAAAGATTGCACTGGTCAATGGCGTTTATGCCAGTAATTACACAGAGAAGCCAACGCCTTGGCAATCCGTGGAGGGTGGAACTGCAGGTCGCTATGTGGATGATTCTGTCGGCGCCGCCGACTGGTGGAGTGGTTTGGCCGCAAGCGATGCCACTCCGAGTTTTTACTTTGGTTATGGCCTCCCGGCAGCACCGACCAAGGCATGGGGATTTGGCGCTTATGTGAAGGCTCCTCAGAACGGCTACGCGGATATCAGCAGCTACAAAAACATCGTGATATCTGTTTGGGGTAATGATGAGTTGGTGAATACCAAGCCCAAATTCACGGTGTTGCTTAAGGGTGCGCCGGTGAACGGTTGCACTCCTGATGCAAAGGGCGAGATTGCCGTCGTCGCAGCCGGGGTTCAGACCTACACGTTGGCATTGAGTTCTTTTGCCTTAAACACCGCCTGTGGCTTTGGCACGGTACCACTGGCTTTGGCTGGCGGAGTGGGTGAGGTTCACATTCAGGTGTTGGGGACAAACGTGCAATATGTGAAAACCACGGACACAGGCGGCAAGTATCCCAATGGCATGAATGTCGGACCGATCAAGTTCAACTAGTTGCTTCAAATGATGCTTTTGAACTCCCAGAGTACCCACCCATCATCAATGGTATCCGTCCATGCAGTCCAAACTTAGCGCCATTTCTGCGGCAGTGTTCATTTTGTTGGCGAGCGCCTGTGGCGGCGGAAGTGACACTCCAGCGCCCGTGCCTCCCACGCCCACCTCCGGCAAGGCAGTGGACGGCTACCTCAGCTTCGCCAAGGTTACTTGCGACAGCAACTCCAATGGCGTGGCAGATAGCAGCGAGCCATTGGTTTATACGGTTGAAAACGGATCATTTACCTTTCCCGAAGGTTGCTCGTATGGTCTCATTGCCACGGGTGGCACGAGTGTGGACACTGGTCTTCCGTTTGTGGGACAAATCAGGGCTCCGGCGAATGCCTCCATGATTACACCCCTAACGTCACTGGTGGCTGCTGGCATGACGACTGCGCAAGTTGCTGCCACTCTGGGTCTATCTGCGGGTACCGACGTTACCCGGTCGGATCCGGCTGCAGTTTCTGCTGACGGTTCATTGGTGAATGCGGATCTCTACCGCAAGACCCTGGTAATGCAGCATTTGCTTCAAAAAGTTTCGGAAGCTTTCACAGGCTTTGCCGGGCTTTCTGGCACTGCTGCGTTGCAACCTGTGTACGACCAGGTTGCTGCGTCGTTTGCAGTCGTATTGAAGGCGGGTGGCATCAGTTTGGCGTCAGGCTCCGGTGCGACGGCGGCACTGGACCAGCAGGTGGTCACCTCGTTGGTCAAGCAAGCCGCGACCGATGCCGTTACCTCCACCAAAGTAAGTGCTGCGGTTCGGTCTGCCCTTGCAGCGCAAAATGCCGATGCGATCGCCGTGGCGGCTTCCTCCAGCCTGAAGGGTCAGTCCGACAGCATATTGCAGGCCGGCACGACAGCAGCCATTGTGGCTGCTGCCAAAGTTGCGCAAAACGATGCGAAGCTGGTTTCCGCTCTGGTAGATAACAAAGCCAAGTTGGTGGGCGCACCTACAGTAGCTACCACTGAGTTGGCTGCCATTATCAAGGCCGGTGTCCTCGATCCCAACACCACGTCGATACAAAGCAACTATCTGGCGCTGGCTAACAACGGGATGGCCTTGGAGAGCGGTGGCAAGAACACGGACTACACCATTGGGCAGTTGGAGTCAGCTGCAGGCATTGCAATTTCCTGGCCCCTTGCCACCAATGCAGTGCTCAAGTTCAAGTTGTCTGAGGTGGGCTCCTTCAATTTGGCACCCAATCAGCGTTTGAGCGCTGCTGTGCAAGTTGAACAAATTGCCGCTGACGGCAAAGGTCTGCTCAAGGGTTTTATTGACAATGTGGTGGTTACCAAAACCGGCAGCGACGTGTCTTTCCTGGTTGCCAACACTGGCTCGCAATTGTCAAATGCTTTGGTGTACGGTGTATCTGCAGACGCCAAGACAAAGGCGATCATAGGATTCAACAACGCAGTGCGTGGTGTCCGCAATACCCTTACCACACTGGCTGCGAACACCAATTTTGTTTTGGTCGGCGACGTGGTCAGTTACGCGGTGAATCAGGTCAGCAACGACTTTACCGGTATCAACGCGCTTCGTGGTAAGTACAAGATCACGCTGGTGGTCACTGACCTTCCGTTGCGTAAACTTGACGGAACACAGTTCAAAACCTACACCATTGATGTTCCCACGAAACTCGATGCTCTTGGTGCTATCTCCGAAAGCCGCCCTGTCTCTGGTGCCGGTTTGCAGGGATACATCACACTTACCGACTAATTCATCCTGCAACGCGAATTTTCCGCGCTCGATGAGAACCCCGCACCGGAGTGTGGCGATCAGACAGTTTGTCGGCTGTTTGCTGGTCGCCAGCACGCTCGTGGCACCGGCATTTGCCGCACCGCTGGACGTGATGCTCAGCGCGGTGCCTGAACGAGGGAGCATCCGTGGTTTTTTGGAATTGACCACTGACCAGATGAATTCTGAACTCGATGTTTTTCGGGTTCGGGAGAGCGATCCCAACACCGTTGGAACGTCGGCAGGGGATTACCATGGGTACCACATCACAGGGGCTCTTCGTGTACAAGAAGCATGGTGGGTTTCCGGCAGCATCGGGCGTCGCGCCGTCAGTAGTGCCTCCGATACGTTTTATTACGACAATTTCGCGGTCGCGACTCAGTTGCGTTTTGCTGACGCGGCGTTGAGTCGCCCTGCCATGGCGCTACGCCTTAGCGCCTGGGGAAACCAGGCTGCAGCGACGCAATCTTCTTCACCAGTGTCTGTACCAGGTGCGATTCTGAACACCGTGCGCATAGAGGCACCCGCAGACCGTTCGATGCAAGTTGACCTTATTGGCACCTGGGTACTTCCCAACCGCCCAGTGGTCAACACCAGTTTCGGTATCGGGTGGACCCAGCTACGCTACGGTGGCCTCACTGCCACGACGACGCGCAACGGTTGCGACTACGCGCTTGTTTTCAACGGGAACGACATTTATGGATCATTGGCCCAGGACTGCAACGCGACCGGTGGAGTGATCCAGCAGTTTTATGACAGCAGCGGCGCCTATGGCGTTGATGTGGCCCCCGAGATCGCTTGGCGTGGTCGGTTCTGGCAATGGGGTGCAAGTCTGCATTGGCAGGGTGATCCCTGGAGTTACAAGCTAGGTTATCTTTACCATGCTGTGCAACGCGAGGCTGTAGACAGCATTTTGGCAAGTCGTGGCAAGCCGCACTTTGCGCAAAATCATCTGGTATTGCTGCAGTCAGACTACCGTATCAGCCCCAATGTGTACTTGCTCGGTCGCGTGCAATTGAGTAGCAATCTCTTCTTTAGTGAAATGCCGGTTACCTACAACTCCAGTACCTCGGAGCGATTTGGCAGCAAATATTCGGTGTTCTCTTTGGGGATTCGTTGGGCGTTCTGATAACCGGTGCAGCGGCGGCGTGTAACGCCGCACTACACTTGCGTTGTGAGCCTCATCAAATCCGCATCGACCGTTTCCCTGCTGACGCTGGCCTCTCGCGTGACAGGGTTGGTGCGCGACCTGCTGATGGCATCCACGTTTGGTGTGAGCGTCATGACCGATGCATTTGGGGTCGCATTTCGCATTCCCAACATGCTGCGCCGCATGTTCGCAGAAGGTGCCTTTAGCCAGGCTTTTGTACCTGTGCTTGCTGCCACCAGGGAAACCGAAGGGGAAGTTGCGACCCATGCGCTCGTCAGCTCGGTGGCCACCGTGCTGGTCTGGGTATTGATCCTGACCTGTATTCTTGGTGTGGTAGGCGCCCCGGTACTTGTCTACATGATGGCCGCCGGTCTACTGAGCAAGCCGCAAGGTTTTGAGGCGGCCGTTCTCATGACGCGCTGGATGTTTCCATATATCGCCTGCATGTCGCTCGTGGCACTCGGCGCAGGAGTGCTCAACACCTGGAAGAAGTTTGCAGTTCCGGCGGCGACCCCGGTGTTGCTGAATGTGGCGATGATCACGGCAGCCTGGCTGGGAGCACCCTGGTTTGGACGCATGGGAATCGAGCCAATTTATGCGATGGCCGGCGGCGTGATGGTGGGTGGCGTGATGCAGTTGGCCGCAATTGTTCTTGCGCTCAGACGTTTGCGACTGGTACCAAAAATTGGACTCAATTGGGCTGCAGCGCGCACTGCATGGGCGCAGCCAGCTACGAAAAGGATAGCGCATCTGATGGTGCCGGCGTTGCTGGGGGTGAGCGTGGCGCAGATTTCGCTGTTGATCAACACCCAGATCGCGTCGCACCTGGCAACCGGTTCGGTCAGTTGGCTCAATAGTGCCAGTCTGTTGATGGAATTTCCCACGGCCATGCTGGGTGTGGCGTTGGGGGTGGTCTTGATGCCCCAACTGGCAGCGGCAAAAGCGGCCGGGGATGCGGAACACTTCTCGCAAATGATCGATTGGGGTTTGCGCCTGGTGGTCCTGCTGGCAGTTCCTGCGGCCGTGGCGCTGGTGCTGTTCGCGCAGCCACTGGTGGCCGTGCTGTTTCATAACGGCGCTTTTTCGGAACGGGACGTCACGCAAACCACCAATGCACTGATGGGCTACGGTGCCGGGCTACTGGGCCTTGTCGCCATCAAAGTTCTGACGCCAGGCTACTTTGCCAGCCAGAATATTCGCGGCCCGGCGTTGATTGCGCTTGCCGTGCTGGTCATCACACAGTGTCTCAATCTGCTGTTTGTTCCGCTGTTTGCCCATGCCGGCCTGGCGTTGGCCATTGGAGTGGGTGCGCTGATCAATGCGCTGTGGTTACTGGTGGGGTTGTTGCGCAGCAGAACATTTGTGCCGTCCCCGGGTTGGGGGCGTTTTGTGTTGCAGGTGCTGTTGGCTAGCGCGCTGTTGGCATTGTTTCTGCATTGGGCCAGCACTGCAGTGCCTTGGATTGGGCTGCACGACCAGAAGTTCAAGAGACTCCTGTGGCTGGTGTGCGTGGTGGTTTCTGCGGTAATCTTGTACTTCGCAGTAACCTGGGCCACAGGGCTCAGGTTGAGGCAGTTGCTCAGACGTTGAATACCGGACTTCGAAAGACGTGATGTGATGGAACTGGATGTTTCCCCGCCTTCACCCATCGACTACTTTGCCTCGTTGGTGCAAAGCGACGGGGATTTTGCCCTGTTTGAAGCAGCGGTTTGCCTGGGACAGGATGAGTACCCCGATCTGGATGTTCAGTCCGTCCTGAGCGAAGTCGATCACTTGCTGGCGCGGGTGCGTCGGCGTATTCCGGCGGACGCCATGCCGCTGCAGAAATTGCGCATCTTCAATGAGTTTTTTTACGGCGATCTGAAGTTTGGAGGCAACGTCAACGATTTTTACGACCCGGACAACAGTTTCATCAATGTCCTGATGCGCACGCGCCGGGGAATTCCCATTTCGCTGGCGGTACTCTGGCTGGAACTTGCCCATGGACTCGGACTTTCGGTGCGCGGAGTCGGTTTTCCCGGTCATTTCATGGTCAAGGCCAATTTCACGATCGGCCAGGTCGTTATCGATCCCGTGGATGGACGCTCGCTCAGCCGTGAGGAACTGGAGGAGCGTCTGGAGCCGTACCGGCAGCGTGGGTTGGGCGACGCCTTGGAGGTGCCTCTGGGCCTTTACTTGCAGGCGGCTACACCGCGCGAAATCCTGGCCCGGATGCTGCGCAATCTCAAGGAAGTGCACAAGGCACAGCGCGACTGGTCCCGTCTGCTGGCTGTGCAGGAGCGATTGATTGTGCTGCTGCCAGAATTCTGGTCAGAATACCGCGATCGTGGCCTTGCACATGCGGAACTGGGCAATACGGAGCAGGCACTGGCCGACCTGGAGTGTTACCTCGTGCATGCTGACGAGCAGAGGGATCTTGATGCCATTGCCGACCGTGTCGAAGCGATGCGCCGGGGCTGATTTACTCGACCACCACCGCTGGCCTGTCGCCCCGAGGTGCAATCACCCCGATTTCAAAAACCGATTCCCCGGCAGCACGCAAAGTGGCCGCACAGCCTGCGGCATGAACCGCGTCGACGACCACCACCATGCCGATGCCGTTGTTGAAGGTGCGGTTCATTTCGATATCGTCGATGCCTGCGGTTTTCTGCAGCCAATGGAACAACTCGGTTTGCGGCCAGCTTCCCTTGCGAAGGTGCGCGGCCATGCCCTCAGGCAGCACCCTGGGAATGTTCTCCAGCAATCCGCCGCCGGTAATGTGGGCCAGCGCCTTGATCGGATGCTCTGCCAATGCGGCCAGCACGTTCTTCACATACAGCCGGGTCGGCTCCATCACGGCTTCCCTGAATGGCTTGCCGTCCAGCTTCGAAGGAAGATGCCCTGCGGCGCGTTCAATACACTTGCGTACCAGACTGAAGCCGTTGGAGTGCACCCCGCTGGACGCCAATCCGAGCACGACATCGCCGGGACGCACATCGGCACCGGTCAGGATCTTCGACTTTTCTACAGCCCCCACGGCAAACCCCGCCAGATCGTATTCGCCCGCCGGGTACATGCCTGGCATCTCTGCAGTTTCGCCACCAATCAGCGCGCATCCTGAAAGTTCGCACCCTTTGGCGATGCCGCCCACCACGGCTGCGGCCGTATCCACATTGAGCTTTCCGCAGGCAAAGTAGTCCAGGAAGAAAAGTGGCTCGGCCCCTTGCACCAGAACGTCATTGACGCTCATCGCCACGAGGTCAATGCCCACGGTGTCGTGCATGTTCCACTCAAAGGCGAGTTTGAGTTTGGTTCCCACTCCGTCGGTGCCGCTGACCAGCACCGGCTCCTTGTAGCGTTTGGGAACCTCAAACAGAGCACCAAATCCGCCTATGCCCGCAAGGACACCTTCGCGCATTGTTTTCTTGGCCAGTGGCTTGATGCGTTCCACGAGGGCATCGCCTGCATCAATATCGACGCCGGCGTCCTTGTAGGACAGGGGGGAAGTGGTGTTGGATTGGGTCATGGAAACAGGGTGAGAGGGCGCACAGCGCCCGGGCCGATAGAATTTGCCAAGATTTTACGGGTTCATCACCTCAATACTTATCCCTCATGCAACTTACCTCTGCACAAAAAAGTTTTGCCGCCTGGTGTTTCATCGCGGCCCTGTTGTCGGGGGTGCTCTGGTTGTTGTCCCCGGTGCTGGCGCCGTTTGTGGTGGCAGCGGTCCTTGCTTATGCGCTGACGCCGGTGGTCGATTGGCTCGACCATGTCGGGCGTGGCCGCATTCCCCGCGTGCTGGCGGTGGTGGTAGTGGAGCTGTTGTTTGTTTTGGCGCTGATCGGGGTCTTCCTGTTGATGGTTCCCATTCTTGCCAAGGAGTTGCCGCTGATGCGCGACCAGCTGCCGGCCATGATGGACAGTGTCAACCGTGCGTTGGCACCCTTGCTCAAACAATGGGGTGTGCAGGTTTCCCTCGATGGGGCCAGCCTGAAGGCGTTCGTTCTCAAGTACTTTAACTCCAATCTCGAGGATGTTTTTGGCTCGCTCATGACATCCCTCAAACTGGGAGGCAGTGTCGCTTTGGCTGTAGTGGGCAATGCGGTGCTGATACCCGTGGCGCTTTTTTACCTGTTGATGGATTGGGCACATTTCCTGTCGAAACTGGAGCACCTGATTCCTCCTCGATTGCGCGGTGGCACGGTGAGCTTTCTGTCTGAAGTGGATTGGGTGCTGGGACAGTACCTGCGCGGGCAATTGCTGGTGATGCTCATCCTGGCTGTCTTTTACAGTGCGGCGCTGTTCTTGTTTGGCCTGGATCTGGCACTGCCGATTGGCATCTTTACCGGCCTGGCGATCTTTGTGCCTTATGTGGGGTTTGGCGTCGGATTGTTGTTGGCCACCCTGGCTGGCTTGCTGCAGTTTTCTTCTGCTGCCGGTGGTGTAGGTCAGGCGTTTGTGATGGTGGCGGTGGTGTTCGGGCTCGGGCAAATGGTGGAGAGCTTCTTCCTGACCCCCCGGTTGGTGGGCGAACGCATAGGCTTGCACCCGCTCGCAGTCATTTTTGCGCTGCTGGCATTCGGCCAGCTTTTCGGGTTTGTAGGGGTGCTCATCGCACTTCCGGTCAGTGCGGTGTTGCTGGTGGCCATTCGGCGCCTCAAGGCACGGTACCTGGACAGCGCGCTGTACCGCGCATGAATTCGGTCCCCATGCGTCAAATTGCACTGGATATCGGACTGGCGACCGGCCCGACACTGAGCAATTTCCTGGTGGGCCCAAACCTTTCGGTGATGCAACATATGCAACTATGGGTTGGCGCGACGACTTCGACCCGATCACCGGTGCCAACCTACTTGTGGGGCACGGGCGGCAGTGGCAAGACGCACCTGCTCAAAGCCGCTCGTGAGGCCTTGCGCGAACAGGGTGCCCGGGTTGGCTGGCTGGATGCGACCGTGCTGGAGCCGCCTGAATTTGACGAAGGCTGGGCGGCGGTGATGCTGGACGATGTGCACCTCTACACGGGTGCCCAACAACACGGCGCGTTCAACTGGTTTGTCAACGCACAAACGGTGCAGCGGCCCGTGCTCGCTGCGGGTGCGCTTGCGCCGGTAGAACTGCAGTTGCGTGACGATTTGCGCACCCGGCTCGGTTGGGGGCATGTCTTTCACATGGTGCCGCTCAGCGAGCCCGAACGCCGCTCGGTGTTGCGCCGCGCTGCGGACGAGCGCGGCATCTTCCTTGGTGATGAGGTCATGGACTTCATGTTGACCCGGTTTAGTCGCGACTTGGGGAGCTTGATGGAGTTGCTCGACCTGCTGGACGGGTATGCTTTGCAAACCAAACGCGCCATCACCATTCCGCTGATCAAATCGATGATGGAGAACACATGACCGTGGCAGACATGCGCGCCAGAGTTGCGCTTTTCGACCTGGACCATACCCTGTTGCCGATCGATTCCGACTACGCCTGGGGCGAGTTCACCATCGCGCGTGGCTGGGTTGATCCGGTGGTGTTCAAGCGGTCCAATGATGCTTTCTATGAGCAGTACAAAGCCGGCACACTGGACGTGCACGACTACGTCAGGTTCGCTACCGAGGCGATATGCCGCCAGGGTGCTACTAATTCAATAGCTGCTCACGCTGATTTCATGCGCGATATAGTGCAAAAAGCCATCCTGCCTCAAGCGCTGGAGTTGCTCCGTACGCACCAGCAGGCGGGTGATGCCGTGGTGATTGTTACAGCGACCAACGCGTTTATCACGCGTCCCATCGCTGTTGCCTTGGGCGTAGCCGAGTTGATTGCCGTGGACTTGCAAACAGACAGCGTCGGTGGGCAAGCGGGCTGGTTTACCGGAGCAATTGCCGGTGTGCCGTCTTTTCGTGAAGGCAAGGTGGTGCGGGTAGAACAGTGGTTGCGCGCGCGTGATTGGGGTTGGGATGATGTCCACACGACGTTTTACTCCGACTCCATCAACGATTTGCCCTTGCTGGAGCGCGTGAACGTGGCGGTAGCCACCAATCCGGATGCGCGTCTGCGTGCCATTGCCATGGAGCGTGGATGGCGCATACTTGAGCTGTTTCGTTAGCCAGGGAGGCAAGCAACGCTCCCGCAAATAAAAATGATCAAGAAATTCATAGACAACCTCATCAGCAAGACCACATCCACCTTGTCGCGCAAGCCCCCGAAGTTCGGCAAACGGGTGGATATTCCGGTTCAGACCCATGGCATTGATCCCTCCCTGGTGGATGAACGTGCGGTGACCGTGGTACGCACGCTGCAGGACGCTGGTTTTGAAGCCTACGTGGTGGGCGGTGCGGTGCGCGACCTGCTGGTGGGCTTGCGTCCCAAGGACTTCGATGTGGCGACCAACGCTACGCCTGAGCAAGTGAAAGGGCTGTTTCGCCGTGCGTTCATCATCGGGCGGCGCTTTCGCATCGTGCATGTGGTGTTTGGCCGGGGGCGCGAACACGAAGTGATTGAGGTGTCTACGTTTCGCGCTTATCTCGACAACGCGGCTGCCGAACAGGTGGCGGGCAATGAGAAGACCAGTCGCAGTGAGTTGGCGGGCATGAAGCACGCGGTTGACAGCACCGGTCGTGTGTTGCGGGATAACGTCTGGGGTCCCCAGGAGGAGGACGCGGTGCGGCGTGATTTCACCATCAATGCCATGTACTACAACCCGCTGAACCAGGTGGTGGTCGACTACCACCATGGTTTGAAGGACTCCAAGAACCGCACGCTGCGCATGATTGGTGACCCGGCCACCCGTTACCGGGAAGACCCGGTGCGCATCATCCGTGCCGTGCGTTTTGCGGCCAAGCTCAGCGGCCTGGGCTTCAAACTCGAGGCCAAGACAGCCGCGCCCCTCGTGAAATCGCAGGAATTGCTGGCGGATGTCCCGCAAAGTCGCTTGTTTGACGAAATGCTCAAACTGCTGCAAACCGGGCATGCATTGGCGTCTATCGATACACTGAAGCAACTTGGCATGGCGCGCGGCATTTATCCGTTGCTGGATGTGGTGGTGGAGCGCTCGGAGCAGCCGTTTGTCAATGCCGCTCTGAAGGATACCGATCGGCGGGTGGGCGAAGGCAAACCGGTGGCTCCCAGCTTCCTGCTGGCCTGTGTGCTGTGGTCCGATGTGCGAGATGGCTGGGCGCGCCGCCTCGAGCAGCATCAGCATTCCCACCCGGCACTGATGGATGCCATCGACGATGTCTTTCAGGCCCGCATTGGCGACGTCTCAGGGGGTGGCAAATTGGCCAGCGACATGCGCGAAATCTGGGTCATGCAACCGCGCTTTCAAAAACGGGTGGGGAGCACTCCGTTTGGGCTGGTCGAGCAGGCACGGTTCCGTGCGGCGTTTGACTTCATGCGCCTGCGCGCCGATGTGGGGGAAGTGGAAGAAGTGCTGGCCGATTGGTGGCAGGAATTCAGTATGGCCAATGACGGCATTCGCCAGGACATGGTGGATCTTGTGCGCGAGGAACAGCACAAGCGGCAGCGCGCACCGCGCACCCACCGGGCACCCCCAACCGGAGGCTTTGGTGCCACGGGTGCTAGCGCCAATACCGAGCATTTTGCTGCGCCTGCTGGATTACTGCCACCGGCCACTTCCGGCGAGGCCGATTCGGGCGTGCCGCGCAAGCGTCGCCGGCGTCGCCGCCCGACGGGCAGTGGCAACGGGGGTGGACTCGGTAGTGGAAATGCGGACGGCAGTGCCGCAACCGGAATTTGAGGAGTAGTTTGGTGCGCGCGCCTGTAACTGCATACGTTGGCGTGGGTGCCAATCTGGGTGATGCCAGTGCCACGGTACTGCAGGCCGTACAGGCCATCGCCGAACTCGACGGCGTGGCACTCATCCGGCAATCCTCTTTGTATGCGAGCGCTCCCGTCGACTCCAGCGGACCGGACTATATCAACGCCGTGGTAGAAGTGCTTACCCTGCTCAAGCCTCTCGAAATGCTGCTGGTCCTGCAAGACATCGAGCAACGTGCGGGGCGTGTCAGGAGCTATCGCAACGCACCACGTACCCTGGACCTTGACCTGCTGCTGCATGGCGATACGCACATCGATACACCTACGCTGACGCTGCCGCATCCAAGAATGTGGCTTCGGGCCTTTGTGCTCAATCCGTTGGCAGAGATTGCACCGCAGCGTGTGGCTGCCAGGCATTTGTTCGCCGTGGAGGGACAGCGCATTGCCAGACTTGCCTGACGCTCCACGTCAAAACCACATCGCTGGTGACCTCTGGGGAGGCACCGCAGCCATGCTGGTGGCGTTGCCTTCGGCGATTGCTTTTGGCGTAGCCATTGTGGCGCCACTCGGTGGCGAGTTGGGTGCTCAAGGAGCCGTGGCCGGCATCCTGGGTGCGATCGCGTTGGGCCTGGTGACACCCCTGCTGGGCGGCAGCACGCGCCTGATTACCGCGCCGTGTGCACCAGCCGCGGCGGTTTTGTCTGCGTTGGCGGCCGGATTTGCGCAGGCGGGGATGTCAGCCGACCATGCATTGGTGCTGTTGGGACTTATCGGTCTGCTTGCGGGTGCCATTCAGATCGGCCTCGGACTGGCGGGCATTGGTCAACTCATCAAGTACATTCCCTTCCCGGTCGTTAGTGGCTATTTGAGCGGTGTTGGGCTCATCATCATTGGCAGTCAGATCCCGAAGTTCTTGGGGGTAGTAGGTGCCGCTGGCCTGTGGGCCGCATTGGGCAGTCCTTCGGTCTGGCAGTGGCAAAGCATCTTGTTGGGAACGGTGGTTGTCGCTGCCATGCTGCTGATGCCACGTTTGACCAAGGTGGTGCCAGCCACCATTCTGGCCTTGCTGTCAGGTGTTGTCTGTTACGGACTACTGGCTTGGCTGGACCCGGCCTTGCGCAACGTTGAACACAATCCCCTGCTGGTAGGGCCATTGGCCGCCAGCGGCAGCGACCTTGCGGATACGCTGGGTCTGCGCCTGCCGTCGGCCGAACTGCTGAGCTGGGCCACGGTGTTGCAGGTGGGTGTGCCGGCCATGACACTGGCGGTATTGCTCTCCATTGACACCCTCAAGACCTGTCTGGTGATCGACGCGATGACCAACAGCAACCACCAGTCCAACCGGGAACTCATTGGGCAGGGCGTAGGCAATATGGCCTCGTCGCTGGTGGGAGGAATCCCGGGTGCCGGAACCATGGGCGCCTCGCTGATCAATATTTCCAGTGGCGGCACGACAAAGATGTCAGGGGTGATTACCGGTGTGGCATCCCTGTTGGCGCTGGTTGTGTTGGCACCGCTGATCGCCTGGGTTCCCGTGGCGGCATTGGCTGGCATTCTGATCGTCACCGGCTTTCGGATGATCGATCGGCACAGTCTGGCATTTTTTTATACACCAGCGACCCGGCTGGACTTCATGGTCATTTTGTCAGTCATCCTCGTGGCCTTGTTTGGCAATCTGATAGCAGCGTCTGGGGTTGGTGTTGCGCTCGCCATTCTCCTTTTCATACGCGAGCAGACCCGCAGCTCGGTGATTCGCAGTCGTACCGATGGCCTGGACATTTTTTCGCGCCGCAATCATGGCCCGAGCCCGTTTGCGGCACCGGAGCCCACCGGGTATGAAGCGGTGGTATTCGAACTGCAAGGCAGTCTGTTCTTTGGAACCGCCAGCCAGTTGCACGCGGCGCTGGAGCCGGAAACCAGCTCACGCAAGTACGTCATTCTGAATATGCATCGGGTGCAATCGCTGGACGTGACGGCCACGCACGTGCTGGAGCAAATCAAGGATCAGCTGGAGAAGCACGACGCTTTCCTGGTGTTTTGCGACATACCGAAGGGCCTGCCCAGTGGCCTCAAGATGAAGCGGTTCCTGAAGGAGACGGGAGTCGTGCGCCCCACCAACAAGGCATTTGCGTTCCGCCAGCTTGAGGACGCGCTCAAGTGGGTCGAAGAACGTGAGAATCCATTCTGTCCGGTGGATTTTTCACAGACGCAAGTGCTGGAGTTGCCTGCGATGCCCTTGCTAAAGGGTGTCTCTGCCCAAGCCCTGGAATCACTGGTGCAGATGGCCGAAACGCGCACGTTACGCGCTGGCAAGAAGTTGTTCAAGCACGGAGCGTCGGACGATGGTCTGTATCTGGTGCGCAAAGGGCAACTCAGTATTGAAATGGCACTTGGAAGAAAGAACCACTTGCAGCTCGCGTTTGCTGGTCCCGGGGATGTTTTGTGTGGCAACGGTTTCTACAGGAACAGCCCTGCTACGGGTGAAGCGATAGCGGTGCTTGAGACCGAAGTCTATGCACTGAGCCGGGAGCAATTCGACACCTTGGCGGCAGAGTTCGGTTCACTTGCGGTGCGTTTGATGGATGCATTGGCGAGCAATGCCACCAGTCAACTTGCCAACGCAACCTCACAATGGCAGGATTCGCGTCTGTAAGTTGAGGCGACTTCAGGCGACTTCGGCAATCAACTCGATTTCCACACAGGCACCCATGGGAATCTGTGCCACGCCAAAGGCGCTGCGTGCGTGCGTACCTCGTTCCGGGCCAAAAACCTGAGCCAGCAATTCGCTGGCACCATTGGTAACCAGGTGTTGTTCAGTGAACTCGCCAGTGGAGTTCACCAGTGACATTACCTTGACGATGCGCGTGACGCGGTTAAGGTCCCCCACAGCGGCGTGCAGTGTGCCCAGCAGGTCGATGGCGATGGCGCGGGCCGCTGCCTTTCCCTCATCGGTGGTCAGTGTCTTGCCGAGTTGGCCAATCCACGGTTTGCCATCTTTCCTGGCGATGTGTCCGCTCAAAAAGACAAGTTGCCCGGTTTGTACAAATGGCACATAGGCAGCGGCGGGCACAGCAACGGGGGGCAAAGTAATGCCCAAGGAGGTGAGGGTGTTGTAAATACTCATGGCGATTGACTTTGAGATTGGGTTTGGGATTGCGACCCGGATTGTGACTGACTTTGGGATTGTGACGCGCTAGGTTGCAGTGTGCCAAAACCATTGGGATCAAAGACTGCGTAGGGTTCGACTGTCACACCGACGGTCAAGGTGTGGTGAGCGCCACCATGAATCACGCCGCGGATTGGCGAAACGTCGGCAAAGTCACGGCCCACGGCAAGCGTTACATAGTCCTCACCTGGGCTGCCCCACCCGTCGCGGTTGTTGGTCGGATCAAAATCGTGCCACCGCTCGGATGCGTTGGAACCTTCCAGATCCGGCAAATAGACAGAGGCCCAGGCGTGCGACGCATCGCTGCCAATCAGGCGTGCTTCACCGGGTGCAGGGTTGGTCAAGAGGTAGCCACTGACGTATCGCGCCGGAAGTCCGAGCGAACGCAAGCAGGCAACCATGATGTGGGCGAAGTCCTGACACACGCCTTTGCGTTGGGCCAACGCCTGCATTGCTGGCGTATTGACCTGGGTGCTGTGGGTCTCGTAGGCCACTTCGTTGTGGATACGCTGCATCAAGTCGCGGGCAGCCAGCAACAGCGGGCGATCCGCAGGAAAGCTGACACGTGCGAAATCAGCGAAGTCAGCATGCCTCGGTGCGTGCGGTGAGGCAAAAACAAACTCCGCTGCAGCATCAAAAATAGCGCGAGCACCGTACTGCAAACGGTTACGTACCGCCTCCCATGCCATCACGCTCGGACTGCTCACCGGCGCCTGCGTAGCCACAATGCTGGTGGCCGTCACGCGCAACTGGGTGTGTGCGTGTTGAAGGGCAAAGAACTGTCTGGCATTGCCGTAAATGTCGGTACTGGCAAGTTGCTGGGCTGGCTCAGGGGTGATGTACAGCCGGTGGCCGAGCAACTGCTGACGCGACGTCTTCAAGGGTTGCAGATAGGCGATGTGTTGTGCAACGCTGACGGCCGGCGTGTAGTCGTAGCGTGTTTCGTGGGTGACCTGAAGCTGCATCACGCCCCCAAACTGTGCCCGCCATCACCCGAATGGGTGAAATACAGCGCGCCAATCTCTTCAGACACCTGGTAAGCAGCCTCGCTGCAGTCGAGCAGCGCCTCAATCAGCGCCTCGTAGTACCCGTCGCCGTTCGGACTGGCCAGGCAGTCGAGCTGCCACATGCCGGGGTCGGGTACGCTGTAGGACAGGAGGCTGAGCTGGTTCGGTTCGCTACCCGCCAGCTTGGCAAGGCGCCCGCGCAGGGTGTGTGCCACCCAGGCGAGGGAGCGCGGGTTGTCCCGGTCCAGCACCAGCAAATCCACCAGTGCCGCCATATCGCGGCTTTGCTGGTACTGGGCCTGAAAGGTGATCGTGCTGTCAAACAACGCAACCATGGACTCGAACCCACCGTTGTAGTGCACGGCCTGGGCTTGCAGGCCGTTGCGCAACGCCGATGCAAGAAATCCCAGGCGTTCGATGTGGCGTCCGATACTCAGCAGGCGCCAGCCATCGTCGCGGGTCATACGGTCCGTCTGCAAGCCCGTCATTGCGACCAGATGTTCGCTGGCCGTTTTGAGGGCTGCCATGGCTTGCACAGCAGAATAATCGGAGGTCGCCATGTGCAGGGCACAGCTTTCAAAAAAGCGGTCTTCTGCACGCTGCATCAGACTCCAGTGTTCCTGTGACAAACGTTCGCGTACCGCCGCCCCTGCCAGTCGCACGGCGCGCAGGTTGTAACCAACGCTGGTTGCCTGGTCACTCGAACCCAGGTTGGAGATCAATGAGCGTTCAAACACCCTGCGCGCTTGTGGCGCGGAAGTCAGCACAGGTACGCCCGGAAGCACCAGCGTGTTGATGACCGCCATGCGGCCAAGCCACAGCAACAGGGGCTGAAGTGACTGGTCTTCGCCGTTGAGCACTTCCAGCGTCAGCCGTGCCAGGCGCACGGAATTTTCTGCGCGCTCGCTGTAGCGACCCAGCCAGAACAGGTTTTCGGCAGCGCGGCTGGTGACGAGCCGTTTGCGTTGTGCCAGTGCGGTGGGTGTCAGTGCGGGCTGCAAGAGGGTGGTCTTGTCCACATCGCCATTCGTCATGGCCCACACATCGGCACTGCTGCCACCGTATTGCATGGAGGCAACGTCGGCACTGCCACCAGCGACACGGGCCAGCCCACCCGGCAGGATGCGCCAGGATTGTGGCCCTTGCGACACTGCAAATACCCGCAGCATCACGGAGCGCGGCACTACACTGCCGCCACCATTGTCGTTGCTCCACGTCGGCATCTGTGACAACGGGAGAAAAGCCTGTACCGTATGGTTGTCCGGCTGGGCTGCGATGCGTTGTGCCCAGGTGACGTGATCAGACGTGTTGAGGGTGCGTCCCAGCACGGCATCAAAACTCCCGTGGATCGTCGAGCCAGGGTAGGTAGGTTTGACGGTGTGCTCGGCCAGGCGCGGCAATACCTCGTCCAGTGCCGACTGCTCGCCACACCACCAGGTGGGCAGCGCGGGCAACTGCAATGCCTCACCCAGCAAATGCTGGGACAAGGCCGGGAGAAATCCCAGCAGCGCCGGGGACTCCAGAAATGCCGAGCCCGGTGCATTGGCCACAAGCACGTGGCCCGCGCGAATCGCTTGCAGCAGCCCAGGCACACCCAGGGTCGAGTCGGCGCGCAATTCCAGCGGATCAAGAAACTGATCGTCGAGCCGCTTGAGCAGGCCGTGTACCGGCACCAGGCCACGCAGGGTTTTGAGAAACAGTCGCTGGTCACGTACCACCAGGTCGCTGCCTTCCACCAGCGTTAAACCCAGGTAGCGCGCCAGATAGGCGTGTTCAAAGTAGGTTTCGTTGTAGGGCCCTGGGGTCAGCAACGCGATATGCGCCTCGGGCCCCGCAGGGCACATGCGCTTCATGCTGTCGATCATGGCGCGGTATGTAGCGGCGACCCGCTGCACGTGCAGGTTCTCGAAACTTTGTGGAAACAGTCGCGATACGGCGAGCCGATTCTCCAGCAGGTAACCCAGGCCCGAGGGCGCCTGGGCGCGCTGTGAGACCACCCACCAGTTGCCGTCGGGGCCACGCGCCAGATCAAAGGCTGCAATGTGCAGGTGTGTACCACCCACGGGCTGAACGCCATGCATAGCGCGCAGATAGCCCGGATGCCCGTGCACCAGTGCGGGAGGAAGTAAGCCGCGCGCCAACAGTTCCTGAGGTCCGTAGACGTCGGCCATGACGCGGTCAAGCAGGCGTACCCGTTGGGCAACGCCCGATTCAATTTGTTGCCAGCTTTGTGGCGAAATGATCAGCGGAAATAGCCCCAATGACCACGGCCGCTGCGGGCCGCCCTCGTCAGCGTAGACGTTGTACGTCACGCCGTTGTCTCGAATCTGTCGCGCCAGACGCTCGGCGCGTTGGTTTAGATCACCACCGCCGTCGGTCACGCACGCGTCAAAAAAATGCCGCCAATGCGGCGAAAACAGAGCGTCACCAGCTACAGAATCTGTAGCAACTGAAACCACGGAACCAGCTTTGGAGAGGCATCCGCGCAATTCGTCGAAGTGCCCTGGCGCAGCGAACGGCGCATGCCAGACCGACTCCGCCTGTGTCGGGTTGTCAAATTCGTCGGAGTTCAAGGGTGGGGAGGCTGGCATGGCTTCATTGGAGTATGCCGCAATCCAGCCGACCCGACGGATTCCGGGGTCCGTCCAAGGACCCACCAATCATCGCCAAGGCAGCCCGTCTCACGCCATGGGAAACAGGCGGCCTGGAAGACGTGTTCTATCAGGCCTTCTTGGCCCAGGCGGTGCAGTAACCAGCTGGAGCGATTTCGGTGTCGCCCGGCATCAGCTTGCAACCACCCTTGGCCGTGGCTGACGCGCCGGGAACGAAATGCAAGCAGTTGGCGCAATTCTTGTCGGCCAGTGGCTTGTCCTGGTACTTCAGTGCTGTGCGCATTTGGGCGTTTGTGGCTGCCATGGCATTGCCGGTGAGGGCAACGACGGGAATGGCCGCCAGTGCAGAACCGCTCAGTTTCAGAAACAGGCGACGCTGTGTAGATGTGTTCATCATGGGATAGCTCCTAGCTGGGTTAAGAAAATTATGCTGCTCGGCAGGATCATACTATTTGAACCCTTCGTTTTCCTTGCACAGCGCTATGCCAGGCACCATGCAGTACCAGGTTGGCGTCAACCCAACGGCAGCGTACCGAGCGCGGCATAGGCATTTTTCAACCAGGTCCGCACCCGCTGGCGCTCCAGCATTCCGAGGGCATCCGGGCCCGATGTGGTGTGACTGGCAGCCCAAAAACTGGCGTTTTGGCGGTCAATCTTGCGCATGCTGCCTTCGTGGAGTTGCGGCAGCGATACCACGTGAGCCCCGAGTGCCAGCGCCTTCTTGAGGGCAGAAGACTGGTCGAGCTGGGAGAAATCGGTGCCACGCCCGAGATTCTTGACAACGAAGTAATTCGGTCCGGCACCATAGGTGTTGAGCAATCGATCCAGCAGATCGACCGAGTCTTTGCCTGCGTCAGCCAGATGCCAGAAGTTCACCGTGACACCCATCTCGGCCATGAGGGAGAGCAGGTCCGAATCGCGCACCCAGCGCGACAGCGGAAGTGCTGTTTGCGCGGCCAGATCCACAATGACGCTCTTGCCTTGGCCTTCCACCGGGGGTTCTTCAAACACGGCGGCAATCTGGTCCAATCCTTCGTAGGTGTCCACAATGACCGGCGCTGCGTAGTCGGCATAAAAGCGGGTGAAGGAAGTGTGTGAGCGATCGGTATCAAAGCCGGTAAAGGGACGACCATGGTCAATGAAATACTGCGCAAGCAACCGTGCCGCGACGGATTTGCCAACCCCGCCTTTTTCGCCGCCGATGAAATTGAGTGAGGGCATGAGTTCTGTGTCCGGTGAATAGAAGATGACGAGTATGCAGCAAGATCGATGCCATATCGGCAATAAGTCGGTGCCGCCGGTTGCCAGGTAGCGACTCTGTCGTTCAAGGCCGCACCGGCCCTTGCAGATTTACGAGCGCGGCTGGTACTGTGCCGTGTCGCCAAAAATGCAGTATCGGTTCTTGCCCGTCACCTTGGCCTGGTACATGGCCTGGTCAGCCTGGCGTAGCAGTTGGTCGGCATCCAATTCGTTGGCCTGCGGGAAAAAGGCGACCCCCAGGCTGGCCGAGGCTTGCAGGGGCACATCGTCATAGAGGGTCGGCTGGGCCGCCGCAGCGAGCAGGCGGTTGAGCATGGGCTGGCATGCGTTTGTGTCGTCCAGATCGATCAGCACCGCCACAAACTCGTCGCCGCCAATGCGCGCCAGCGTGTCGCCCACGCGCAGTGCCTGCTTCATGCGTGCCGCCAGCTCGATGAGCAAGTGGTCGCCTGCTGCGTGCCCATGTGTGTCGTTGACAGTCTTGAAACCGTCCAGGTCCAGATATACCACCGCCAGCAGTTTGCCCCGCCGTTGTGCCTGTGCCATGCCGTGGCGCAAACGGTCGGCCAGCAGCACGCGGTTGGGCAGATCGGTCAGCACATCAAAATGGGCGATGTGTTCCAGTTCGTTCTCATGCACTTTGAGGGCGGTAATGTCGGAGAACATAGCCACATATTGCTGCGCAACGCCGCTGGTGTTGTGCACCGCGCTAATGGTCTGCAACTGGGCATACACCATGCCGTCCTTGCGCCGGTTCCACACTTCACCTTCCCAATAGCCTTGTTGCTTCAAGTCCTGCCACATGGCAGCGTAAAACTCGCTGGACTGCCGCCCGGAGCTGAGCAAGCGCGGGTTTTGCCCCAACACTTCGTCACGGCTGTAGCCGGTGATGCGGGAAAACGCCTGGTTTACATCCATGATGGCCCCCCCGGAGTTGGTCACCATGATGCCCTCGCGGGCGTGGGTGAACACGGTGGACGCCAGGCGAGCGTCGGCGTCGCGTTGGTGGCGCAGCATGGCGTAGCGCACGGCGCGCCGCAAGGCGCTGGCCTCACCGCCCTTGGTCAAATAGTCTTCCGCCCCTGACTGAATGGCAGACTGTGTTGCCAGCGCATCGTCCAGCCCGGTCAGCACAACAATCGGCGCTTCCACTATCAAACGGCAACGCTCCACCGTGGCCGGACCGCGCGAGTCCGGCAGGTTCAGGTCCAGCAGTACCACGTCGGGGCGCAGTCCCTGGCCATCGATCAGAGCCCGCGCTGCCCCTAGCGTGTCGGCCAGATGCACCGTAAACGCAGCGCCATGCTCGAGTAATTGCTGGCGAATCAGATAGGCATCGCCGGGCTCGTCCTCAATGACCAGAACCACCGGCAAACTCTCGGGCACTTGGCCTGGTGCGGACTTGTTCATTGCGATATCTCCACGCTACGGCCGTCCCGACGCTGCGACGGGTACGCCGGCCGGCGTACCAGCGCCATCCAGTAGCTGCACAGGATGCCGATCGCCTCGATGAATTGCTCCATGTCTACCGGTTTGGTGACATAACCTGCAGCGCCCAGCTGGTAGGAGGCCTGGATATCGCGATCGGCTTCTGATGTGGTCAAAATCACCGTTGGTATGGCTCGAAGGGTCTGGTCTTGTTTGATGGCCCGCAGGCATTCATGTCCATCCATGCGCGGCATATTCAAATCCAGCAGGATCAGGTCCGGGCGCAAAGCCTGTGCAAAGCCGGTGTGCTGGCCGTGCAGGTATTCAAGGACCTCGCGGCCATCGAGCACATGGCGCAACTCGGCCTGGATATTGTTGGCCACCAGGGCAGTCCTGACCAGATGGGCATCTGCCGGTTCATCCTCAGCCAGCAGGATGAGAAATGGGTTGGCTGCCGGGCTCATTGTGGTTTCTCCTCGTGTGCCTGTCGCAGCTCAAAGCAAAAGCGACTGCCCAGCCCCGCACCGCCAGACTCCACCCAAATGCGCCCGCCGTGGCGCTCGACGATCTTGCGTGCCACGGCCAGGCCAATGCCGTTGCCCTCGTACTGGTCGCGCGCGTGCAAGCGCTGGAACACTTTGAACAGGCGGTCAAACTGGGTGGGGTTGATGCCAATACCATTGTCGGAGACGCTAAAAATCCATCCACCTTGGTTGGGTGCGGCGACAACTGAAATGTCAATATCCGGCGGGCGCTGCGGTGCGCGAAATTTCACCGCATTGCCGATCAGGTTTTGCCACAGCCGGGTGAACTCGTCCGGGCTGGCAACGATTTGGGGCCACTCGCCCGACACGCGCACCACCGCTTGCACCTGTGCAATGGCGGGGGCCAGGAAGTGCAAGGCTTCATCGACGGCCGCGCGACTGGACATCACCTGCATGGGCTCACCTTTGCGACCCACGCGTGAGTATTCCAGCAACGAGACCAGCATCTGGTCCATGCGCCTGGCGCCATCGGCGGCAAAGTGCATCATCTCGCGGGTCTCGTTGTCGAGCTTGCTCGCCAAAGCACGCTCCAGCAGTTGCATATAGCTGGTGACCATGCGTAGCGGCTGGCGCAGGTCGTGCGAGGCCACATAGGCAAACTGCTCCAACTCGGTGTTGGAGCGCTCCAGCGCAAGCGTTTTTTGGTGCATGGCTTGCTCGGCCTCCTTGCGGTCGGTGATATCGGTGATAAAGCCGTGCCACAGCACAGCGCCATCGTCGAGCCGATCGGGGGTTGCATTGCCGAGCAGCCAGCGCACCGTTCCATCACCAAATTTCACCCGGTATTCCTGCAACCAGGGCGTCAGGTCGCTGGCAGACTGCCCGATCGAGGCGGCCACCGCGTCCAAGTCATCGGGGTGGAGATTGTTGAAAACCTTGGAAGCATCTTCACGTACGTCGTCGGGACTGACACGGTAGATGTCGCGGATGGCGTCGCTTGCATAGGGGAACGAGGAGCTGCCATCGGGGCGCAGCAGATACTGGTAAACCAGTCCGGGGACACGGCTGGCGATTTTTTCCATGCGACTGAGAGCCTGCTCACGCTCGGCAGCGGCCTGGTTGCGCCGGACCTGTGAGCGCCACAGTTGCCACGCCATGAGCGAGGTGACGAGCACAAAAAGCGCCAATGCACCCACGGCCCACCATGCACCCACCTTCCACGCTGCCAGATAATCGTCGCTGCCCAGCCCCACAACAATGTGAAACGGGACACTGCTCATGCGGCGATAGGAACTGCTGCGTTCCACCCCATCGGCAGTCTGCTTGCTGTGGTAGCTGAACTCCTTCTGGCCTGACGCGATTCCGTCTGCCAACTCCTTGGAGTAACCCTTGGCGCCGATGGCACCGGAGGGCAGGTTGAGGGAAGGATGGCGCACGATCAACCCCAGACTGGCGTCACGCAGCAGGGCCACACCCAAGGGGCCCACATCCATCGATGACAGCAACGTGGCAAGGTACGTCACCGGGATGGAGGCCGAAACCACGCCGGCAAAACTACCATCGGGCTGGTTAAAGCGGCGCACAAAGGAAATGATCCAGATGTTGTTGACGCGGCCCAAAATCGGATTGGTCACGACCATGCCCAGGCCGGGTTGATCGCGCAGTGCGCCAAAAAAGTCACGGTCGACCCAGCTGACCTGGGCACTGGCGGAGACGCCATCACCAAGCATCACCAGTCCGCGTGCGTCGGCCACGCGCAAGCTCGATAGTTCGACCAGACGCTTTTGGTGGGTGAGCAAGAATGCATTGCCGCGCGCGGTATCGAGTCTGCCACGCTCACGCAGCTGCTGCTCGAACTCATGCACCGCGGAGAGTAGTACAAGGTCGATTTTCCCCACGCTGGCAGACATGCTCTGGTCGAGCATGCGGACCAGGTTTTTGGTGGTGAGCAGGGCTTTTTCTTCGTAGCCCTTTCTGCTGTCAACCACCGTATAGAGCACCAGCAGCGCCAGCATGCTGTTGAGCAAGAGGAGGGACAGGAGCAGTCGGATGGCCAGGCCTTTGTCGGAAAGTCGAATCGCGGTATCAGGCATCACATTCACCTGCGTTGCGGCAACTCGGGAACAAGCCACCGGGATTTATGGAAAAAATGGCTGTAGCGCTTGCAGGATATGCGCAAGCAGCTACAAAAATAGTAGTGATTTGCATGCTTACCCCGCGCTGCGTGCCTGGCGCACGAAAGCCTCAAAGGTGTCCACAGGCAGCGGTTTGCTGTAGTAGTAGCCCTGCACCTCGTCGCAGCCGCTGTCCCGCAAAAACGCCAGTTGGCCGGCGGTTTCCACGCCTTCGGCGATGGTTTGCAAACCGAGGCTGCGCGCCATGCTGATGATGGCACTGACAATGGCCTTGTCGTCCGGGTCATCGGTAATGTCATGCACAAACGACTGGTCTATCTTGAGCTTATAGGCCTTGAAGCGCTTGAGGTAACTCAGCGATGAGAATCCGGTGCCGAAATCATCAATCGACATGCGGATGCCGCGCGCGTGCAGAGCGTCCATCACGGCGATGGCCCCCAGCGGGTCGTCAATGGCCACCCCCTCCGTGAGCTCGAGTTCCAGGTACTCAGGGGCGAGCCGCTCTTCTTGCAGAATCTGCATTACCTGCTCAATCAGGTGCGGATGGCGAAACTGAACCACCGACAAGTTGACTGCCATGACAAAGGGTGACGCCTTACCCACCAGACCCGAGTCCAGCCAAGCCTTCATCTGGCGAACGGCCGCGCGCAATACCCATTCGCCGATCTGCACAATCTGGCCGCTGGCCTCTGCGATCGGAATGAATTCAGACGGTGACACCGCGCCAAACTCCGGGTGATGCCAGCGCAGCAATGCCTCGGCACCAATCACGCTGGCGTTGGCAAGTGCCATCTGGGGCTGGTAGTGCAGAGTCAACTGCCCGCGCTCGAGTGCGCGGCGCAGTGCACTTTCCATGTGCAGCGTATGGGTCGAATGGGTCTGCATCTCGGCGGCGAAGAAGCGGTAGCAGTTGCGCCCGTCCTGCTTGGCGCGGTACATGGCGATGTCGGCATTCTTGGCCAGGGTTTCAAAATCCGCGCCGTCCGTAGGGTACATGGCAATGCCGATCGAGGGCGTTGTGAGCAACTCGTGCGTGTCTAGCTGGTACGCAGTGGCAATGGTCGCCAGCAGGCGGGTTGCCAGATGACCGGCACCTGCGGCATCGGTGGTGGGCATCAGCATCACAAATTCGTCGCCGCCCTGGCGCGATACCGTGTCTTCGTCGCGCACCACCGACTGGATGCGCCGCGCCACCTCGACCAGCATGGCGTCGCCAATGTGGTGCCCCAGCGTGTCGTTGATGTTCTTGAAGTGATCCAGATCCAACGTCATCAGGGTCAGCGTGCGCCCGCTGCGTTGCGCCATGCTGATGGCGTGCTGGAAGCGATCGCGCAGCAAGCTCTGGTTGGCCAGGCCTGTGAGCACATCAAAATGCGATAGCCACTCGATGCGGGCATTGGCCACCTTGCGTTGGGTAATGTCAACGCCGACCCCCATCAGACAGGGTTTCTGGTCCAGAACGAAGCGCTTGCCGCTGAACAGGAAGGGCGTAGCAGTGCGGTTCTTGGCGATGAAATCGGCCTCCACCAGGGCTTCGCCGGTGGCGAATGACTGGGCGATCGCCGCAGTGACCGGCCCGTGGTCGCCCTCGCCAAAAAAGTCCAGCGGGTGCATGGTGGCGATCTCCGTGGCGCTGTAGCCGGAGATTCTTTCAAAGTTCTGGTTCCAGCGCAGGAAGCGGCCGTCCTGGTCAATCAGGTAGAACAGGCCCGGCAGGCTGTCCAGTGCAGCCTGGGTGAAATAGCGCTCCTGCACGATGCGGGAACGAACCTGGGCATGGCGAATGGCACGGCCCAGGCCATCGGCGTCAAACTGGCCCTTGACCAGATAGTCCTGGGCACCCGACTCAAGCGCCGCCAGCGCCAATGATTTTTCGTCGTTGCCAGTGAGAACCACGATCGGCGCGTGGGGCGAAGCTGCACGCAGCGTTTGCAGCGTGGCCAGGCCGCTGGAGTCGGGCAGCGAGAGGTCGAGCAAGACAATGTCGGACGCGGTTTGCTGCGACAGGGCCAGGCCCTCGGCGAGCGTCTGCGCCCAATGCAGGCCGGAGGTATCGCCAACCGGTCGCAGACCCGCCTCGCGCAAGTAGGCCTTGACCAGGCCAAAGTCGCCCGCGTCGTCCTCGATCACCAGGATCGAAGGTGCCGTGGCAGGACGTTGCGTCATGGCGTGGCCATTGGGTTGCAGTTAGCTATCGCCGCCTGGGCTTTTGGGCAGGTGCACCAGGTCGATCCAGTAGTTACCCAGGTCACGAATGGCTGCCATGAATTGCACTACATCGATCGGCTTGGTGATGTAGCCCGCAGCACCCAGATCGTAGGAGGCAACCACATCGCGCTCGACCTCGGAAGTAGTCACCACCACCACTGGAATGTCCCGCAGATCGGGCAGCTGTTTGATGGCGGCCAGGAACTCGCGCCCGTCCATGCGCGGCATGTTGAGGTCCAGCAGGATCAGGTCCGGGCGAACCGCTTTGGCAAAGCGCTCGCCCTGGCGCTGCAGATAGTCCAGTGCCTCGCGGCCGTCAACCACATGATGGAGGTCGGCAAGGATATGGTTTTCGGCAATCGCAACCTTGATCAGGTGGGCGTCGGCGGGCTCGTCCTCGGCGAGCAAGATCACAAAGCGCTGCTTTTCAATAGTCATGTCATTTTCTCCGTAGCTAATTCAAATACCAAACGGGTGCCGCCGTCAGCACACTCTTCGAGCCGGGCGGCACCGCCACAACTTTCGGTGATACGGCGCAGGATCGCCAGCCCGATGCCGGTTCTGGAACTGTCGCCACCCGGGGCCAGACGCTCGAACACGCGAAACACGCGTTCGCGGTACTGCGGCTCTATCCCGGGGCCGTTGTCACTTACGCTGTAGCACGTCCGATTGCCCTCGCGCGTGCCCTCAATCACGATCTTTAGTGGCCGTGCGCTGCGACCGTGGCTTAACGCGTTGTCCAGGGCGACTTCGAACAAGTCGTTCAATCGCGGCCGATCGATCCTGGACGGCGGCATAGTGCCCAGCGTGATCACGGCGCCGGCCTGATCGATGCGGGATTTCCAGCGCAGCAGCAGCTCCTGCACAGTCTGCTGTACATCCATGGCCTGGACCACACCACGCGGCTGGTCAGCGGCCAGGTAACGTTCGATGTCACGCAGCAGGTTTTGCTGGCGGCGCGCCTGCTGCCCGATGTATTGCAGGGACAGCAGCGCCTCTGCATCGTCGAGCCGACCTGCGAGTTGCCGGCTCAGCCGCTCTGCGTAATTGACCATGCGTCGCGCCGGTTCCTGCAGGTGGTGGGCAGTGACTTCTGCAAACCGCTGCAGGTCGGCATGGGTGCGTGCCAGTGCGGACTCGACGTTCTTGCGCTCGCTGATGTCACGGTTGCTGGCCCGCAAACCCAGTGCCTGACCGGTCTCGTCAAAGACCGCCCGGCAGACGTGGGAGATCCAGACCGTGCCGCCGTCATTGGTGACAATGCGGAAGTCAATGGGTAGCGGCACGCCTTTACTCGTCAACTGGTGGGTATGTTGGTCAAACAGGATCATGTCGTCTGTGTGCACCATGCGTCTGAGCAAATTCGGGTCGGCATAAAACTGCTCTGCGCTGTAACCGCAGATCTGCTCGCATGAGGGTGAAACGTAACGCAGCGTGCCATCGGGCAGTACCCAGTACTCCCAGTCGACCGTGAAATCAGCGATGGTACGGTAACGCAATTCGCTCTCTTTCAGGGTTTCTTGCAGCGCCTTGCGATCGCTGACGTCATGAATGATGGAAAAAAGCAGGGTGCGCTCCTCAGCCTCTATCGGGGTCGAATACACCTCGACATCACGTACCGCGCCGCTGGCCAGGCGGTGCTGGAAGTTAAAGTAATTTCGCTCCTCGTGCAGAGCGCGCAACCGCTCTTGTGCGACCAGTTCCGGCGACAACGTGTTGAGATGGTTGATTGACATCCCGATCAGCTCGTCAGCGGTGAAACCGTAAAAATGAATGGCCGCGAGGTTGGCATCAATGATGGTTCCTGTGGTCGGTTCGATCAACAGCAGCACTGACGAGTTCTTTTCGAAAAAGCGCCGAAAACGGCTCTCGCTCGTGACCAATGTCCTTTGACGCAGTGCCAGCGTTTCCAGCAACTGGTTGAAGGCGGCGACGAGCAGGCCGATTTCGTCGGGCCGTGCGATGGGCAGGGCTTGCGTGGCTTGTCCGCTGTTGAGCTGGCGCGCCAGCGCCACTGTGCTGACCTGCAGCGGTGCCAGTTGACGGCGCAGCATCCACCACACCAGTGCGCCGGCCAGCAGGGTCAGGGCGACGGCACTCAGCAGCACGCGCTGGCGCAGCGCCTGCACCGGGGCAAAGGCCTCTGCGGTCGGCAGAATGGCTGCAACCATCCAGTCTGCCTGTGCAATGGCCTTGGCCGACGCCATGACCTCAACGCCCAGCGGGTTGATGTAGGTCTGCGTGCCTTCAAAGCCCAGCCAGAAGCGGTCCAGTGCCGGCGAAACACCTGGGGCCGGAAACTTGCTCATCACACGGGTTTTGTCGGTACCCGTCATAAATAGTCGGTCCGGCCTGTAAGCAATGATGAAACCACCCGTTTCACCGTACCGGCTGCTGGCGATGGTGTCCAGAAAGTTGGGTTTGCCCAGATCCGTCACACCGGCCAGGGCACCGATCACCTGGCCCTGCGGATTGCGTATTGGCACCGCCATGACAAATTCGGCGTGGCTTTGGGCCTTGGAAGGGTGTGGTGCACCAATCTGCGCCTTGCCCTCGCGCAAAGCCGCGCCAATATGGGGCAGCGCTGCGAAGTTGCTGCCCAATCGGTCGCTGGTGGCGATGGAGTCGGCCAGCACGGAGCCATCCGGTCCGATCGCGACCGCGCCGGAGTTGAACTCTTCCCGAATGATCATCCGCTCTTGCAGGTACGCCTGCAGAGCGGTGCGGTTGCCCAGCATGCTGGGTGTTATGGCACCGGCCACAGTACCCAGCACGCGCAGGTGTTTGGTCAGATCGGTGTTGATCCCGGCAGCAGCAGCCGATACCGTTGCAAACTGCTGCTCTCCGACCTGGTGTTGCATGTCCTCGCGCAGCGCATTGCTGCTGTACACCGCAAGCGTCCAGATGCTGATGACAAAAATCAACAACGTGAGCAGCGTTACACGGATCTTGAGCGAGCGCTGCCAAACGGCGGCGGCCGATGCGATGCGTTGCAGCAAGCGCAGCTTCATACGCTGGCTCCGGCGCTGGTTTCGCTGGCCCCGGCAGCCACCGGAAGCCTGAATGTGAAGCGACTCCCCAGCCCTTCGCCCTCGGACTCGGCGCGAATGGTGCCACCGTGGCGTTCGACTATTTTGCGGCATAGCGCCAGCCCAATGCCCGTGCCCTCATACACCGCGCGGCTTTGCAAGCGCTGAAAGACCTGGAACAGGCGATTGATCTGGTCTGGTGCGATGCCAACGCCGTTGTCGGTGATGCAGACCTGCCATTGATCGCCCTGGGTCTCGCCAACGATGGTGATTTGCGGGGGTCGGCCTGCCACGCGAAATTTAAGAGCGTTGCCGACCAGGTTTTGCAGCAGGCGCAGCAGCTCATCGGGGCTGGCGATTACGCGTGGCCAGTCGCCTTCGATGCGGATTTCAGCTTGCGCCTCGACTACGAGTGGGCGCAAAAAAAGCAACGCCTCATTGAGCACCGTACGACTTTCGCACCACGCCAACGGTTCACCCTTGCGTCCCACCCGGGAGTAGTCAAGCAACCCCAGCATCATGGCGTCCATGCGCTTTGCGCCATCAATGGCAAAGCTGAAATACTCGCGTTGCTCAGCGTTCAGCGTATCGCCGAGGCTCCTGTTCAGCAGCTGCAGGTAGCTCGAAACCATGCGCAACGGCTGGCGCATGTCGTGCGAAATGCTGTAGCTGAACTGCTCGAGTTCAGCGTTGGAGCGCAGCAACTCCGTGGCTTGCCTTTGCAGCGTGGCCTCTGCCAGCTTGCGTTCGGTAATGTCGGACTGAACGCCATGCCAGACCTGATCGCCGTTGGCCATGCGGGTAAGGTTCGACTCCAGTCGCAACCAGCGGGGTTGCGCCGGATCGCCCTTCAGACGCCCTTCAAACACCATATGACCATCGGTTGACAAAGCGTTCGCTGTAGCGAGGCGCAGGGTGTCGGCATCGGGAGCCAGATAGGCATCGAACGGCAAGCTGGCGTCGCGCAGGATATCAGCGGCCTTGAGCCCCAGGTCTTGGCACAGGCGTTCGCTCACATAGTCAAACTGCTGTTCTCCCGAAACACGGACACGGTATTTGTACACGCCCACCGGTATCGACTTGATCAGCCGCTCCTGCTCCTGTTGCAGTTCGTGGATTGCGTTGGCAGCGAACCTGGCCTGGTTTTGCGCTCGCAACCAATACAGCAGAAAGAAAGTGGCCACAGCGATAATCAGTCCGCCGATCACACCGCTTTGAACCCATCGCAATGTCCAACGTGCGTAGACGACCTCATTTGGCACGGCTTGCACCAAACGAATTGGCTGGCTGCGAAACTGCTGAATTGCCACCAGGTTGGCACCGAACTCCGCCACGCCAGAGCCCAATTTGACGGCACCGATATGGTGGGCCAATTGAGCGGCCTCGTTGAGGTGCACCGCGCTGTCGCTGGTCACCATGTCTAGCAGGAGCTCGTTGGAGGGGCCAAGCAGGAAGCTGGCCACCACCTCGGAACCCGGGATCTGCTCTGCGACTTCCCTAAAATAATTGCCTGCAAAGGTCGCGAGGAAGGTTCCAGTGACATCGTGATTGGTCGTGCGCAGGGTCGTAAAAAATGAAAAACCGTTTTGCACACCACCAAAGCCATGGCTTCGGCCCATGGCCTGTTGCGCCACCACCCAGTCAGGCAACTCCGAGCTGTCCAGCGGTGTCAGGCCGCCGCGCGTCAGCAGGGTGCGGTTGGGGCCAAAGTAGCGCAGATCCTGCAAGAAGGGCGCACGCAACAACTTGCCACGCAGGTCAAGCGGATGGCTGGGTGCGCTGTGCAACTGCTGCAGCTCCGACAAATTTGACAGGATTTGCTCAGCACTGCCAAAAGCGTTCTCAAAGGCATTGCCAAGCGCCTGGTTTTGAAGTTGCAATGCGCTACTGGCTACGGTGTATTCTTTCTGGCGATCATCAATGGTCTTCCATGCCAGCGCCGAAAGGCACGTGATCACCAGCACGATCACCAGGAAGATCACGTGCCGTTGTGCCAAATGAATGGCGTTCGCGGCCGACCGACTCTCGGCAGTTTCTCTCATGGCGATGGCCTGAGCGCACTTTGCGCCTGCCGCACCAGCGTATCGGGCACGCCGAGGTTGTGGGCAATCTCGTTCTGGGAGGTCAGAACGCGATTTCGCCACATCTGCATCTCGTGCGGCGATATTTGCATGAACTTCACGCCATTCGCTTCCAGTGTGTGCCTGGCATCGTTTTGCGCTTTGGCTGCCTCCAGCCGGGCTTCGGTTACGCCGCTCTCCCAGCTTTCTCGAACCAGCGCGCGAAGATCTTTGGGCAACTGGCTCCAGTAGCTGCCCGAAACGATAGGGATGTACTGGGCAAAGTAGGCCTTGATTTCCGAGGCGTTGTCGATGCCACGTTCCCACAGCTTGGCACTGGCAATGGTTTCGTGGGTGGTGATCAGGCCATCCAGGCGACCACGTTGCAAGGTGGCGGGCACATCGGGCCACGCTACCACCACAGGCTCGGCCCCTACAGCAGACACTTGCGCTGCGATGGCGGCGCCGCCAGCGATCCGCAGGCGCAAACTGGCCATATTCTGATAGCTGGCCACTACCTTGCGGGCAGAATAGAAGTTGGCATGCCCCAGGTCAATCCAGCGACCGGGCACGACCACGCCCAGCGATTGTTCCAGATGGGTCGATACGAGTTGACCGACCTGGCCGTCGCGAACCCGGTGGTGCTCAGTGGCGTCCAGGCCAAAGAACATTGGCAGCATCAGCACACTCACATAGGGTGCGTAGCGGTCGAGCTGCCAAGTGCCTGGCACGGCCATGTCAACCTTACCTTCATGCAGGGCACGCACCACATCCTGGTCTCGAAACAGCTGCGCGCTGTGTTGAAAGTCCACGATCAAACGTCCCTGGCTGCGCCTGGCCAGGGTGTCGGCAAAGCGTTGTACGACGCGGGTCTGTACATGGTTGGCTGAGTTTTCGGTTGATATCCGGAAAACAAGGGGGCTCGTCGCTTCCGTAGCCCCGGCGTAGCCCATGCAGGTTAGCAAAAGAGCGCTGGTGATCAGTTGAATCGAACGCATGTCTGCTCCTGATTTACTAGCATCTTACGCATTTAGCACGGACTCTGGGGGCACTTTTGTTGCACTGTTGGGTTCCCGGTTCTCAATATTCGCGTGACCGGCTGCGCGCAATGCAGGCGTCGGCAAGTGCCTGCGCAGCCTTGCGCTGGGGCTCTTCGACCAGATAGCTGAGGTCATGCAGCATGAGGGACAGGAGGGTCAGCGTGTCGCGCATGGCTTCCAGGTCGTGCACCAGTTGCCGCTCCAGATCGGCTCGCAATTGCTTTCGTTCGGAACTCTCCATATCGTTTTCCCTGGCGGTATCGGCCGCAATCAATAGGGTCGGAAATTGTTGCCGCGCTCCGAGCGCACTGCCACCGGTGTCACCGGCGATACCAGCCGGGCGGGGAGGGCGCGGCGGGACGGCGGCGGCCTGACCTGCCGATCGGGATCGCGCCCGGCACTATCGCCCACATTGAAGAACGCAATGCTGTCTTGCAACTGCTTGGCCTGGCTGGAAAGCTCTTCGCTGGTGGCGGCCAACTCTTCGGAGGCCGAGGCATTTTGCTGCGTGGCCTTGGAAAGCTGCCCCATGGCACCGCCAATTTGAGTGACCGACTCGCTTTGCTCGGCGCTGGCAGCGGCAATTTCCTGCACCAGCTCGCTGGTCTTCTGGATGCTGGGCACAATCAGGCCGAGCAGCGTGCCGGCACGCTCGGAGGTAGCCACGCTGCTGCTGGCCAACTCGCCGATCTCCTTGGCGGCTTCCTGGCTGCGCTCGGCGAGTTTGCGCACCTCCGCGGCCACCACGGCAAAACCCTTGCCATGCTCACCGGCACGCGCGGCTTCAATGGCCGCGTTCAAGGCCAGCAGGTTGGTCTGGTAGGCAATGTCGTCCACAATACCAATCTTCGATGCTATCTGTTTCATAGCTGCCACCGTATGTCCCACGGCGCTTCCGCCCTCAATAGCCTCTTTGCTGGCGCTGGTGGCCATGCCGTTGGTGACTTTGGCGTTGTCGCTGTTCTGGCTGATGCTGGCGGACATGACATCGATTTGCGATGAAGTCTCTTCCACGCTGGCGGCTTGTTGGCTGGCGGCTTGCGACAGCGACTGTGCAGTGGAACTGACCTGGTTGGCTGCCCCAAGCAGGGCATCGGCAGCACCATGCACCTCGCCAATCACGCGGGTCAGGTTCTCGGCGGTGGTGTTGACGCTGTCTTTCACCTTGCCAAACAAACCCTGGTAATCACGCTCGATGCGGCGAGTCAGGTCGCCTTCGGCAAAGGCTGCCATTACCTCAGCCACATCGCCCAGCCCCTGTTCGCTGGTGGCCATGAGCTGGTTCATGCCAGTAGATACCTTGCCAAAGAAGCCGGTCTTGCCCTCCAGGTTGAGTCGGCCGCTGAAGTCCCCCCTGTTGGCGGCAGCGACCATCCCGTCGAGTTCCTGCTCCGAAGCGAGTTCATCAGTGCGGTCAAACCACTGGGTGATGCGCCCCACACCCACACCCTGGCTGTCCAGCACGGGGCGTGCCAGCAGGCGCAGCTTGCGCCCGGAGACTTCCATGTCGACTGTCTCGCCGGTGCGCACGGCCTGGTCAAAGCGGGTGGCGTTCTCGGGATTGGTGAACAAGGTGGAGAGCTTGTTGCCGTAAAACTTGTCGGTATCAAAGCTGGTGCCCCCAAACAGTTTGAGTAGCTCTTTGGCCATGGGGGTGGCGTGCACCAGTTGGGCCTGGGCGTTGGAGACGGTGACGCTGACCGGCAGGCTGTCCAGCGACAGGCGGATGCGCTGGTTGAAGGTGGCCGCCGCCGCCGCTTCCTGCATGATGGCCTGCACCTTGTCCATGGCGGCGCTGATGCGCGCCTTCTGGCCCGGCAGACGCTCCATGGTGGCATCGAGATTGCCCTCTGAGTAGCTCAGTGCCAGATCCACCACCTTGGCGTTGAGCGTGATGTGGGTCTTGACCAGTTCGTTGGTGGAGCGCGCCATGGCGGCGTAGTCACCGGGGAGTTGTTCGGCGGGCATTTCGAAATCCATCATGCCGGCTTCATGCT
>JAIFLV010000104.1 GCA_020048895.1 Rhodoferax sp. | reverse complement strand
TGAATCCGCTGCTGACCGAAGTTGCCAGCGCTGTGTGTGCGGGTGTCTGCTCGAGTACCGACTCCGATAGCTTCAGATAAAAAGCGCTCGCCTCGCGCGCAAGTTGAAGGTCCTCTTCATTGGATTGCGTCTGGCTTGCAAGTGCGTCAGCCATCGCCCGCGTGACCAGACTTTGGGTTGCGCAGGATGACAACAAAACGCACGAAGCAAGTGCTAATACTGGTGAAAAGTACACACGCATATTGACGAGTATTGCATGGCATCAGTCGAAAAAATGAACCTACTTGGGTCTGTTGCTGAACACACAAATTTGGACGCTGCCAAAAGAAAACACTTGATAGTCCCCTCCAATGTCACGAAAAAGAAACTCTAAAGATGTAAGCAGAATCGTGTGACGCATGCGCTTTGTAATCGCCGAAGGTACGTTTGCATCGCTTCAAAGAGGTGCTGCTGCGTCATGGGATTGAACCGCAGTGCTTGCGCCTGGAATTGACAGATACAGCTTTTCTGCAGGACACGTCCAGAGCGCTGGATGTGATTGAACCGCTGGTGGGGATGGGCGTTGCGCTGGAGATTGACGACTTTGGCACCGGTCACTCCTTACTGTCATACCTTCGCCGTTTGGCGTAATCGACCGTCAAAATGGACAGGTCCTTTGTCCATTGGAAGATGGGTTCGGACACGGTGGCAGGTTTCGCGTTGCTGCATGGGGCTGGGCATCGTGCACCTTCGGGAAATTCGATGGGCGGGAGTCGCCATCAGGCATGGGTTCCGGTCGGACCCCGCTCATCCAGCGGGTCATAGCGTTGACCTGAAAGCAATGCAAAGGGCGACCGCCAGTATGTCGCAACATTATGAAATGGATCCAGAAGAATCTTGATCGCCCATGCAAGCCCCCAGACGGGACTACGCAGGAAGAACAGGTGTAGGGAGCGAAACAGAAGGCCCGCTGCGCCAAGTGCAAGCCAACTCAACCCGACATCGTGAACATATCCTTGAAAAGTGGAGGATGGGTCGATGAGACCGAAAAGCCCGGGAGACACCAATATCAGTACCGGCACCGCCAGCCATACGCCTATCAGCACAGCTTTGCGCTGCATGTTGTAGCCGACTTTGATGGACTCTTTGCTCGAGTAAGTTGCGTTGTTGATTTTGTCAAAACCACGTGGCTCGAAGAAGATGTGCCCTGACTGCCGGGTCACCATGCCGACAAGCCAGCCAACAATGCCCGCCATTGCAGGATCTATGAACAGCAGCAAGTAGGCCACCAGAAAGCTTATGGCGCTGATTAGATGCAATGTCTGATTGATTCGACACTGGTGATAGTAGCGGTGGTCATCCCACTGCAGAGTTCTGATTTTCGCAATGAGGTCATGCATGTCGTGCTCCAGGTTGGATGCGGTTGCAACACATTGAGTAGCCGCAGGTGCGACTGTAGGTGCCGTCTATGACAGATTGATTAACTGATGGATGACGCATCCATGAAAGTTGGTAGGAACACGCCGGTGCTGTCGAATAGCTCAGCGTCCCGGTAGTAAATCGGATGCGCTTTCACCTGCATGTCACAAAGCTTTCTTATCGATGCATAACACTCCTCCAGCGTTTTCATTGATGAGGAGTGACCATGAAGATTACCGTGATTGGAACTGGCTACGTGGGATTGGTGACAGGAACCTGTCTGTCTGAAGTGGGCAATGACGTTATTTGCTTTGACACGGATAGCGCGAAGGTTCAGGACCTTCAATCGGGAGGAATACCGATCTATGAACCGGGGCTGCAGGACATGGTGCGTCGCAATGTGGCGGCCGGTCGACTGCACTTCACTGACGACATCGAGTTTGCAACACGCTTCGGCACCATTCAGTTCATCGCTGTTGGCACACCCCCAGGTGATGACGGCAGCGCTGATGTTTGCCAAGTCTTGATGGCTGCCCGCAACATCGGAAAGTACATGAACGACTACAAAGTGGTGGTCGACAAGAGTACTGTGCCTGTAGGGACCGCCGATGCCGTTCGCAATGCAGTCCAGGAGCAGCTCACCCTGCGAGGTGTGAACACGCCATTTGCGGTGGTTTCCAACCCGGAATTTCTGAAGGAAGGGGCTGCGTTGGAGGACTTCATGCGTCCGGGGCGCATCGTCTTGGGTTGTGATGACCAGCAGGCCGAGTTGAATATGCGTGCACTGTATGCGCCGTTTCAACGCCATCACGACCGCTTGATCCTAATGGATGTCCGAAGTGCGGAGCTGACCAAGTATGCGGCGAACGCCATGTTGGCCACCCGCATCAGTTTCATGAACGAACTGGCGAACGTAGCGGAAAGGCTGGGTGCTGACATCGAGCAAGTACGCAAGGGAATAGGCAGTGACCCGCGCATCGGCTATGACTTTTTGTATGCGGGAGCGGGTTATGGGGGATCGTGCTTCCCGAAAGATGTGAAAGCTTTGATCAAGTTCGCACGCGAGGATGCTGGCATTGATCTGTCAGTCCTGAACGCAGTGGAGTCTGCCAACCAGCGTCAAAAACATGTGTTGGCAGACAAAGTGAAGGGCAAGTTTGGCGCTGACCTCACCGGTCGCCATTTCGCGATTTGGGGACTGGCGTTCAAAGCCAACACGGACGACATGCGTGAAGCCAGCAGCATTACAGTGATTGAGGACTTGCTCGACGCAGGTGCCACCGTGACCGCATATGACCCTGTGGCTATCCCTCAAGCGCGGCGCATGCTGCAGCATTTGGATGGGCTGCGTTTTACGGAATCCCAAGCGTCTGCGCTGATAGGTGCAGACGCACTGGTGATCGTTACGGAGTGGAAAGAGTTTCGAAGTCCGGACTTCGACAACATCAAGACCAGTTTGAACACTCCCGTAATCATTGATGGCCGCAACCTCTATGATCCGCGACTGATTCGCGGTATGGGAATTGAGTACTTTCCGATCGGACGCTAATTAACCTTAGCGTCACATAGCCTGTCATTGAAATGCCATCAAGTCAATTTAGCATTCCGGCACTACTGTTGGAGGACCTTTTATGGACGAATTTCTTAGGCAGCTCAGAATCCAGCGCTGGGACGATCACCGTCTTTATCACCACAGCCGTATCAATCAAACGCTTCATCTGATCAGCGCAGTGAGTTTTCTGGTGGCCTATGGGTTACTGTTCGTTGATCCCGCGTTGGCAGCGCTCGTAGCCTGGCTGGTATCGATGACAACCCGTCAATCAGGGCACTTCTTTTTTGAGCCCCGCGGCTATGACGAAGTGAATCAGGTTACGCACGACTACAAGGAAGCGGTAAAGGTCGGATACAACCTGAAACGCAAAGTTGTCCTGTTGGCGGTGTGGGCGTTTGCACCATTCATGCTGTTCGTAGATCCAAGCGCGTTTGGATTCTTGCAGCCGCATCGCTCAGCGACTGAACTGCTGCATAACATTGGCACCCTGTGGTTGGTTGTGGGCGTGGGTGGGCTGATTTTTCGGACGGTTCACTTGTTCTTTTTGAAAGACGCGATGTCCGCATTGGTCTGGATGACAAAGATCTTGACCGATCCGTTTCATGACATTTATCTCTACCACAAAGCACCTTTGGCTTTGCTGCGTGGAGAGTTGATTGAGAAACGCACGAAGATGAATGACGAGACCCACGTCGCAGTTACCGCTGAGTCTTAAAGCCTGGCTGCGAGCATCTCCCGCAGGACTCTGCGCCGGATGCTTCGGTTGGTGAGTTCAGGAACGGTCGTCCACCACCCATCCGCCTTCATCGCCAATACAGCACGCACGAAGCGAGCAGACACTTGATCAAAGTCGGACTCGGTGAAATTCAAACTAAAGATGATGCGTCCGGTTCCGACCCAGCTGAGTGCCAGCCCTTCGAGGCGCAGGTAATGCTGCAACAACCAGTTGAAGCAGGCCGGTTGCGTATACAGCACGGTCCAGATGGAGGACAAATTCGCAACCCGAACCGGGACATCTGTCTCCTTGAGCCGCTCGTTGAGCCGCTCAGCACGTCTGTTCCAGGTCGCATCAAGATCTGCGTACAGTTCGGCAACCTTCGTTTCCTCCAGGCTGACAAGGAAAGCATTCATTGCTCCCATCACGTAAGGATGCGAATTGAAGGTGCCGCGGGCAAAACAGATGTTTGCCGGCGCTTCGTTTCGAAATCGCGCCATCCATTGGTGACTTCCACAGACGACGCCAACGGGCAAGCCGCCGCCCAGCGTCTTTCCGTACGTGACCATATCGGCACGGATGCCAAAGTACTCTTGCGCTCCGCCTGGTGCCAGGCGAAATCCGACGAACACCTCATCAAAGATCAAAGCAATTTGACGTTCGTCGCACACAGCCCGAAGCTTGCCAAGCCATTGCGTGTATTCCAGCCGCGCAAAGCCCGCGCAGCGCGAACTGTCGAGCAAGGCTCCGTCGCTCGGCGCAGCAGCATTGGGATGGAGGGCTTGCAGCGGATTGACCAGCACGCAGGCGATGTCATTGCGCGTACGCAAAACCCGCAGTGTCGCATCGCTCAGTTCCGACAACGTGAAGGTATCGCGGGCCGCAATCGGATTGCCAATGCCAGGCTGTACGTCCCCCCACCAGCCATGGTAGGAGCCGCAGAATCGAACAACCTTGTTGCGTCCAGTGTGATAGCGAGCGAGTCTCACTGCCTGCATCACGGCCTCCGTTCCGGACATATGGAACGAAATCTCGTCTTGGCCGGATACGCGCTTGAGTCGCTGGACATTGTCGATCACTACTGGGTGGTAGGCACCCAGCACCGGACCAAGATCGCGAACCATATCAGCACCGCTGTCGATGCAACGTTTGTAGAAGTCGTTTCCGAAGAGGTTGACACCGTAGGAGCCTGTGAGATCGTAGAGGACATTGCCATCCAGATCGGTGACCGTTACTCCCGACGTCGACTGGACAAAGGAACCGACCTTAAGTCCCTTTTCGACCAGTTTGCGAAACTGGAACGGCACCCGATACGTGCTGACGAATTGCAGATCAGCCAGCCCAGGGGCTGCCTCGGCACTTGTAGTCAGACTCTTGGCAAAACGCTGCTGGCACTGCGCGACCAAAGCGCCGAAGGCAGCCCTGCGTGTGGCCACCACTTCGGCAGACGCACCGTCGATGGCAAAAGCCTGACTCTCGTCATAGGAATAGTTCGGCACCAACGCGGCTATCCGCTTAGCGATGCGCGGGTGTCCAGCCAATGAGCGATGTTTGGCGAGCGAAAGTTCCAATCGGCGCTTGGCCTTATGCAGGACCACCAGCCCAACAGCGCCGCCAACCACACAAAAAATCAGAGTTTCCGCGGTAATCGAATCAATCACGAGTCACTGCCTTTCAGTTGAATTACTTTTCTTGAGGTGAAAATGAGCATTCGCAGCCACATCCAATCCGTGTTGACCCAGGAGGACTTGAATTTCCTATTGACGAACCGGATACCACGCAGACTGCTGACGCGCTTTATGGGCTGGTTCAGCAAAGTTGAGCAGCCACTGGTTCGCGACGCGTCGATCGCAATCTGGAAGTTTTTTAGCGATCTGGATCTGTCCGAAGCGAAGAAGCAACAGTTCACCAGCATGCACGACTGCTTTACGCGCGAACTGCGAGAAGGCTGCAGACCCCTCGACACCCGCGAAGACGTAGTTAGCAGTCCGGTGGACGCAATCATTGGGGCCAGTGGCCCGATTCGGGATGCCCAGGTGTTTCAGGCTAAGGGGTTCCCGTATGCCCTGGAGGACCTTGTAGGGAACGATGAGGACATCTCGGTCTGGCGGGATGGATATTTTGTGACGCTGCGCTTGACTTCCAGCATGTACCACCGCTTCCACGCTCCCTACGACTGCACCGTAGAGAAGGTGCGATACTTTTCTGGCGATACTTGGAACGTCAACCCAATCGCATTGAAACGAATTGAGAAGCTGTTTTGCAAGAACGAACGCGCCTTCATAAGGGCCAGGATTGCAAACACGGGGCCGTTCGCCAACCAGCAAATCGCATTGGTTCCCGTCGCAGCGATTTTGGTTGCCAGCATTCGGTTGCACTTTCTGGATGTTCTGCTTCACCTGAAGTACGCGGGAGCCAAAGACATTGACTGCAAAGCCGAGTTGGTCAAGGGGCAGGAAATGGGGTGGTTTCAACATGGATCCACGGTGATCGTTCTAACCCCCAAAGGGTTTTCACTGTGCGAAGGGCTAGAGCAAGGGGCGCATATTCGAATGGGACAGGCTCTGCTGTCCGCGGGGGTTGGCACCTGACTGCGCTCCAAGGTCCGCTGATGAGACCGATTCTCGGCCGTGGTTGTGCAAGACGCCTTTGAGGATCTTCAAGAAGCTGTCGTATACCGCGTCCCACCCCAAATGAGAAACGCTTTGCACAGCGATACCGCGCATCTCGGCACAAAGGGACCTTTGTGCCGCAAGCTCTGTAGCAGAATTGACGAACGCGAACTCGTCGCCCGCTGCGACAAGGACTCCATTGCGCCCGCTTTCGATGAGTTCCTTTGCTGCGGCCAGATCGTAGGCAACCACCGCGAGGCCGCTCGCCAATGCTTCTGGAACCACGTTACCGAAGGTTTCAGTCAAACTGGGGAACAGGAAAAGATCGGCGGATGCATAGTGTGTCGCCAGATCCTCACCTCGGCGTGTGCCTGCGAAGTGTGCTTCAGGGCATGCCTCTTGCAGGAGTTTCTTCATGGGTCCGTCGCCAACAAAAACCATTTTTGCATTGGCAACACGCGTTTGAATGGCTCGGAACGCCGAAACGACCAACCCTGCATTCTTTTCTTTCGCGAGTCTCCCTACCAGCAGCACCACCAGGTCTTCTGGCCCCGCATTCCAACTGCTACGCAACGCAACGGACCTTTTCTGCGAACTGAACAGGCCCGTGTCTACACCACGCGACAACAAGGCGAGGTTTTCGTATCCGCGTTGTTCGAGTTCCTTGATCAATGCCTTCGTCGGCACCAGGGTCGCACGAGTTCTGTTGTGCAATTTGCGCAAGTACGAATCGATTGGCGATTTCAACAAGGCAATTCCATAGTGCGGCGTGTAGCTTTGGAAGTTGGTATGAAATGAACTGGTAATGGGTAAGTGCAGCTTTCGTGCAGCGGCTACGGCAGACCAACCCAACGGCCCTTCCGTGACCACATGGACAATGTCTGGCCGCTTTTCGCTCCAAAGCTTTGTCAGGCGGCCCTTTGCTGGCAATCCAAACTGAAGTTCGCCATAGGCAGGCAAAGCGATACCGCGCGACAGTACTTCATCGATTCCTGGCCGCGGTCCATTGATCGTGTCAAGTGTTTGACGCGGTCGTACGACCTGGAGAGCGTGCCCGCGCGCCATGATCCCATCGACAATTCGACCCAGTGTCATGGCCACGCCATTGACTTCCGGCGGAAAAGTCTCGGTCACAATTGCTATCCGGAGTGACTCTGGCTGCGTTGTGAACGACTCGACCTCAAGTGCATCTAGGTTTTTCATCTGCCATAGACTACGCATGAATAGTGACAGTTTGATGATTGTTTGCTAGATCGTGTTGTCGATTGCCATCTTGCGATTTGTATCCCCAGCTTTTTTCGTCCATATGACATAGATGACAAGCATTGGACATGCCACTATGAAACCAAATCCAATCAGCAATGTTGACAAAGGTACTTGCAGCGCAATGGCGATTGCGTAAATGCCAAGCATGAGGAGCATTGCCGCGTTTTCGTTGAAGCCCTGTACTGCGATCGATCGCCCAGCGGTAAGCAAGGTGTGGCCGCGATGCTGCAACAAGGCGTTCATAGGAACAACGAAGAATCCTGCCAACGCACCTACAAGCACCAAAAGGACCGAAGCCACTAAGACCGTTTTCACCAGCAACAAAAGTGGTATCAAACACCCAATCACGATGCCCAGGGGCAACGTGCGGGTGGCATGCATCAGGGGGACTGTACGACTTGCCGCAATTGCCCCAGCGATGACTCCCAAAGCGGTGACACCCTGCAAGTAGGCGGCTTGTGCAAGTGGAAGACCCAACGACTCGGTTGCCCATCGCAACACAATGAGTTGCAAAGTTGCACCGACGCCCCACAGTAACGAGGTAACGGACATTGAAAGCCCGCCTTGTCTATCACTCCAAAGGGTCATGTTCTCCTCGAGAAAGCGCTGAATCAACTGAACTGGATGAAACGAATGCCTTGCATAACGCGCTCCGCTATCTGCCACCCAAAAGCTCAGCATTAGCGCCGCCGCATTCAGCATCAGCAAAACGAACATGCCCGCAATGAATTGTGTGTGTGTCAGTCCATAGTCCGCGAAGGGTTCAAAATCGCCAACGTTCAACATCGTGGAACTGATGAGCAGACCGCCCAATACGGTTCCCAGAATCACCGCTGTGACCGTAGCACCCTCAAATAGCCCGTTCGCAACCACGAGGTCATGCGATGGCAAGAGCTCCGTAATCAGACCGTACTTTGCCGGTGCATACATGGTTGCCCCAAGACCGGCCACAGCGATTGCGATAAGTGGATGTGCGCCAGAAATGAGCACCAATATTGCAGACACCTTGAGCAGATTGGCAATCACCATCACGCGCCCTTTGCGCATTAGATCGGCAACGGGGCCAACAATGGGCGCGAACATGACATAGAAAACAGTGAAGCCGATCTTTAGAACTGGTATTAGCCATTCGGCACCTTCCAGTTCAATCGTCCGGGCAATTGCGACGATCAAGAATGCGTTGTCCGCTACTGTAGAAATGAGCTGCACCGCCAAGAGAAGGTAGAACGTTTTTGGCATTGCGAGCTCGCTTCTCTTTGTGGTTCCGCTAAAGCTGTCCTGGTATTGCAGAACCAACTACTTCAGCAAAAAAATCAGAATGGGACGCACATGGACAAAGTCTCAACCGTGCAAGTACGCAGACCTCACACATCGACGAACCAGCGGTAAGTCCGCTCTTACAAGTCCGTAAACACATCTTTGCGAGGATGCTAAGTGCGACATGTGACACATACGTGAAACGAACTCATGCTTCTTCCAACCGCCCTCACTGACTCACAGTCATCGGCAGGACAGGAAGGCCTGGAAAACCGGAGCGGTGGAACACTTCTCTCGGGCTGTTGCTAAAGCGAGAATTTCACAGATTCGTCACAGTGAAGGTTCCCAATGCATGGCGTAACTTCTGGAATGACCATGCAAAATCAAACGCCCAATCGTCGTACCTTTCTCATTCAAACGGGAGGTGTTGTTGCAGCAGCTACTACGGCGGGAGCCGCGTTGGTCGCTTGCGGTGGCAGCAATCCAGGTCCAGCTGAATTCAAATATGGTGTCGCAAGCGGTGACCCGCTTGCGGACCGCATCATCCTCTGGACGCACGCCAGGATTGCGAGTACCGATGAAAATGTGCCGCTGCTCTGGCAGGTAAGCAGTACCGATACGTTTAGCGCTATCGTTGCCACCGGCACCATGACCTCCACTGCCGAAACCGCTTTCACCAACAAAGTCGATGTCACCGGCCTGACCGCAGGAGCCACCTATTTCTATCGATTCATGGACGGATCCGGAAACGCGTCGCCCGTGGGCACCACGCGTACACTTCCCGCTACCAATGCCACCAGCGTGAAGTTTGCCGTCATGTCGTGCACGCTGTATTCCGCGGGTTACTTCAATGCCTATGATGCCGCGGCCAAGTCGGGCGCGCAGTACGCCATCCACTTGGGTGATTACATCTATGAATACGGCTCTGACCCGTCCAAATTCGGTAACTCCGAAGCAGTGGCTCTGGGGCGTGTCACGGCACCCGCCAACGACATTGTCAGCCTGGAGGACTACCGCACTCGCTACGCGCTGTACCGGTCTGATCCCCAGCTGCAGGCATTGCACGCCGCCATGCCCTGGATCACTGTCTGGGACGACCACGAATTCACCAACAATGCGTGGATGGACGGGGCCGAAAACCACAACAGCACCACCCAAGGCAGCTGGAGTGCGCGCAAGGCCATTGCCGCTCGCGTGTACCACGAGTGGATGCCCATCCGCACACCGGATGCCAGCAATCTGTTCAAAATCTACCGTCGCTTCGACTTTGGCAATATCTTCACGCTGCACATGCTCGATACGCGCATCGAAGGACGCGACAAGCAGTACGACGGCTACGGTGATGCCGATGGCGGTATCGGCCGCTACGTCACCGCACTCACATCCGGCTCGGATGCGACCCACCGCATGATGAGCACCACGCAGCAAAGCTGGCTGACCAGTGGGATGGCCGCATCGACCGCCACCTGGCAGATCCTGGGCAATCAGGACATCATGGCGCGTATGTGGTTTCCAGCCAGCGTTCTGCAAGCCCAGGCAACTGCCACGGTCAGCCCCACTGCAGCCAACCAGCAGGCCGTGCTCAAAGCCATCTCCGACTTCCTGACCGCCAAGGCGACTCCGTCGGCGGCCCGCACTCCTACCCAGGTCGGACTGGTTGGCACCAGCACCAACCCGCGCCTTCCCTACAACCTCGATGCCTGGGATGGCTATCCGATCCAGCGCGAAACCATTCTGCAAACCGTCAAAGCGCAGGGCAAGAAGCTCATAACCCTTTCCGGCGACTCCCACAACGCATGGTTCGCCAACGTCACAACTCTGGCAGGTGAAAAAGTCGGCTTCGAATTTGCAGGCTCGTCGGTCACATCGCCTGGTTTTGAAAGTGCCGGACTGGGCGGACTTGCAAGCTCATTGGACGGTACCGCCGTGGCACCCGGAGTACAGGGTACAGGTCTTGGGTTGGTGGATGACCTCAACTATGTCGACTCCATTCGCCGTGGGTACCTGCTGATCACAGCTACCACTGCGTCGGTCAAAGGCGAGTACGTGTTTGTGGACACGATCAAGTCAAAGTCCTATGTTGCCGTGACGGGCAAGACTGTCACTGTCGCCGCTAGTGGGGCTGTATCGTATTCCTGACCGAGCCTGTGTGCTGCAAACTTCACAATGAAAAGGCCTGCAGCGCCCGTTTATCAAGCGCTGCAAGCTATCAAATCAGAAGCAACCCAGATCGTACGCTTGACAGGCAAGCATACGGAACTGGCCCCGATACAGCTCAGTACGTCAGGTTCAGCTGCAAGATAGCCGTGGTGCCGCTGGTTTCATTGCCCACGATCAACAGTGGCTTGCCGTTTGGTGACTTTGCCGCAGGAACGAAGAGAACTCCTTCGGGACCCCGGTCGCCGGTCAATGCCGTACCAGCGGTGGCCCGATTGTTGAAATAGGTGACAAAGACCGGTGCCGTGGGGTTAGTCACGTCGTAGACCATGACGCCACCGATACGCTCAAGTCCCACAAAGGCAAAGGTTTTGTCACCAATTTTGCCAATCGCGACGCCCTCGGGTTCCGGGCCTTTGGCGGCGCTGCGACCGTCGAGCGTGTCTTTGTCGTGGCTTGCATTGAACTTGGCTGTTGCCAACGCACTGGTGCGTTGTTCGATCTGATCGCCCGAGTCAAAGACACGGACCATGTCCTTGTTCCAGATGGTGAACGAGCGCGCCCCGAAACTCCAGAGTTCCGTGCACTGCCCGCTGGCGTTCTTGCCAGTGCTTCCACCATTGGGGTTGGATGTGATACGCAAGCGACCCAGGTTGGAGTCCAGAATGAGGTTGGCCGCGTCGGGGAACACACTGGGGTCCAGCCCGGCCGAGCAATGCGCGCGCACGCGGGTTTCGTCGTCGTAGCCCGGCCAGTCGGAACGCGCTTCGCCTTCGTTGGCGGTAATGAAGTAGGACTGCCCGGCAACGGTGTAAGAGGCAATCGCATCGGGCTGGTACATGCCCTTGACCGGGTAGGTCATGATCTTGACCGCTGGCGTGCCGCTGTTGGTGTTGGTGCCACCATCCTCGTCGCTGGCGTCCAGACCCATCCCTGCTACGTTGTGGTCCTTGAAGCCCAGAGGCTTGATGGCAGTGACCTTGGCCGTCGCCAGGTCGACGATGGCCACCGCATTGTTCTCCTGCAAGGTGACGTAGGCTGTTGTGCTGTCTTCGGTTACGGCAACGTATTCCGGCTCCAGATCATGTGCTGCGTTGGCGCCAGGACCATAGATGCGCACACCCTGACTGCGCAAGGAGGATTCCTGGCCAATGAAGGCCTTGAAGTCGGCGGTGGCAACCGTGGGCGTTGAACCCCGGTTCACGGTGATGACGCTGATGGAGCCTTCCGGGTCGATGGAGTCTGCTGCGCCGTAACTGTTGGGCTCACCTTCATTGGCCGTAATGACGAACCTGCCGTCGGGGCTGAAAGTCAGCATATCAGGCTGGGAGCCGACGGACACCGCGTGCAGCAGGGAAAGGTTATTTCCATCGTAGAAGGCAACTTTTCCCGCACTGGTTTTCGGTGCTGCTTCTACCGCAACGGCCACCAGCCCATCGTACACCGCCACGCTGTTGAAGACGCCGCCCCCAAAGGTTGCAGTAGTAACAGTTTGAATCACGGCCGGGTTCGTGGGATCGGCGAGGTCCACCACATCGAGCGAGCCGTTTGCGCCATTGACAACAAAGAGTCTTTTGGACTGGCTGTCGTAGGCGGTGATTTCAGAAGCACCGAGCTGGCCGCTGCCCAAGCCACCGATCCTGGACAGGGTCATGGCCAAAGGCGTGGCTTCGATTTCATTGCCGCCACAGCCGCCAACGAGGGTAGCCGCGAGCAGCATTGCCAACAGAGAACGTGGTGCTTGCAACAAGAGATTTTTCCTGGATTTCATAAGTGCCCTATGGAGATGAATCCCGAGCATA
>JAIFLV010000165.1 GCA_020048895.1 Rhodoferax sp. | reverse complement strand
TTCACCTTGCAGGCCTTTGAGGTCGGCAACAAAGCCGTGCTCTTCGCGCGTGATGATCACATTGGGGTCGAAGAAAATGGGGTCGGTAAAAATCAACCAGGCATCGCGATCGGGCGTTTGATTCAAAAAGCTCATGATCTGGCAGCGTTTGGCCTTGGAAGCGGCCAGGCTCCCCTCCCAGTCTTTGGTGGGCAGCAGTTCGATGCGAAGCCCCACGCGCTGGGCGACCAGTTGAACCAGATCAGCGGCAATGCCCTCATGCTGGCCTTGTGAGTTGATGCGCTCAAACGGTGCCCAGTCGGGGTCAACGCACATCCTGACGCTGCCAACCTGCGCGATATAGGCCTTTTCCGTGGCGGTAAATTCAATGGGCGACCCAGATGCCGCGGCCGCGACCATCGAATGGACTGCAAGCAAAAAGATGGCGAAAACCGTCTTTGGCGCAAACACAATGGCAGTCCGGCAGAGCATGTTCATAGGGGTCCAATGTATTCGGGCGCTGAGGATAACAAATGTCGGCCAACGTGCTCCATTTCCATGAACCGTACACCGAATGCCTGACCTCCACTTCTTCCAGTAGGGTGTAGCCGCGCCTCACGGGCGCACGCCTGCGCTAACTCCGTGGTCTGGTCGCCCGACCGCCAGTCTCAGCCTGCCACGGGGTAATCCGTATAGCCCTTCTCTCCCGGGGTAAAGAAGGTGTTGAAGTCCGGCGCGGCCAGGGGCAGGCCTTTTTGCATGCGCTCCACCAAATCCGGGTTGGACAGGAAGTTGCGCCCCATGCCCACCAGATCGGTGAGTCCATCTGCCACCGCCTGTTGCCCAGAGGCTTGATCAAAGCTGCCACCAATGATGAAGGTGCGCGGCCAGGCCTTGCGCAGCGCCTGCTTGAATGCAAGCGGAACCGCCGGCGCTCCAAGCCCAACATGGTCGACCAGATGCACGTAAACCAGACCTGCGTCTGCGAGCTGAGTTACAAGCTTGAGGTAGGTCTCATCCACCTCAGGATACGTGCCCATACCGGAATTGGTGCCGTACGGCGAAATGCGGATACCCACTTTATCGCCCCCAATTGCGGCGACTGCTTCCCGCGCAACGTCCACCACGAAACGGATGCGTTGGTCGATGCTCCCACCCCAGGCGTCTGTGCGCCGGTTGGTGTCGGGGCTGAGGAACTGTTCGAGCAAATAGCCATTGGCTGCATGCAGTTCAATGCCATCAAACCCAGCGGCAATGGCATTCTTCGCAGCCTGGACAAACTCCGACTTGGCCTGCGCGATGTCCGCATCGGTCATTGCCTCTGGCACAGGGTAGTCCTGCATGCCCTGGGCATCGGTATACATTTGCCCCGCTAGGGCTACCGCACTAGGCGCTACCACTTTGGCAGCAGAAGGCATATTGGCCACATGGCTCACGCGCCCGGTGTGCATCAGTTGTGCAAAGATTTTTCCATTCCTGGCGTGCACTGCAGCGGTGACCGGCTTCCAGGCTTGCACCTGGGCGTCGTTCCAGAGACCCGGAATGCGGGCGTAACCCTTACCGTTGGCGCTGGGTGCGATGCCTTCTGTCACGATCAGCCCCGCACTCGCGCGCTGACCATAATAGGTTGCCATGATGGGAGTAGGGACGGCATCGGCATCGGCACGGCTGCGTGTCATCGGGTTCATGACCAACCGATTGCTGAGCGTCATTGAGCCCATTGCTACAGACTCGAAAAGCGATTTGTCGGACATGGAAGTTTCCTTGTGAAGTGTCAATGAGGTTTTTCGCTTGTGGCAAAGCGCGGAATAATAGCCCAAGGCAACGTTTTACGCACAGCATGAAAGCATGAAAAAGACCATCGACTTGGCCCAATGGAATCGCCGCGAGCATTTCGAATTCTTCCGGGGATACGACGAACCATACCACGGGGTCATGGTGCAGATGGATTGCACCGCCGCATACCGCAGGTGCAAACACACTGGCAACTCTTTCTTCCTGACCTATCTGCACGACATCCTCCGTGCCGTGAATGAAACCACCGCCATGCGATACCGCATGGAATCCAACTCCGTTGTGGTCTACACCACCATCCATTCCGGCCCCACCATTGCCCGCGCGGACCACACATTTGGTTTTTGCCTGATTGAATACACGCCCCACTTTGACACATACGCAGCCAGCGCCACTGCGGCCATGGAGCGGGTGCGCAGCGCCAATGGCCTGTGCCTGCAGGAGACATCCGGGCGCAATGACTTGATCTATTTCTCGACGCTTCCAGGAGTGGCATTCACCGGTCTTACCAATGCGCGGCGTTATGGTGACTCTGCTGGCGTACCATTAATTAGTGTTGGAAAGTGCACACTCCAGGGAGAGCGGATGCGGATGCCGCTGGCCGTGTATGTGCACCACGCCCTGGTGGACGGCTACGACGTGCAACTTTTTCTGCAACGTCTGGAACAACTTCTCGCCGAATCCCCAGACCATTCGACACCGGCCTGAGAAACACTACCTTTTACTGAGATACTGTGCCGCAATGGGCTCCAGCTGCGCCGGTGCAATACCGAGTGCTTCCAAACCAGGCACCGTGCCGCTGGCCACATTGTCTACCTTCATGGAGTCGAGGTTGTCGCGACTCATCAGGGGCTCACCCGGTGCCAGTTCCATCAAACTCGCCTGCACACGGGCCATCCATTGCGGCAAGGCAATCACAGGTCGTCCCGCGCCGCCGCGCACGCCACTGAGACGCGCCGACAGGCGCACCAGATCGGCCAGTGTGTACACAGTAGGCCCACAGGCTTCGATGACACGCGGTAGCGCTGCCCGCGCCGCAGCGCCGGGAGCACGCTCCAACGATCGCACTACGGCCAGGGCCACATCGTCCACCCACACCGGCTGAAACTTTGCTTGGGCTCCTGCCAAAGGCATCACCGGGAACGCGGCCTGCAATTTGGCAAACATGTTGAGAAATTTGTCACCCGCGCCAAAAATGACGCTTGGGCGCAGGACAGTGACATCCAGTCCCGCTGCCTGTGGTGAATGCAGCAGCACTGCCTCACCGCGCCCTTTGCTGCGCAGGTATTCCGATGGACCACTTTGCGGCTGCACATCGTCTACACCCAGCGCGCTGACGTGTACAACCCTGGTGACACGCTGCTGCACACAGGCCATGACCAGAGACTGTGGCAATGTGACATGCACAGATTCAAACAACGCTGAATCGCCATGCAGGATGGCTACCAGGTTGATCACCGCATCGAGCCCCGCGACCAACTGGCACAAGGCACCCCCATCGTGCACATCGACTTCGCGCAGCGCAACGCCACCAATGGGTGACACTAGCGAACGCTGGCGTGTCGGAACGGTGACCGTCCAGCCGTGCGCCACCAACAGCCTGCAAACCTGTTGACCGACGAAACCCGTACCACCCAGAACAGCAACACTTTTCATACCACCACCGGTTCAATCTCTAGGCGGATGCCAAATCGCTCGTACACGCTGGTCTGTATGGCACGCGCCAGGGTCATGACTTCACCGCCCGTGGCCCCGGCGCCGTCCACACCAGCGCCTTTGTTCACCAGCACCAGCGCCTGTTTTTCATACACGCCCGCCTGCCCCACTGTCTTGCCCTTCCAGCCACAGGAATCGATCAGCCACCCGGCCGCAAGCTTCACTGTGCCATCGTCCATGCGGTAGTGCACCACCTTGGGGTCGCGGGCAATGATGTCGGCGCATTGTTCCAGCGAAACCGTAGGGTTCTTGAAAAAGCTGCCCACGTTTCCAATGATGGCAGGATCGGGCAATTTAGCCCGGCGAATGGCGCAGACCCAATCGAAAATCTGTAGCGCTGTGGGTGTAGTGCAGGCCTGTTCGGACATCTTCTTCTCGATATCGGCATACCCCAAAACCGGCTTCCAGATCTTGGGCAGGGCAAACCGTACGCGCAGGATCATCGCCCTGCCCTTGAGCCCGAGGCTCTGGTGCGCACCATCACTTTGTGTGCCTCCATGCTTGAAAACAGAATCGCGGTAACCAAAGGCGCATTGGGCGGCGTTGAGGGTGAAGACCTGGCCGGTGTTCAAATCCATGGCGTCCAACGTATCAAACCGGTCTTGCAGTTCCACACCATAGGCGCCAATATTCTGCACGGGAGCTGCGCCAACGGTTCCAGGAATGAGCGCCATGTTTTCCAGCCCCGGATATCCCTGCTTCAAGGTCCAGACGACGAATTCATGCCAGTTTTCCCCGCCACCTGCCTCGACAATGAACGCTTTGGACGACTCGCCGACCAGACGCATTCCCTTGATTTCGACCTTGAGTACCAGTGGTTTGACATCACCGGTCAACACCATGTTGCTACCGCCACCCAGCACCAGTTTTGCTTCAGTGCGCCAAAGCGGGTCTGCAATCACTGCACGCAGGTCATCTTCCTGACGAATGCGCACCAAGGCGTGCGCCTTGGCAACAATATGAAAGGTATTGAGGGGCTGGAGCGGGACGTTTTTCTCGACTAACATGGCGGGATTGTCTCATTGCCCCATGGAGTACTGCTGTGCCGTCTTTTGATACCGTATGTGAAGCTAACCTGGTCGAGGTCAAGAACGGGGTGGATAACACCGCCAAGGAGATTGCCACCCGTTTTGATTTCAAGGGAACCAGTGCCAGTATTGAAATCAAGGACAAGGAAATCACGCTGATCGGAGATGCCGATTTCCAGCTCACCCAGATTGAAGACGTTTTGCGCAACAAGCTCACCAAACGCAGCGTTGATGTGCGTTTTCTGGACATGGGCGATGTGCAGAAAATGGGCGGAGACAAGGTCAAGCAGGTCATCAAGGTGCGCAATGGCATTGAGTCCGACATGTCCAAGAAGATCCAGCGTCTGATCAAGGACAGCAAGCTCAAGGTTCAAGCAGCTATTCAGGGTGATGCCGTTAGGGTCACTGGCGCAAAGCGTGACGACCTGCAAGCCGCGATGGCCCTGATCAAGAAGGACATTACCGAAGTTCCCTTGAGTTTCAATAACTTTCGGGATTAAGAGCTTTTCGAATCGGCTGGTGCGTCGTGTCGGAAGTCATCCAGAGCGAAAACGAATACGAGGACCTCTTGGGGCAGTGGTCCGACCTCGAGTCGGGTCTGGGAGTCATTTTGTCCAATCCAGCCAGCACGCAGGAATTCGTGCATCGGGTGGTGCAATACGACCGCTGGATGCAGGGCCTGCTGATTCGCGACCCCGACATCGGGCTGTACCTGCTGTTTCAGCTGGCGAGCAATTCCCCCGTGGGCTACAGTGCTTCACACGCTCTGGTATGCGCAACGCTTTGCCACCTTATCGCCTCCGAACTTGGTACAGCACCCAAGGAACGCGACAGCCTGGTACATGCAGCTCTGACAATGAATATTGCGATGACCACGTTGCAGGACGAATTGGCAAGCCAAGTGGAAAAGCCTTCCCAAGTTCAAAAAGATGCCATTCGCGTGCACTCCGCCAAAGGCTCGCTGATGCTCGCAAATCTGGGTGTCGCAGACGAGCTTTGGCTGGACATCGTTTCTTCGCACCATGACGATGCCATCGACAAAGCCGATTTCCGACTGGTGCCCGTCGCCACCAGATTGACCCGGATACTGAAGGTGGTCGATCGGTACGCCGCCATGATCAGCCCGCGCATGTCGCGTGCTGGCCGCAGTGCAACTGAATCAGCCAGATCGATCATGGCCAACGCATCGGCAAAAACAGATGCCGTTGGACATGCTCTGGTAACAGCGGTTGGCTTGTGCCCTCCAGGAACCTATGTTCGAATGGACGACGATGAACTTGCCGTGGTTTTACGGCGCAGCAGCAAAGCCAACCAGCCGTATGTCGCTCTGGTCGGCGGCGCCAATGGTGAATTGCTTGCCACACCGCGGCTGCATGCTACAGCCTATGGTCCACCAGGCATCCGCTCGGCCCTTGCCGCGTCGGCTGTGCGCGCACACCTGAACCACTTTCACATTCTCCAACTGGGCGCTCAAGCGCAGGCGCGCTAACTGCCTGCGAAACTCATGTCAGGCCTTCTTTGCACCCAGTTTGGACTCCGTGCCCTTGACCAATCGATTGATGTTTTCTGCGTGACGCCAAAACAGCAATGCGGCCATGATGGCAACGGACACAAGAATCCACTTGTTCATGTACCAGGCCTCACCGTCGCCGAACAGGTAATAGACCGGCGCGAATCCGGCCGCTGCAAGCGAGGCCAGGGATGAGAAACGAAAGAAATAGGCCACGAGTAACCATGTTGCCCCCACCGCCAGACCCAGTATCCAACTGATCCCCACCAGTACGCCCAAGGCTGTTGCCACCCCCTTTCCACCTGCAAAGCGGAAGAACACTGGGAAAAGATGTCCTGCAAAGGCCGCGAGTCCCACTAAAGCGACCGAGCCATCCTCAAGTCCGTAGGGTTTGCCATACCACCGTACCAGCACTACAGGCAGCCAACCCTTCGCTGCGTCCAGGAGCAGGGTCACGATGGCTGCCGCCTTGGAGCCGGACCGCAACACATTGGTCGCTCCCGGGTTTTTGCTTCCATAGGTGCGAGGATCATTCAGGCCAAATGTATGGCTGACGATGACCGCAAATGACAGCGACCCCAGCAGATAGGCTGCCAGCGTTGCAAAGAGGGGGTACATGGTCGTAATGGACATTGTGTGTTTTTCTCCTGGCGCAAATTCTGATGCGGCGCTTCAATCCTTGAGCGCACACTGTACCGCCTTTGCTCCCAGCAATTCGGTGCACACCGCGGGATCGATCCCAACCAGATAACCACGGCGCCCTCCATTGATGAGGATCCTCGGCAGACTCAGGATGCTGTCCTCTATATATACAGGCATGGCCCGCCGGGTGCCAAAGGGCGATGTTCCACCAACAAGGTAGCCGCTATGGCGGTTAGCGACTTCGGGTGAACAAGGCTCCACTGACTTGGCTCCAATCTGGCGCGCGAGGTTTTTGGTGGAGACTTTGCGATCGCCATGCATCAGTACCACCAGCGGCTTTGCATCCTGGTCCTGCATGATGAGCGTCTTGACCACGCTAAACGGGTCATGGCCCAGAACCTGGGCGCTGTGGAGTGCACCGCCATGCTCCAGGTAGTCGTACGGATGTTCGGTGAAAGACACTTTGTGTGCCTTAAGAAACTGCGTTGCCGGTGTCTCAGATACATGCTTTGCCATGGTGCAATTGTCGCAAAGTAGCGCGCTGGTTGCGGCGAACTTTGCCAACCCGAGGGCGCCGTCGTCAACAGGGTCCAGCGCCATACAGGCCAGCCATTTGGGTGTTACTATTCCTCAACATCCAATGCCTCCACCCCACTGCCTAGGGTTAACCAAAGTCCATGTTTTATGTTGTCCGTAATTCCGATGGGACGATTCTCTCGGTATCACGTGTTCCGGTGCCAGGCATTGAGCCACAGGCAGTGCTGGAGCCAGAAGTCGTGGCGTTTTTCGGTCAGTCGACCACCAACCCCGGGTTTGAGGCTGTGGATGCCGGATTTGTTCGTGTGCTCGAGGATTTGATTGATACGTTGATTGGAAAAGGAGTCATCCGTCACACCGATTTACCAGATGCGGCACAAAGGAAACTATTGCTGCGCAAGGGTCTGCGTAGTCGGATATCTGGCGCGTTGGACCTTCTGGGGTCCGATGAGCGCATTTTGTAACACACCCATGATCTGCACGAAATAATGCCTGGAGTTTTCGATGGCAGTTGGTGAAGAATCGGCCCAGTCCAATTCATGGAGAATCGGCGAGCACAGCGCGCGCTTTGATCCGTTGCTCGACAGCGTCGTGGCTGTGGCCCGGATTTTTGGCATCGCTACCACTCCAGAAGCGCTTTCTTCCGGATTGCCGCTGGAAGGTAGTTGCCTGACGCCCGCCCTTTTGCCCCGCGCCGCCGCGCGGGCAGGTCTGACGGCCAAACTCGCCCGCCGGTCGCTGCCCGACATCCGTCCGGCACTGTTACCTGTAATCTTGCTGTTGAAAGGCAACCAGGCTTGCATCCTTCTGGAGTGGCTGCACACGGGAGATGCCCGGGTTCGATTTCCGGAGAATGGAGAGTCTTCCAACGTGTTGTCCCGCTCCGAACTGGAAGCGCAGTTTGCGGGAATTGTGTTCTTTGTTCGTCCCATCTTCAACTTTGACGCGCGTTCACCCAGTGAAGGAACGATCAGGGCGCGTCACTGGTTTTGGGGAGTCGTATTCCAAAACTGGCGCCTTTACCGTGATGGACTCATCGCTGCCTTGCTGATTAATTTGTTTGCGCTGGCTCTGCCGATGTACTCCATGACGGTGTACGACCGCGTTGTGCCCAATCGTGCCGAGGAAACGCTGTGGGTTTTGTCCATTGGCGTACTTCTCATGATGGTTTTCGACACCGTATTGAGGACACTGCGCGCCTATATTCTGGACACAGCAGGCAAGCGCATTGACGTTACCTTGTCGGCAAAAATCATGGAACGCGTGCTCGGCTTGCGTATGGCGGACAGACCCGCATCGGTGGGTTCGTTTGCTGCCAATTTGCGCGCGTTTGAATCGGTGCGCGATTTTGTCGCTTCTGCGACGGTAACGACGCTGGTTGATCTGCCCTTTGTTTTTGTATTTTTTGCCGCCATTGCCTGGATATCGCCATGGCTGGTGGTGCCACCTTTGGTTTGCATTACTTTCCTGCTTCTGACTTCTTTTGTTGTACAACAAAAGATGGAAGAACTGGTGGACATTACCCAGCGTGCCACGTCTCAGCGAAATGCAACGTTGGTGGAAAGTCTGGTGGGCATCGAAACGGTAAAGTTCATGGTGGCTGAAAGTATCTTTCAACGCAAGTGGGAACAGTCGACGGTGTTTCTGGCGCAGAATGGCACCAAACTCAAGCTGCTGTCCACGACGACAATGAATATTGCGCAAGTGTTGCAGCAACTCGTCTCCGTGACCGTTGTGATAGTGGGCGTTTACCTGCTGATCGACAACCGGGTCACCATGGGCGGCATCATCGCAGCCTCCATGCTTTCGGGTCGCGCCATGGCGCCGTTCGGTCAGGTTGCAGGTTTGCTGATGCAGTTCCACGGCGCGAAAAGTGGACTGGCATCCATAGAAAAACACATGCAGACTGAGCCAGAGCGTCCACAGGACTATGCATTCCTGCACCGGTCGAGTTTTCAAGGCGCGATCGAGTTTCGTAACGTCACTTTCTCCTATCCGGGAACGCAACAAACAGCCCTGAACAAAGTGTCATTCAAGATTCAACCCGGCGAGAAAGTTGCCTTCATCGGACGCGTTGGCTCGGGAAAGTCGACGTTGCAGCGGTTGATTCTTGGTTTGCACCAACCCACCGAGGGAGCAATATTGATCGACGGTATTGACATGCGGCAGATCGACCCGGCGGAGCTGCGCAGGGCCGCGAGTTTTGTTTCCCAGGATGTCAATCTGTTCTATGGAACTCTCAAGGAGAACATCGCTCTGGGCTCGCCGTTTGCTAGTGACCAGGACGTTCTGGTGGCGGCCGAGGTTGCTGGGGTCACGGAGTTTGCCAACCGCCATCCACGTGGCTTTGACATGTTGATTGGGGAGCGCGGCGAATCATTGTCAGGAGGACAGCGTCAAGCGGTTGGTATTGCCCGCGCCGTACTCAACGACTCACCCATGCTATTGCTCGACGAACCAAGCAGCAATATGGACCACCAAAGTGAGGACTTGCTCAAAACACGCTTGGCCCGTTTCACGAAGGGCAAGACGGTCATTCTGGTGACACACCGAACATCCCTTTTGGACTTGGCTGACCGATTGATCGTGATTGACAACGGCCAGGTAATGGCCGATGGTCCCAAGCAGCAAGTGATTGAAGCCCTGCAAAAAGGCCGAGTGGGCAGGGCTGCGTGATGACTCCCGCTGACGACAAGAAGCATTGGATTGCCGACATCTGGTCGCGTTTTTACCAAAAGTGTTCGCGCCGCTTTGATCAGATTTCCAATGCACTGAGTGGGTCGCAAAGGGAAATCGATGACGACTTCGACCGGAACGCAGACTGGGCTATTGCCGAGGAAACACCTCGTGGTGCAAGGGTTTTGGTGTGGGCCATAGGGATCACCGTTGTAGTTATGACTCTCTGGGCACATTTCGCCGTGCTCGACGAAGTGACCCGTGGTGAAGGCAAGGTCATCCCCTCTAGGCAAGTTCAAGTCTTGCAGAGTCTGGATGGTGGCATGGTGACCGAAATTCTGGTGAGGGAGGGGCAAGCGGTCAAAGTGGGGGATTTGCTATTGAAGGTTGATGCCACGCGCATGGTGTCGTCTCTGCGCGAGAACCGTTCACAGTATCTTTCATTACTCGCCAAGGGTGCTCGCCTGCGCGCACTGGCGGAGGGAACCCGCTTTTTGCCACCACCCGAGGTGGTCACAGAAGCCCCTGAAATTGTCGCGCAGGAGAAGGCGCTGTTTGAATCGCGACGCGAAGAACTCGACGCCACCATGGGTGTTGCCAGGCAGCAAGCATCCCAGCGCACGCAGGAACTTGTCTCGGTTCGTGCGCGGCGGGAACAGGCGTCACAAAGCTACAACCTGACAGCGCGTGAGCTGGAAATGACCCGTCCACTGGCCAAGTCTGGCGCCATTTCGGACGTGGAACTGCTCCGTCTGGAGCGCGATGTGGCGCGCTACCGGGGAGAGCGCGATAGCGCCAACTCCGATATACCCAGGCTCGAGTCGGCTATCGCCGAGGCCAACCGAAAGCTGCAGGAAATCGAGCTGACATTCCGAAACATTGCGCGTTCTGAACTGAGCGAGACCAATGCCAAAATCAATGCACTCACCGAAGGCAGTACTGCCTTACAGGATCGTGTCAAACAAACCGAAATACGGTCGTCGGTGAACGGCACGATCAAACAACTGAAAGTCAACACGGTCGGCGGAGTGGTACAGCCAGGCAAGGACCTGATTGAAGTGGTGCCATCAGACGACGCGTTGCTGCTAGAGGCACGTGTGCTTCCCCGTGACATTGCCTTCCTGAGTCCCGGGCAGAAGGCATTGGTCAAATTTACGGCGTACGACTTTGCAACTTATGGAGGTTTGGAGGCCACTCTGGAGCACATCTCGGCAGATACGGTCCTGGACGAAAAAGGCAATGCTTTCTTTCTGGTTCGCGTACGCACCTTATCCACCAGCATTGGACCGCGTCAATTGCCAATCATTCCCGGCATGGTGGCAGAGGTGGACATTCTGACCGGGAAAAAGTCGGTACTATCCTATCTGATGAAGCCGATCCTACGAGCCAAGTCCAACGCGATGACGGAGCGATGAAAGCAGATAGTCATGTTATTTTGGTTACCCATGACGAAGGGCTTGGGGCGCACTGGAGGAAGGCCTTCGGTGCAAGGGGTTCCACATTAGTAGACAGTCTTGCAAAAGCAATACAACTACCTGCACTGGCAAGCTCTGTCATCTGGATGGACCTGGCACATGCGCAAATTTACCCAGCCCCCAACGGTGATTGGTCCGAATGGATTCGTCGCAATCAGTGTTCAGCCGTGGCGTGCAGTTCTAGCCCATCAGACGACGAAGCGATGGAACTGCTGGATTACGGCTTTATGGGGTATTGCCACGCCTATTCTGACGTTGCAACATTGCGAAGGGTTCAGGAGGTCGTACATTCAGGCAATTTCTGGATTGGAAAGAGCCTCATGCAGCGTTTGCTCTACAAGGTTAACCGTGCAGCCCAAACGCCACCCAATACAACTGTGGATTGGGCAACCGACCTGACCCCCAGGGAGCGCCAAGTTGCCATCCTGGCAGCAAACGGGGCCGCCAATTTGGCGATTGCCAAGCAGTGCACGATCACAGAGCGGACCGTCAAAGCGCACCTTGGAACGGTGTTTCAAAAACTCAACATCACGGATAGGCTTCAACTAGCACTGCGCGTGCATGGTATCCACTGATCCGCCTGAGCACTGCACCTGTACTTAAGGACAATACACCGCCGAGACATATCCCACTATATTCATCTCTATTCTTACCGTCCGTGTAACTAAGAGGTGTTTATGGCTACAAGTGAAGTTTCCGCTCAAGCGCGTGGGGTCGTTAGTGTTCTGCAAGGAAATGCATGGGTTGTCAAAGCCGATGGCACACGGGTAGCACTTCGCTTGGGTGACGAAGTTCAAGAAGGTCAGAAAGTGGTTACCGAAGACGGTACCCGACTCGAGCTGGCACTTCCCAATGGACAGAGCATTGCCATTACGTCCGGGCGAGAACTACTGATCGATGCCACGTTGCTTGGAACAGCGCCAGTGGACAAGGCCGAGGCAGCGCTCAAGGAGCTCAACAGCGGCACTGCGGCGGTAGCGAAGATCATTGCTGAAGGTGGTGATTTATCAACGCAACTGGAAGCAACAGCAGCCGGACTCGCTGGTGGCGATGGCGGAGATTCACACGGTTTTGTTCGATTGCTGCGCATTCAAGAAGGCGTCACACCCCTTGGGATCGAACGTATTGCCAACACCGTCAGCGATGAAGTTCAGACATCACAAGTTATTGCGACGTCGGACAATGTGACTGCTCAGATTACTGTTGATCCGGTTACACCGGACAACATCCTGAATGCGGCGGAAAGCGGAACCACCGTACCAGCGACTGGCTCGGTCACAGGAGACATTCGCCCGGGCGATACGGTGACCCTCACTATTAACGGATCTACCTTTACGGGGACAGTGAGTACAAGCAACACTTTCAGCATTGATGTTCCAGGACGCGTCCTTGCCATCGACCCGGACAAAGCCATCGACGCCAGCGTTACCGGCGTCGATAGCCATGGTAACACCATCATTGCCACCACTACACATCCCTATCAGGCAGAACTGCTGATCACCTCCATCAGCAGTCCCACGGTGCTTGAGGGCACCGATCTGGTCTATGCCGTCACCCTCTCGGGCTCCTCCAGCACACCCAGCACCTT